>NZ_JASGES010000210.1:0-4416 GCF_047606205.1 Propionicimonas sp. | reverse complement strand
GGGATGACCGGATCCCGCCACTCCTCGGCCAGATCGTGACACGTGGGGCGGTAGCGACCGAACCGACGGCCGGATCGCGTCACAGACCACACCACGGCATCGCGACTACGTACTCCGGACACCCCGTGAGCGTCGCCCGATTGGAGTTCTATAGCTTATCTATGTATCTTCGACCGGTGACCATCACCGCCGACCTCGGCACCGAGCTCCTGCGTGCCGTGGCCCGACTCAACCGCTGGACGACCCGGCACGCCACCTTCACCGTCCCCGCCGCCCAGGCCCGGCTGCTCGCCCTGCTGGACGAGCTGGGTCCGACCCGGGTCAGCACGCTGGCCCACGCCGACCACAGCAGCCAGCCCACCGCGACCGTGCAGGTGAACCGGCTGGAAGCCGCCGGCTGGGTGCGCCGCGACGGCGACCCGGCGGATGCCAGGGCATGCCGTGTGTCGCTCACCGAGGCGGGCGCGCAGGCGTTGACGGAGGCACGACGGGCCCGTGGCGCCGTCCTGGCCCCGGTCCTGGAGCGTCTGGAGGACGTCGACCCTTCCGCCCTGGACCGGGTCAGGGACGCGGTGCTGGTCATCGGCGAGCTGCTGGACATCGCGTCCCACCCGGGCGCAGCTCCCGCGGCAACCACCCCGCAGTGACCCCCGAGAGGAACCAAGTACAGATATGTTGCGCCAACCACGCACCGTGTGGTCCATCGCTTTCGCCTGCGTGATCTCCTTCATGGGGATCGGCCTGGTCGATCCGATCCTGAAGCCGATCGCGGAGGAGCTCGGGGCCGGCCCCGCCGAGGTCTCCCTGCTGTTCACCAGCTACATGGCGGTGATGGGCGTCGCGATGCTGGGCACCGGCTGGCTGAGCACCCGGATCGGAGCCAAGCGGACGCTGCTGATCGGCCTCGTCCTGATCATCGCGGGCTCTGCACTGGCCGGCAGCCAGAACAGCATCGCCGGCATCGTCGGGTTCCGGGCCCTGTGGGGGCTGGGCAACGCCCTGTTCATCGCGACAGCCCTCGCCACGATCGTGAACGCCGCTGCCGGCTCGGTCGCGCAGGCGATCATCCTCTATGAGGCCGCACTGGGCGTCGGGATCGCGCTGGGCCCGCTGCTGGGCGGCTGGCTGGGCAGCATCGGCTGGCGTTGGCCGTTCTACGGCGTCGCGGTCCTGATGGCGGTCGCGTTCATCGCCACCTCCATCACCCTGCCGGCCACCCCTCCCACCGAGCACCGCTCGCGGCTGTCCGAGCCGCTACGGGCGCTGGGCCACCGCGGTCTGCTGACCGTGGGTGTCACCGCCCTGCTCTACAACTTCGGCTTCTTCACCCTGCTGGCCTACACCCCGTTCCCGCTGGGCCTGGGCGCCCAGCAGATCGGCCTGATCTTCTTCGGCTGGGGCGTCCTGCTCGCCTTGTTCTCCGTGTTCGTCGCGCCGCGGCTGCAACGCCGGTTCGGGACGGTCGCGAGCGTGGTCGGCGCGTTGCTCGGCTTCAGCGTCATCCTCCTGGCGATGGCGGTGTGGACCGACCGCAGGGAGGTGCTGGTCGCCGGGGTGATCCTGGCCGGAGCCTTCATCGGCGTGAACAACACCCTGATCACGGAGATCGTGATGAAGGTGGCGCCCGTCGAGCGCAGCGTGGCGTCCGCCGCCTACAGCTTCGTCCGGTTCAGCGGCGGTGCCGTCGCGCCCTGGCTGGCCGGGACCCTCGGCGAGCTGTCGATCCACCTGCCGTTCTGGATCGGCTCCGGCGCGGTGCTGGCCGGCGTCCTCGTCCTGCTCACCGCCCGCTCCCTGCTGAGGGTCGTGGACGAGGATCTGCCCGTGGACGCCGAGTTCGAGGCCGAGGCGCTCGCCCTCGGCGACGCCTGAAGGGCCGCGGGTCGGGGTTGTCCCTCAGGCTCCCCCGATTGCCCGGGACGGCGGCCCCGGCGGGCGGCCCTGCCGTGGGTACGGCCCGCTAGATTGGGGGCGAACGTCCACGAACCGAGAGGCCGGTCGATGACCACACCCGCGCAGCCGTCCAGCCAGGGCCAGGCCGTCCAGTTGGCGCCGCCCGAGATGCTGAACCTCACCCCGCCCGCGCCGCCGGCGACGATCACGGCGACCCAGGCGCCGGCGATGGCCCCGCAGGTGGAGGCCGCGCAGGTACCCGTCCTCGACGCGAAGGTCGAGGAGTTCATCACCGCGCTGAACTCCTCGGAGGAGAACTCGCCCACCTTCGCCGCGCAGGCCGACGCCGTGCGCAGCATGGGCGACGCCGACATCCGCAAGGCGGCCGAGACGTCCAACCGCCTGCTCCAGACCCCGGTCCGGGCGATCGAGTCCGGCGGTCTGGCCGACACGTCCAAGGTGGGCAAGACCCTGCTCGAGCTGCGGCGCACGGTCGAGGATCTCGACCCCGCGCAGGCCAAGGGGAGCAAGGGCTTCTTCTCGAAGATCGGTTTCGCCCGCCCGGTCACCGACTACTTCCGCAAGTACCAGAGCTCGCAGGACCACCTGAACGGGATCCTGCATGCGCTGCGGTCCGGCCAGGACGAGCTGACCAAGGACAACGTCGCCCTGAACATGGAGAAGCAGAACCTGTGGACGGTGATGGGCCGGCTCAACCAGTACGTCTACATCGCCGAACGGCTGGACGCGAAGCTGTCGGCCCAGATCGCGCAGCTCGAGCTCAGTGACCAGGCCAAGGCCAAGTCGCTCAACCAGGACGTGCTGTTCTACGTGCGGCAGAAGCACCAGGACCTGCTCACCCAGCTGGCCGTCTCGATCCAGAGCTACCTCGCGATCGACATCATCATCAAGAACAACGTGGAGCTGATCAAAGGCGTCGACCGGGCGTCCACCACCACCGTCTCCGCGTTGCGGACGGCCGTCATCGTCGCCCAGGCGCTGGGCAACCAGAAGCTCGTCCTCGACCAGATCACCGCGCTGAACACCACCACGTCGGAGATGATCCAGCGCACCTCGGAGATGCTGAAGGAGAACTCCGCACAGATCCAGGAGCAGGCCGCGTCCTCGACGATCGGGCTGGAGCAGCTCCAGGCCGCGTTCGCGAACATCTACGCGACCATGGACTCGATCGACCAGTTCAAGCTGAAGGCGCTCGACACTATGTCGGCCACGATCGGAACCCTGGAGACCGAGGTCGCCAAGTCCAAGGCCTACCTCGAGCGGGTCGCCCAGCAGGACACGCGGGCCACCACCCTGCCCGCGCTGTCGATCGACCGCTAGCCGGCGCAGATGGGCTTCTGGGATCGGGTGCTCGGGCGCGAGGAGCTGCCCGGGCCGGCCTCGGCCGAGGAGGTCGCCACCGCGCCGACCGCCGCGGACATCAACGCGTCGCTCGACCGCGTGGAACGGCTCGTCGCCGACCCCGCCGTTCCGGGTGTCGTGCGGGCACGCGCGCTCGCGATCACCACGACGGTGCGCCGGACCCTGCCCCGGCTCGACCTGCTCGGGCTGGGCAGTTACGACTCCTACTCGGTGGTCGCGACCGCTACCGACTACCTGCCCGAGGCGATCGGCGCCTACCTGCGGCTGCCCCGCGACTGGGCCGATTCGCGTCCGGTCGAGGGAGGCAAGACCTCCCTGCTGCTCCTGATCGACCAGCTCGACCTGCTCTCGGTCACGATGGAGGCGATCTTCGACGCGGCGAACACCACCGACGCCGCGGCCCTCGTCACCCAGGGACGCTTCCTGCAGGAGCGTTTCGGACACGCGCACGCGCCGGAGCTGAACCTCGCCGTCCCGACCCCGACGCCTGCCGCAGAACCGGCGGAGGCAGACACCCGGAGCGAACCCACGTCATGACCACGCCCACCCTGGCCGCAGCGCTCGCCGCACTCACCGCCGCCGCCTCGGCCGCAGGCCTCGACCCCGACGCCGCGACCCAGGAGGGCCTCGTGCTGTCCGCCGCCGTCGCGGAGTCCAACCGGGGCGCCTTCGTCGACTGGTGCCGCGAGGCCGGCGTCCCCGCCTCGGCCGAGGCATTCATGGACGCCGCCGTACGCGGTCGCCGCTTCCGCGGTGCCCCGACTCCCCTGGCCAGCCGGGCCGCCGCGTCCGCCACTCCGGCCGCCGGGCGGTACGCGCAAGCCCTGGCCGACGTGTGCCACGCCGCAGCCGTCCTCGGCGAGCCCGGGCCTTCGGCCCTCGGCGCGGCGAGTCTCGCCGCCGCCGCCCAACTGCCCGGTGCCGGACCCCGCGTCCCGGCCGCCTCCGCTGCGGAGACCGCCGACGAGGCGGCTCAGCGCGAGTTCGTGCGGCAGGCGCCCAGCATCCTCACCGACGTGCTGGCCCGGCTCCAGGCCGGCCAGCAGCAGCTCCTCGACGTCAGCCGGCTGGACCCTGCCGCCGGCGGCGCCTTCCCCGGGCTCGCCGGCGTCCCCCTGCCCACCCCGGTCCCGAGGCAGG
>NZ_JASGES010000209.1:0-7919 GCF_047606205.1 Propionicimonas sp. | reverse complement strand
CGCCTCGGCCCGTGGCCCGCCGTCGACCACCTCCGCGCCGGACTCCTCCGCCGCCGCGCGGGCGCCCGCGAGCACCTGTGCCCTGATCGCCTCCGGCGGCTCGCTGCGCGGGTTGTCGTCGGTCACGACGACGACCGAGGCCGAGGCCGCCGCCGCCGCGCCCATCGGGCCGCGCTTGGCCTGGTCGCGATCCCCCCCGCAGCCGAGCACCGCGATCCGGCGGCCGGGGGGCAGTGCGCTGAGCGCTGCGGACACCGCCTCCGGCGTGTGCGCGAAGTCGACCACGACCCCCGGAGCGCCCGGACCCAGGTCGACCCGCTGCATGCGGCCGGGCACGAAGGCGGACGCGAACCCCGGCAACGCGCGGTCGAGGTCGACCCCGGCGACGTCGAGCATCGCGACGGCGGTGGCGGCGTTGGCGAGGTTGAACCCGCCCAGCAGGCCGAGCGCGAACCCGCGCTCGCCCTCCGGCGTGGACAGCCGGACCAGGGTGGTCCCGTCGGCGGCCACCTCACCGGCCAGCGGTCGGTAGTCCCCCGCCGCTCCGGTCGTGACCAGCCGGGTCGAGCCCGCCTCGCGCAGTTCGGCGGCCAGCCGCCGGCCCCACTCGTCGTCGGTGTTCACGACCGCGGCCCGGCAGCGGCCGTCCCGGAACAGGCTCGCCTTGGCCTGGAAGTAGGCCTCCTGCGTCACGTGGAAGTCGAGGTGGTCGCGGCCGAGGTTGGTGAAGGCGGCCACGTCGAAGGTGAGCCCGTCGACCCGGTGCAGCGCGAGCGCGTGGGAGGAGACCTCCATCGCCACCGCGTCAGCCCCCTGTTCGACCATCAGCGCCAGCAGCGCCTGCAGGTCGGGCGACTCCGGCGTGGTGACCGTGGTCCGTGGCGAGGCCAGCGTCCGGCCCGCCAGCGTGAAGCCGATCGTCCCGATCGTGCCGACCGTGTGACCGGCGGCCCTCAACCCTGCGCCAACCAGGCACATCGTGCTGGTCTTGCCCACCGTGCCGGTCACCCCGAACAGGCGGGCCCGCTCGGCGGGGCGGCCGTAGACCTGCACGGCGATGCCGGCCATCTCGCCGCGCGGATCGTCCACCACCACGACCGGCACGGCGATCCCGGAGAGGTGTTCCAGCCCCGAGGGGTCGGTCAGGACGGCCGCGGCACCCGCGGCCTCCGCCTGGCCGGCGAACCGTGCCCCGTGGGTGACCTGACCGGGCAGTGCCACGTACAGGTCGCCCGGCTGCACGGACCGGGAGTCGAGGCTGACCCCGGTCACCGTGACGGCCGGCGCCTGCGGCAGCACGGCCGACAGCAGCGTCCCTGGGGTGGCGGACGGCCGGAGCACCGCGGGGGTCGTCGACATGGGCGGCTACTTTATCTTCTTGTCCGGAGACACCGGCAGGTGCGGCACCTTGCCCGTGTTCTGCGGGACCCCGTAGCGGGCCAGCGCGACCGACATGGCGTCCTGGACGGCGGGGCCCGCGACCGAACCGCCCGCCGAACCGCGCAGGGGGCTGTCGACCACCACGTAGACCAGGACCTGGGGGTCCTGCACCGGCGCGACGCTGATCGCCGAGGTGACCAGGCCGCGGAAGCAGTTGCAGCTGGTGTCGAACTTCTTCGACGTGCCGGTCTTGGCTCCCACGCGGTAGCCCTCGACGTCGAAGGTGTGGCTCGTGCTGGCCTGCGCCATCGTCTCCATCATCCCCACGACGCTGTTCGCCGTCTCGGTGGACACGACCCGGTGCGGGTCGGCCGTCTTCTGCTCCTGGACCGTGCCGTCGGCCAGCGTGGTCGACCTGATCAGTTTCAGGGGGAGGTAGACCCCGCCGTTGGCGACCGCCCCGATCGCGGCGGCCTCCTGCAGCATGGTCACCGACACCGCGCTGCCGCCGAAGGCGAGGCCGTCCCGCGAGTAGTCGGGCATGTTCGCGGCGGGGAGCACGCCGGTCGACTCGCCGGGCAGGCCGACACCGGTCTTCTGGCCGAGGCCGAAGCTGGTGTAGTAGTCGTGCAACGCAGCCTTGTCGGCCTTGCGCGACAGCAGGATCGTGCCGATGTTCGACGACTTGGCCAGGACGCCGCGGGTGTACAGCTTGATCGTGCCGTGCCCCTCCGCGTCGGTGATGTACTGGTCGCCCGACTTCACCCGGCTCGGCACCGTCACCACCGAGGAGGGCGACGTCAGCCCCATGTCGATCAGGGCGGAGAGGGTCAGCACCTTCTGCACGCTGCCGGGGGTGTAGGGGTCGGTCGCGGCGCGCGCGGGCACGTTCTCCTGGTCCGCGGCGCCACCGTCGTTGGGGTCGAAGCTCGGGTACTGGGCGAGCGCGAGCACCTCGCCGGTCTTGACGTTGGTGACGATGGCCGTCGCCCGCGTCGCGTTGCTCTGCCGCACCCGGTCACCGAGGATCTGCTCGAGCTGCCACTGCATGCCGGAGTCGATGGTGAGCTGGACCGCCTGGCCGTTCACCGGTTCGACGAGCGCGCTGTCGCCGAGCGGGATCTTTCCGTTCGGCGAGGTCTCGTAGGCCTCCTTGCCGTCCTTTCCGGCGAGGATCGAGTTCAGCGAGAACTCCAGGCCGGACGCGCCGGTCCCGTCGTTCTTCAGGAAGCCGAGGACGTTTGCGGCCAGCACGCCGTTCGGGTAGACGCGGGTGGGCTGGCTGGTCGCGGAGAGCCCGACCAGCTTCTGCGCACTCATCGCGGTGCTGATCTGCCGGTACGTCGCCGCGGTCACCTTCTCCTTGATCACCTGGACGGACTCGCCGGCGCCGACGACGGTCAGCTTCGGCAGGTAGTCCTCGGCCGCCCCGCCGAGGTACTGGGCGAGGATGGCGGCGATCCTGCCCGGCGCCGCCGCGGCGGCGACCTTGTCCGACTCGGTCATCTCCGCGCTGCCGCGTCCGTTGGTGCGGATCATCTTGTCGTCGGCCATGATCTTCACGGTGTCCTCGGTCTGGGCGAGGACGTCGCCGTTGCGGTCGCTGATGGTGCCGCGGAAGGCCGGCAGCACCTCGCTGACCGTCATCTGGTCGGCCGCCTCGGCCGCGACGTTGCTCGCGTCGATCGCCTGCACCTGCACGGCCCGGCCGGCGGCGAGGGAGAAGACGATCCCGATCACGATCAGCAGGGCGCGCAGCCGTCCGGTCGAGCGGGCCAGGGGCAGCGCGACCCGACGGCGACGCTTCCGCTTCGGTGCCGCCGTGGCCGCGGGCCTCGGCTTCGCCGCCGCCCTGGCGGTGGCTGCGTCCTTCCGGGAAGGCTGGGCTGCACCCTTCCGCTTTCCCTTCGGGGCGGGGGCGGGAGCGAAGAAGCGGTCCAGGGGCCGGCTCATGGTCGCTTCCCCTTCTTCGCCGTTTCCGCGGCCTTCTTCTCCGCAGCCGCCTTCTTCTCCGCAGCCGCCTTCTTCTCCGCAGCCGCCTTCTTCCGGGCGGCTTCCTCGGCCTTCTTCTTTCGCTCCTGCGCCTGGGCCTTGAGCTTCGCCTGACGTTCGGCCTCCGCCTTGGCGAGGGCCTCGCGCTGGGCCTGGGCCTGCTCGGGCGTCAGGTAGCGCACGGAAGGGATCTCGCCCCCCGTCACCGCCCGCGCCGTGCCGATCACCGACCCGTCCGGCACCACCAGTTGCGCGCCGTAGGGGTTCGGCTTCATGCCGAGCTTCTGGGCGGCCACGGCCAGGCTCTGCACCGAGCGTGCCTGCGCCGCCTGCGCCTCGAGCTCGGCGAGCTGGTCGGCGAGCTGTTCCGCCTCGCTCTGCCTGGCCTCGACGGTGAAGGCCTGGTCCTGCAGCGCCGTGGTGAGCACGAGCAGGCCGACCATGCCGAGGGCGAGGACCAGCGCCACCACACCGACGAACGGCACGGTGGCCATCCGCCGGCGCGCCGGGGGCACCGGGCGCAGCTGCGGCCGCGGTGAGCCGGTCTCGGGGCGGGCTCGGCCGCGTTCGGGACGGGGCGCCAGCTGGGCGGTCACCTCGGCCCTCCGGAGAGTCGTTCGGGCACACGCAGCGGAGAAGAGCTTCGTGGGGTACTCATCCGGACTCCTCCTGGTTACGGCTGATCGCGCGCAGCCGGGCCGAGGCGGACCTCGGGTTGGCTGCGACCTCCGCGGGGCCGGGACGCTCGGCGCCGCGGGTGAGCAGGGAGAACTTCGCGCGGTAGGCGTCCGGGACGGCGGGGACACCCACCGGGACGCGGTCGGTGGTGGCGGCGGCGAAGGCCTGCTTGACCAGGCGATCCTCGCCGGAGTGGTACGCCAGCACGGCCAGTCTGCCGCCGGGAGCGAGCGCGGCGAGCGCGGCAGGCAGGACGCCCCCCAACGACTCCAGCTCTGCGTTCACGACGATCCGCAACGCCTGGAAGGTCCGCTTGGCCGGGTGGCCGCCGGTGTTCCGCACCGCCGCCGGCACCGCATCAGCGATCACCCGGACCAGCCGGGCCGATGTCGTGAAGGGCTCCTCCGCGCGCGCCGTGACGATCCGGTCCGCGATCCGACGGGCGTTGCGCTCCTCGCCGTAGGTGCGCAGGATCCTGGCGATCTCGCCGGCCGGCCAGGTGTTCACAATGGTGGCGGCGGTCAGCCCTGCGCCCGGGTCCATCCGCATGTCCAGGGGTGCGTCCACCGCATAGGCGAACCCCCGATCGCGCTCGTCGATCTGGAGCGACGACAGGCCGAGGTCGAGGCAGATCGCCTGGACGGCGCGGAGCCCGGCCTCGGCGAGGACCTCGGGAAGCTCGTGGTAGATCGCGTGGAACAGCCGGACCCGGTCGCCGAACCGGGCCAGGCGCTCTCCCGCGATCGCCAGGGCCGCGGGATCGCGGTCGATGCCCACCAGCTGCGCGTTCGGGCAGGCGTCGAGCACCAGCGCCGCGTGGCCGCCCAGGCCGAGCGTGCCATCGACGTAGGTGGACCCGGGAGCAGCCAGGGCGGGCGCGAGCACCTCGACGATGCGTCCCGCCAGCACGGGCACGTGGGTGGCCCCGGCGCTCCCGCCCGCAGATCCCATGCTCGACCCTCGTCCGCCCGTCGTCCCTGTCAACCGTTCGGCTCGTGCGCCGTGGTTCCCGTCCGCATTGCTCGGTTCCTGGCACCGGGGAAGGTGCGCCAGGGACCGGCGACGCGGACGGGAGCCGCAACCGCACGAGCCGGTGCCGGGAGCGTTCAGCCCACGGCGGGTGTTCCCTCGTCGAGGCCGGCGAAGGCCTCCTCCTGCGCTGCCTGGTAGTCCGCCCAGGTGGTCGCGTCCCACACCTCGAGGCGGTTGAACGCCCCGATCACGACGATCTCCTTGCCGAGGCCCGCGTAGGCCCTCAGCGGCGGCGGGACGGTGACCCGTCCCTGGCTGTCCGGCAGTTCGTCCGAGGCGCCCGAGGCCACCATGCGCTGGTAGTCCCGCACCCCGCGGACCGTGGTGGGACCACTCGCGCTGTTCGCCACCTCGGCCATGAAGGCCTCGGTCGGCCAGATGGCCAGGCAACGGTCCTGCGCGCGGGTGATGACGAGCCCTGCGGCCAACTGCTCACGGAATTTCGCGGGCAGGAAGAACCGGCCTTTCTCGTCGAGCTTGGGGGTGTAGGTGCCCAGGAACACGGGTCCACTCCCCCTTCACTCTCCTCCACTTAGCGCCACAGTACTCCACTTTCCTCCACTGAACACCCCTTCGACGGGGTTTTCGCCCCACCGGCAGGTGAACGCATCGCTCCCACGCCGCGACCGGGGCACCTAGAGTGGAGCGCCAGGGAGGGGAGGACAGCGTGGACGCCGACCGGGAGCGGGAGATCGCCGACGTGCTCGCACTGGCGCAGGCGGTCAGGGGAGCCGTCGCGACCGTGATCGAGGGCAAGGCGGAGGCGGTGGACCTCGCGATCACCGCGGTGCTCGCCGAAGGCCACCTCCTGATCGAGGACGTGCCGGGGGTCGGCAAGACCATGCTCGCCAAGTCGCTGGCCCGGGCCATCGACTGCACGGTGCGCCGCGTCCAGTTCACGCCGGACCTGCTGCCCAGCGACATCACCGGCGTCTCGGTCTACAACCAGGCTTCCGGCTCGTTCGACTTCAAGCCGGGCGGCATCTTCGCCAATCTCGTGATCGGGGACGAGATCAACCGGGCCTCCCCGAAGACGCAGTCCGCGCTGCTCGAGGCCATGGAGGAACGGCGGGTCTCCGTCGACGGCACCTCCCACGACCTGCCCAGGCCGTTCCTGGTGATCGCGACCCAGAACCCGATCGAGATGGAGGGCACCTATCCCCTGCCGGAGGCCCAGCGGGACCGGTTCCTGCTCCGGATCTCGATGGGCTACCCCAGCGCGGACGCCGAAGTGGCCATGCTCGACCACCACGGGGAGGGCGACCCGCTCGAACCGCTCCGCCCCGCCACCGACGCCGCGGCGGTGATGCGAGCGGTCACCTCCGTGCGCAAGGTCTTCGTGCACCCTGCCGTCAAGCAGTACCTGGTCGCGATCCTGGACCAGACCCGTACGCTGCCCCAGACCCGCCTGGGCGCCTCCCCCCGCGCCGGCCTGCAGCTGCTGAGGGCGGCCAAGGCGAGGGCGGCGATGGACGGCCGCCCCTACGTGATCCCCGACGACGTGGCGGACCTCGCCGTCCCCACGCTCGCGCACCGGGTCCTGCTGAACACTCCTTCGGTGCTCTCCGGGCAGAGCCCCGCCGACCTCGTCCGCTCGGCGGTCCGTGCCGTGCCCGTCCCGACCGGTCGCCGCTGACATGAACCTGACCGCCCGTGGCTGGACCGTCCTGGGCGGCGGGGTCGCCTGGTGCGTGGTCGCGCTGGCGAACGGCCAGCGCGACCTGTGGTGGCCGGGACTGTTCCTCGTGCTGCTTCCGCTGGTCAGCCGGCTCCTGCTCGTGCCCGGCTCCGGCGGGCTGACCGTCACGCGGCGGCTGGGCCCCGACCGGGTCAGCGTCGGCGAGCCGGTGCAGGTCCACCTCGTCCTCGACCCCCGCGGGATCAGCGTGGGCGGCGTGGCGAAGGTGCGCGACCGGCTGCCCGAGGCGCTGGGCGCGGCCCGCTGGTTCGGCAGCGCCATGGGGCTGGGCCTGTGGCAGCAGTCGATCAGCTACGAGGTACGGCCACGGTGGCGCGGGCGGCACCGGATCGGGCCGCTCGATCGCACCGTCGCCGATGGGCTCGGCCTCGCCCGCTCCACCCAGACCATCCCCGGCCAGTCCGAGCTGCTGGTCACGCCGAGGGTCGAGCCGCTGGTCAACCTGCGTGGCGCCTCGGGGGTGGGCCTTGCCACCGACACCAGCCTGCTCCGGACCGGCCTCGGCAGTGCGGACGACGTCCTGGTCCGCGAGTACCAGCAGGGCGACGACGTCCGGCGGATCCACTGGCGCTCGACGGCCCACGCCGGGCAGCTCATGGTGCGCCGGGAGGAACGCTCGTGGGACCCGAGCGCGACGATCGTGATCGACAACCGCTCTCGCGGGTACTCCACCCGGGTCCACGACGAACGGCTCGAGTGGGGAGTGTCGGCAGCGGCCTCCATCGCGATCCACCTCCTGGCCGACGGCTTCGACCTGAGCCTCGTCGGCGCGGACGGCCACCTCGTCGCGCCGCACCGCGTGGGCACCGGACGCGAGTCCATGGTGCTCGAGCACCTGGCCGACCTCGGCCTGGACCGCGCCACGACGCTCAGGAACGCGCTGGCCGCGACCAGCAGGGGCGCGGAGGGGCAGTTGCTGGTCGCCATCCTGAGCCGTGTCGACACGGGGGACGCCCGCGCCCTCGCCGAGGCGGCGCGGGCCGGCCGGACCTGCTGGGCCCTGCTGCTGGCGAGCTCGACACAGCTGGACGCCGCCCAGGCCGCGACCGTCCGCGACGCCGGCTGGACCTGCGTCGTCGCCGGGCCCGGCACCCCGGTCGCGGACGCGTGGCGCCAGCTCGGCAGGGAGGGCACCCGG
>NZ_JASGES010000208.1:0-9387 GCF_047606205.1 Propionicimonas sp. | reverse complement strand
GCCGCGCCCCCCGCGGCCGCGGTGCCGGCGACCCCGGCTCCGGCCGCGTCCCGCCGTGCAGCGGCGCCGACTTCGACCTCGGTGTCGAGTCCTGCGTCGGTGTCGAGTCCTGCGTCGGTGTCGAGTCCACCGTCGGCCCCGGCTCCGGCCGCCGCGCGCGCGAAGCCGCCCGTCCGCCGGGTCGCCCGTGACCTCGGGATCGACCTGGCCACCGTCCAGCCGACCGGGCCGGGCGGGACGGTCACCATCGACGACGTCGTTGCCGCCGCCGGAGGTACGGGAGAGAAGCGGATCCCGCTGAAGGGCGTCCGCAAGCAGATGTTCCGCTCGATGACCGCCTCGCTGGCCGTCCCGCAGGCCACGGCGTTCGTCGAGGTGGACGTGACCGCGACGATGGAGCTGATCGACACGCTGCGACGTCGCCGCGACTTCACCGGCCTGAAGATCTCGCCGCTGGCCATCTTCGCCAAGGCGGCCTGCCTGGCGATCGAGCGGGTGCCGGAGATCAACTCCAGCTACGACGCGGAGCGCGACGAGGTCGTCCTGCACGACGACGTGAACCTGGGCATCGCCGCGGCCACCCCACGTGGCCTGCTGGTGCCGAACATCAAGGCGGCGGACAAGCTGAACCTGCTCGAGCTCACCGGGGCGATCAACGAGCTCGTGCCGCTGGCCCGGTCGGGCAAGGTGCCCCCCTCCGCGCTGGCGGGTGGAACGTTCTCGATCACCAACGTCGGCGTGTTCGGGGTGGACGGCGGCACACCGATCCCCAACACCGGCGAGGCGGCGATCATGTGCCTCGGCACGATTCTCCGCAAGCCGTGGGTGGTCGGGACCGGCGAGAACGAGCACATCGAGCCGCGCAGCGTCTGTACGGTCACGATCACCTTCGACCACCGCCTCGTCGACGGCGAGATGGGCTCCAAGTTCCTCGCCGACGTCTCCACGATCATGTCCGATCCCGCGCTGGCCCTGCTGTTCTGAGCCGGTTCGGGGCGTGCGTCCCGGCGGAACTCCGCTGCCGGCTGCGGCTTTCGGGAGCGTTCGAGCGGAAACCGGGCGTACGGGCGGACCGGGTGGTGGCGCGGACGGGGCCGGCGCCGATCGGACGGGGTCCTAGAGTTCTGCGGGTGACCACGCGCGCGGACGTCCTCCTCCCCGTCAGCCACCTTGCCGACGCGCTGGCGGCGGGGGCCCAGCTGCTCGATGTCCGCTGGACGCTCGGCGAGCGTCCCGGAGCCGGATATGAGCAGTACCTGGCCGGGCACATCCCGGGGGCGAGATTCCTCGACCTCGAGGGTGTCCTGACCGGGCCCCTGGACGACCCGCGGCAGGGCCGCCACCCGCTGCCGGATGCGCACCGGCTCGGCGCAGGGCTCGACCGGCTCGGGGTCGACCCGGGCCGTCCCGTGGTGGTCTACGACCTCCCCGGGTCCTTCGCCGCCGGCCGGGCCTGGTGGGTGCTGCGGTGGGCCGGACTCGATGTCCGGGTGCTCGATGGCGGGCTGACCGCCTGGCTGGCGGCGCGACACGACCTCGAGACCGGGGCCGCGGACCTCGTCCCCACCCCGCCACTCACCCTGACCACCGGCCACCTGCCCACCCTCGACGCCGACGCGGTGGCGTCCTTCGCCGGCGTCCTCATCGACGTCCGCGCGCCCGAACGGTTCCGGGGCGAGGTCGAGCCGATCGACCCCCGCGCCGGGCACATCCCCGGGGCGGTCAACCGCCCGGTCGCGGGCCTCTGGGACGCGGACGGCGCGCTCCCGTCCCGGCACGAGCTGGAGGAAAGACTGGAGTTGCCGGAGAACGGCGGGAGGGTCGCCGTCTATTGCGGGTCCGGGGTCTCGGCCGCCCAGGCGGTGCTGGCGCTGGCCAGCCTCGGCGTGGAGGCCGCGCTCTACGCACCGTCGTGGTCGGGCTGGTCGAGCGACCCGGACCGCCCGGTCGAGACCGGACAGGCGTGAGCGTGCTCGGCGCGAGCAGCGTGGCGACCACCCGCCTGGACCACATCCGGGCGAACCTGGCCGCGATCAGGCAGCGGGTGGGCGAGCGCCTGGTCCTCGCCGCGGTGAAGGCGGACGCGTACGGCCATGGTGCGGTGGCGGTGGCGCGGATGGTCGAGCGAACCGGCGCGGCCGACTGGCTCGGCGTGGCCACCGTCGGCGAGGGACTGGAACTGCGCGCCGCCGGCATCGGGCTGCCGATCCTGAAGCTGTCGGTGGCCCGCGGGGAGGAGGTCCGCGCCGCGGTGGCGGCCGGGATGACCCTGTGCGTGACCGACGCCGCGTCGATCGAGGAGGAAGCCGCGGCGGCGTCCGACCTGGGCACCACGGCGAGCCTGCACCTGAAGGTCGACACCGGCATGCGGCGAATCGGGTGCGAGCCCGAGGAGGCCCCGGGGCTCGCCCGGCTCGCCGACGCGACTGCCGGCGTCCGGCTCGACGGTCTGTTCTCGCACCTGCCGATCTCCGACTCGCCGCGGGGGGACGCGTTCACGTCCGGCCAGATCGACCTGTTCCGGCAGACCGCGCAGACCGTCGAGGCCGTGCACGGCCCGCTGCTGAAACACCTCGCGAACTCCGGTGCCGTGCTCGGCCACCCGGATGCGTGGTTCGACCTCGTCCGCCCCGGGATCATCGTCTACGGCGCCTACCCCGACCCCGCCGCCGAGCGGTCGATCGCCCTGGCCCCGGGCCTGGAGTGGCGCACCAGGGTGACCTTCGTCAAGCGGGTGCGCGCGGGCGAGACCGTGGGCTACGGGCGCACCTGGACGGCGCCGCGGGACACCTGGATCGGCACCGTCCCGGTCGGCTACGGCGACGGGTACTCCCGCCTGCTGTCGAGTCGCGGGCGGATGCTGATCGGGGGCCGCAGCTATCCGATCGCGGGACGGGTCTGCATGGACCAGACCATGGTCGACCTGGGTCCGGCGACCGAGGTCGCCGTGGGAGACGAGGTGGTGCTGGTCGGACGCAGCGGTGCGGAGGAGATCACCACCTCCGAGCTCGCCGACGCGATGGGCACGATCCCCTACGAGGTGACCTGCCTGATCACCCGCCGGGTCGCGCGCGACCAGGTCCCTCAGGACGGGATCGGCTCCTGAGCTCGTCCTGGGGGATCTGGTCGCGGGCCGGGACGCCACCCCGGCGCCGGGACGCCACCCCGGTCCACGGTCGGAGGAGGGTCGCTGACGGCTACTGCGGAGGGATGGACGTCTGGTGGCGGGCGACGAACTCGCGCCGGGCGTAGCCGGCGAGCCCGAACGTGAGCCAGCCGTCCACGGCCGCACCGACGCCGCCGCCGACCAGCGGGATCCTCCGGACGACCACCACGGCGAGGTGCTTGCTGCCCATCCGTCCGGCCAGTGAGCCCATCACCCGCTCACTGATCAGCCGCTCGAGGGCCGGGTCGAACATCGGAGCGGTCGCAATGGCGAGCGGCGAGGTGGGCAGACGGCCGTCCGCGACCAGCCTGCGGACCTCGTCATCGCCGAGCATCGCCAGGGTGAGGGCGGCCCGGACGCGCCGGTCGGACACGTCGTAGCCGCGCAGGTGGGCGATCGACCCGATCATCCGGACGCTCAGCACCGCCATGCCCGCGATGTTGGCGGGAAGGCCGACCGGCAGCGTGATCAGTCCTCCGACGCTGGTCACGAAGCCCTGTGCGGATGCCATGCCCACGTGGTAGGTGACCAGACCGTCGATGGCGGCCTCGCGGTCGCCACGGGACTGCAGGAACCGGGCCGCGGTCGCCTTCGCGCCGGGGAAGGCCGAGCCTCCATCCAGTGCGAAGTCGACGATGCTGCGCAGCAGACCTCCGGCCACCTCGGGCGTGCGGGTGACCAGCTGCTTGCCGAAGTCGGACGCGGCGTTCGCCATCGGTTTCCTCTCGCTGTCAGGTTCCCAGCCTAGGCGCGCCCGGCGTCGACGGGACCGGAGCTCGTCCCCCATCGGTCCCCGATCCGTCCCGGGGTGTCGCGATTCGGCCATTCGAGCCGGCGGAAAACGTTCTCCGGGGCACCATTCTGGGATCCCGTGGCCGAATTGCGACGGACGACCGACCGCGGCCTGTCGGGGGAGGCTGGCACAATCGGGGCATGGCACGGCGTCCGGGCATCTTCGGGCCGTCGTCGGGCTGGCCTGCGCAGGACCTGATCGCGTTCTCGGCGGAGTTCGACGAGGCGCTGGTGCTCGCCGCCTACACCGAGGGCGTCTTCCCGATGCCGCTGCACGAGTCCGGGTTCGGACAGATGGGCTGGTGGTCGCCACTCGCGCGCGGAGTGCTGCCGCTGGACGCGCTGCGGGTCACGCGGTCGCTCCGCAAGTCGGCGAAGCACTACACCACCACGGTCGATGCGGCGTTCCCCGAGGTGCTCGAGCGGTGCGCCGACCCGCGGCGCCCCTTCGGGTGGATCGACGCCGATGTCCGCCGCGTCTACACCGCCCTGCACCGGGCCGGGTACGCCCACTCCGTGGAGACTTGGGACGCGGACGGTCGGCTGGTCGGCGGGCTGTACGGGGTATCGCTGGGCGGGCTGTTCGCCGGCGAGTCGATGTTCCACGACCCCGAGCGCGGCAGGGACGCGTCCAAGGTGGCGCTGGTGGCGCTGGTGGACGTCCTGTCCGACGAGCGCGCGGAGGACCGCGTCATCGACGTCCAGTGGCAGACCGACCACCTGGCCAGCCTCGGGGTGATCGAAGTGGAGCGCGAGGAGTACCTCGCCCTGTTGGCCGAACTGCTCACCGTGCCGTCGCCGGTATGGACGGCGGGAAGGAGGCCCGGTGCCTGAGCTGCCGGAGGTCGAGGCCCTGCGCGGGTTCCTCACCGGCGCGTGCGTCGGCAAGGTCGTCGCGCGCACCGAACTGGTCGCTTTCGCCTGCCTGAAGACGTTCGAGCTTCCGCTCGGCGCGCTCAACGGGCTCGAGGTGGACGCGGTCGCGCGGCGCGGCAAGTTCGTCTGCCTGTCCGTCGACGGGCTGTGGCTGGTGTTCCATCTCGCCCGGGGCGGCTGGCTCACCTGGAAGGACGCGATGCCGCAGACCCCCGCGCGCCCCGGTCGCGGCCCGCTGGCGTTGCGGGTGGTGTTCGACGACGACTCCGGCTTCGACCTGACCGAGGCCGGCACCCAGAAACGGCTCGCCGTCTACGTGGTGACGAGGCTCGAGGACGTGCCGGGCATCGCGACGCTGGGGCCCGACCCGTTGGCGGACGACTTCACTCCGGCGGTGCTCGACGCGATCCTGGAGCGGGCCGGCCGCGCCCAGTTGAAGGGCGTCCTGCGCGACCAGCGGATCATCGCCGGGATCGGCAACGCCTACTCCGACGAGATCCTGCACGCCGCCAGGCTGAGCCCGTTCAAGCCGTCGAACGCCCTGTCGGCGTCGGAGCGGGAGACGCTCCACGCGGCGATCCGCTCCGAGCTGGCGGACGCGGTCGCCCGTTCGGCCGGCCTGGCGGCGAAGCAGTTGAAGGGAGACAAGAAGCTGAACCTCCGCGTCCACGGGCGCGCGGGCCAGCCGTGCGCGGTGTGCGGCACGACGATCGCCGAGGTCTCCTTCGCCGACAGCTCGCTGCAGTACTGCCCCGGCTGCCAGACCGGAGGCAAGCTGCTGGCCGACCGGAGGCTGTCGCGGCTGCTGAAGTAGCGGAGCAGCGCCCGGCGGGGCGGGAACGTTTGCCCCTGCCGCACAGACCCCCTCGCCGCCTAGGCTGACCCCTGATCGACAAGGGGGAACAGGGATGGACGTCGAGATCGCAGAGGAACGCATCTTCGTACTCACCGAGCGATTCAGCCTGGATCACGCCGAGGGCAGGGCCTGGGCGCGTCGCGCGGACGCCTTCGGCACGGTCGCGCGGCTCGGCGGGCTGCTCAACCGGTCGACCTCGGAGGACTACGAGTGCGTCTACCGCGAACGCCGACTGCAGCCCTTCTGGCATCTCCACGCGACCGCCACCGCCGGGTACGAGCGGACCCGCAGCTACACGCTCACGGTGTCGCCGAGCGTCCGCAGCGTCCGGGTGTTCGGCGAGGAACTGCCGGTGGACAAGGGGCAGTTCCGGCTGTCCGGCCTCGAGTCGTGCCGTGACGAGACCTCCCGGCAGTACCTCTTCGACGGGCTGTCCCGCACCGAGAACCCCACCCTGGCGTCCTATCTGACCTACCCCGGGACGGTCACCGACGCCGACGCGCTCGCCGAGGCGGCCCGAGGCGGCGTCGTGGTGGTGCCGCCGGAGAACAAGGCGTCCATGCTCGTGCGCGAAGTGATGTCCGCGGCGATCGGGAAGATCGACGCCGACCGGGTGCTGGAGGAGCGGGTCACCGTCGACCTGGTCGACCTGGTCTACCGTCCGGTGTTCGCGTTCCGGTACCGCCACGCGGGCAAGGAGGCCGTGGTCGAGTTCGACGGCCTCACCGGCGACATCCGCCCCGACGGCGCCACCTTCGAGCAGTACCTCGGCAAGATCCTCGAACCCCGCTTCCTGCTGGACGTCGGCGTCGAGGCCGTCAACATCTTCGTCCCCGGCACCCAGCTCGTCCGGATCATCGCCGAGCAGGGCGCCAAGCAGGTCGCCCAGCACCGCGACGCGTAGCCCGAACAGCCCTCGAACGACCGGGCGTGGCACGGCGGTGGCCCTTCGTGGCGGGGAGTCCGCCGCCTCCCCCCGCCTCCCCGGGACCGCGTGCCGGTCGTGGTGACCGCGGCGTCCGGCAAGATAACGGTCCGGTCTCGGGTCCGGGCGGGGCCGGATCGGGCCGTGGCCAGCCGGTAGCCTGCTTCCCGGGATGAGGTCGAGGCAGGCGATGGGATTCGGGATCGGCGGTGTGACGGCGCGCGTGCGCGCGGTGCTCGCCGCACCCTGGGCCAGGAACCCCCGGCTGGGACTCGGGCTGATCATCGCCGGCACGATCCTGATCCTCGGGGTCGCGTTCTGCGGACCGTCCTCGGTCGCCCTCAAGCTCGGTCCCCGGGTCGGCTACCTGCCGCCGTGGTACCTGCCGGTGGGCACGGTCGAACTCAGCGAATGGGTGGCCGTCCCGGTGCTGTGGCTGGCCCTCGCGCTGGGGACGATCGGCCTGTTCGTGTGCTGGCGGGCGGTCAACCTCGGCTGGCGACCGAACAACCGGCGGCTCTTCCTGCTCGGGTCGGTGCTCAGCGTCCTGACCTGCCTGGTCCCTCCGATGACGTCCGCCGACGTCCTCATGTACGCGGCGTACGGGCGCCTCCAGGTGCTCGGCCTCGACCCGTACAACATCACGCCCGCGGAGATCTTCCGGCAGGAGTACGACCCCGTCCTGATCTGGACGGAGCGTCCCTGGCAGGACACCCCGAGCGTGTACGGGCCGCTCGCGTCCGCCTCGCAGTGGCTGGCCGCGTGGCTGGGCAACGGAAACATGCACGACACGGTGTTCTGGCTGCAGATGTTCGCACTGCTGCCGTTCCTCGTGATCGGGACCGTCGCGGTCGTCCTCGCCCACGACAACCACCGGATCCAGACCCGGGCGATCCTGTTCACCGTCCTCAACCCGCTGATGATCTGGTCGGTGCTCGCGGGCGCGCACAACGAGGCGTTCACGCTCGTCTTCGCGATCCTCGGCCTGATGTTCATGCGCCGCAGCCCGTTCCTGGCCGGCCTCGGGATCGGGATCGCGGGGACGGTGAAGGTCTCGCTGATCTTCTACGGCATCGCCATGGCCTGGGGCTACCGGCGTGACTGGCGCAAGCTGCTGCAACTGGTGCTCGGCGCGGCCATTCCACTCGCGATCGCGTACGGGCTGGTGGTGCCGCGGGCCCTGCTGGCCGCCGGCCGCAACACCGGCTACATCTCGGCCGGGTCGTGGGCGCCCGCCCTGCAGTGGCTGCTCACCCCGCTGCTCGGGGACCTGACCACCCGCGGCATCATCGGCTGGGCGGGCTGGGCGATGATGGTCGCGGTGATCTGGATGCTGTCCCGGGTGATGCCGTGGCGGCACGTCCCCGGCGTCCCCCACGACGAGGACCCGCGTCGCGACCCGCTCACGATCGCCGTCCGGACGGCGGCGATCCTCACCGCCGCCTGGCTCGTCACCTCGCCGTACACACTCAGCTGGTACGACCTCACCACCTGGGTGCCGCTGGGGCTGATGATGGCGTCGCGGCTGGACGTGATGATGATGTGGCGGGGGTTCTGGCTCTCGGTCGCCTACGTCACCGGACGGTCCGTCCAGTTCAGCGACCAGATGACCGCGGTCTCGGACGCCATCCGCAACCAGCTCTGCTCGGGCGCCCAGATCCTGGTCCTGGTGGGGATCGTGCACTGGTGGTGGACGTGGGGCCGAGAGTTGCCCAGGCTCCCGCACCGGTTGCGCGGCCGGGGCGGGACGCGTGCACCGGCGTCCGCCCCACTACGCTGAGCGGGTGCTCGGCTACTTCGGACCCGCGGGAACCTTCACCCACCAGGCGCTGCTGACGATCTCGGCGGACGAGGCGATCGCCTACCCGAGCGTCCCGCAGGCGCTGGACGCGGTGCGCGGCGGCGAGGTCGAGGCGGCGATGGTGCCGATCGAGAACTCGGTCGAGGGCGGGGTGTCGGCGACCCTGGACACATTGGCGAGCGGCCGCCGGCTGATGATCGTCCGTGAGGTGCTGGTGCCGGTCCAATTCAACCTGTACGCGCGCGCGGGAACCACGCTGGCCGACGTGCGCCGGGTGATCACCCACCCGCACTCCGCTGCGCAGACCCGGTACTGGACGGCTGCGAACCTGCCACGGGTGGCGGTCACCGAAGGCGGCTCGAACGCCGCCGCCGCGCAGGAGGTGGCTGACCCGGCCTCCCGCTTCGACGCCGCGATCTGCGGGCAGATGGCCGGGGAGCAGTACGGGCTGGTCCCGATCGCGACCGGGATCGCCGACAACCCGTCCGCGGTGACGAGGTTCGTCCTGGTGTCGCGTCCGACCGAGCCGTCCGAGCCGACCGGCGCGGACAAGACGACGCTGGTCGCCTACATGCACACCGACCGGTCGGGCGCGCTGCTGGAGATCCTCGAACAGTTCGCCGGCCGCGGGGTGTCGCTGAGCCGCATCGAGTCACGTCCGACGAAGACCGGCATGGGCAACTACTGCTTCAGCATCGACGCCGAGGGGCACCTGCGAGACCCCCGCGTCGCGGAGGCGATGCTCGGTCTGCACCGGATCTGTGAGGACGTGATCTTCCTCGGCTCCTACCCGCGCGCCGACGGGGTGCGTCCGGTCGTGGCCCGTGGTTTCACCGACGCCGACTTCGCCGCCGCCAAACAGTGGTACGCGACCCTCGTCCACCCCGAGGACGACTGACCCTCCCGCCGACCGCCCAGAGCCGTCCCCGCCCCGGACCGAGTTGGGGACGGTTCTCTACCCGGTCCATCTT
>NZ_JASGES010000207.1:0-6004 GCF_047606205.1 Propionicimonas sp. | reverse complement strand
GGTGCCCACCCCGGCGTCCGCCGCAGGGCCGGGCTGCCCGACCCTGCCCCCGCGGTTCGGGCCCCCGACGCCCCGGTGGTGGCGAAGCGCCTCCCCGCCCCGCTGCGTCGGCTGACGGTCCTGCTGACCGTCGCCTTCTCCGCGCACACGCTGGCGTACTACGCGGTCACCGCGTGGCTGCCGTCCGCGCTCGCCGAGCTGCGGGGCATGACCGCACTGCAGGCCGGGGTGGCGGCGAGCCTCTTCCAGGCGGCGGGAGTGGTCGGCCCGCTGCTGGTTCCCGTCCTGGCCGGGCCGGCGCGCTGGTCGAGCCGCCGGATCCTCGTGGCGGTGGCGGTCGGCTGGACGTCGCTGCCAGCGGGCATGCTGCTCGCCCCCTCGCTGTGGGCGCTGTGGAGCGTTGCTGCCGGAATGGCGCA
Organism: Propionicimonas sp.; assembly: GCF_047606205.1. Classification (GTDB taxonomy): domain Bacteria; phylum Actinomycetota; class Actinomycetes; order Propionibacteriales; family Propionibacteriaceae; genus Propionicimonas. The sequence continues at coordinate 5,585 of NZ_JASGES010000207.1, read as the reverse complement.
GGGGGCGTTCTTCGCGGCGATCATGGCGGTGCTGATCCGCCGGGCCCGCAGCGTCGACGAGAACCGTCGGGCGGTGGCACGCATGCAGACGTTCGGCTACTGCGTCGCCGCGGTCGGGCCGGTCCTGGTGGGCTGGCTCCACCAGCAGGTGGCCGGCTGGACGGCCCCCTTCCTCGTCATGCTGGCGATGGTCCTCGTGATGGGCGCCACCTCGGTCGCCGCTGTGCGGGAGCCGTCGGCGGACTGATCCGTCCGCATCGATGGCTCGCCTACCATGGCGGAATGCCGAAACTGCCCCAGGGTGCGTGGTTGTCGGGCCGGTTCGTCCGGCTGAGCCCCGTCATCGAGTCCGACCTGCCGGCGCTGGCGGCGATTCTCACCGAGCCAGCCGTCTACTCCTCCGGCTACGTGATGCGGCACCGTCCGACCACGAGCGAGGAGGCGCTCGGACTGGCCCGTTCGCAGTACCTCGATCCCCCGTCCTGCGATGGCGAGGGACGCGGTCGGGTGGCGTACGCGGTGCGGCTGCTCGAGGACTCTCCGCTCGGCGCGGCGGGAACCCTGGTCGGCACGTCGTCGCTGGGGGAGGCATTCCTCGTTCACGAGCGCCTGCACCTCGGCTGGACGATGTACGCGCCGCAGGTCTGGGGGACCGTGGTGAACCCCGAGACGAAGTACTTGTTGCTGAGGCACTGCTTCGAGGATCTCGGCTACGGGCGGGTGAAGATCCAGACCGACGCCGTCAACGCCCGCTCCGCCGCGGCGATCGCAAAGCTCGGGGCCACCCGCGAGGGCGTCCTGCGACGACACCTGCGCCGCGAGGACGGCAGCTTCCGTGACACCGTGGTGTTCAGCGTGACGATCGATGACTGGCCGCGGGTCAGCGAAGGTCTTCTGGCCCGCCTGCCCTGACCGTCCAGCGGGAAGGCACCCCGTCCCCTGAACGGGGATAGGGGACGGTTCTGCGGACGGGAAAGGAACCGTCCCCCGATCGGGAAAGGGGACGGTTCTGCGGACGGGAAAGGAACCGTCCCCCGAACGGGAAAGGGGACGGACCAGCGAACCGGAAAGGAACCGTCCCCCGAACGGGAAAGGGGACGGATCCGGTCCTGGTCAGAGGCGGCGGCAGGCGTCGAGCAGGACGGCGGCGGTCTCCTCGCTCTGAGGCGTCCGGACGGCCTGGACGGCGGCGACCAGCATGGCCGCCCGCGCGGGCACGGCGAGGGACGGCCACGGGTCTCCCTCGGCGGGGACGGCCGGGCCCCCCGCCTCCCGGTAGGACCCGAGGAAGGTCTCCCACGACTCGTCGTCGAGCAGGCCGGTCGCCCAGAAGGCGGCCGGCCGGGCGAGATCCCAGGCCGGGTCGCCGACGCCGAAGTCGTCGACGTCGAGCAGCTTCCAGCTGCGCCGCAGCGGGGTGTGGCCGAGCTGGCCGAGGTGGAAGTCGCCGTGCGCGAGGCTCACCCGCCCTGGATCCGCGAGCCGAGGGTCGAGGTCGTCGCCGAGCTCGACCAGCCAGGCCAGGTCCTTCCGCCCGGACTCGCGAAGATGGGCGACCGACCGGGCGAGCCGGGAATGCCCGCCCAGCCGCGGCAGCCCGTCGATCAACGGCATCCGGTGGAGCCGGGCGAGCAGTTGGCCCACATCCGACCACGGCGGACGGTCGATCGTCGACAGCACCGTGACCCGCGGCCAGATCGTCGCCAGCCGTTCTCCCGGGGCGGTGAGCGGTGCGTAGCGCAGCGGCTGGATCCACAGCCGGTCCATGTCGGTGGCGCCGATCCCGTGCAGGCGCCGGGCCAGCCGCTCGCGATCGGTGCGCTCGCCGTGCAGCTTCACGATCACCCCGGCGCAGATGTAGACCTGCGAGTGCTCGGGGGCGACCGGGCGGGTCGGCAGCCCCCGCGTGATCAGCGGCACCACGGGTGTGGTGGGACCGACCCGGGGGTCCTGCTCGGCCGCGGTGGCGCGGATCCAGTCGGCCAGGTGCGGGGTCAGCCCAGCGGACGCCTCCGCAGTGGCCATGCGCACCCCTTCGTCCGATCCCGGCAGCAGGGGAACACTACCCGCCCGCCGCCCGAACGTCGTGGTGCCGGGTCAGCCCATCGTCTTCTGGCCGTCGATGGCCTCGCGGATGATGTCGGCATGGCCGGCGTGCTGAGCCGTCTCGGCGAGGATGTGCAGGAGCGTGCGCCGGGCCGTCCAGGTCGTGCCCGGCTCGAACCAGGGTGCGTCCGGCAGCGGATGGGCCTCGTCGAGGCTGGGCAGCGCCCGGACGGCAGCCTCGGTCTCGGCGGCGCAGCGCTGGTAGTCGTCGATGATGCCCTCGAGCGTCTCGTCCGGGCCCATGTGATGGCCCTGCCACCAGTCGCCGGCCGCCTCGGCCATGTCAGCACCGGTCATGAACGCGACCCAACCGCGCTCCGTGGCCGCGACGTGCTTGATGATGCCGCCGATGTGCAGCTCACTGACCGTCGAGGTCAGCCTCGCCTGGTCGTCGGTGAGCCTCAGGGCCGTGAACAGCAGGAAGCCGCGGTGGCGGTCGAGCGCGGCCAGCAGGTCAGCGCGTTCGGTGTCGAGCTCGGACATGGTGGTACCTCCTCACCCGACACGCTACGCGTCGCCACCGACACCGCACAGGGGCCGGACATCCGGCTCGGGAGGACGTGACCGCAGCCGCCGCACCTCGGGGAAGGCCAGGGCGAACAGCGTCGTGCCGATACTCACCACGCCCGTTCCGATCAGGGCGGCGTGCACCCCGAAGGCCGCCGCGGCGGGTCCGGCGAGCAGCAGGCCGATCGGGCCGAGCATCAGTGAACCCAGGGCATCGTAGGAGGCGACCCGCGACAGCGACTCGGCCGGCACCTCGTGCTGCATGGTGGTCATCCACAGCACGCCGAACAGGTCGAAGCCGATGCCCATCACGAACGCCGCGGCCACGACCGTCCACAGCGGCGCGCTGACCCCCAGCAGAAGCTGCGGGATCGCCGCGGAGAACGTGAGCAGGGTTGCGACGAAGATCGGCCGCCGGGGCCGCCACACCATCGCGATACTGACGCCGAGGATCGCGCCGAGCGCCTCGCCGGCGAGGACGTAGGTCCAGCCCGCGGCGCCGCCCAGTTCGGCCTGGGCGACGACCGGCCCGAGGACGCCCTGCGACGCCTGCAGCACCATCAGCATGACCGCCCACTGCAGGACGCAGACGAACAGCCACTGCCGGCTGCGGAACTCGCCCCAGCCCTCCCGGAGCTGGCGCAGCGGGCTCTCCTCGCCACGGGCGAGGACGCTCGTCCGCGGCAGGAAGCCGGACAGCACCGCAGCGACCAGGTAGAGCGCGCCGGCGACCACCATCGCCCAGCCTCCGCCCAGCCACACCACCACGGCGCCGCTGGCGACCAGGCCGGCGAACCGCGCGGCGCTCGCCCCCATGGACAGCCACGCGTTGCCCTGCTGGAGCAGATGGACGGGGACGAGGTCGGGGATGATCCCGGTCAGCGCAGGGTAGACCGCCGAGCCGGCCATGCCGGCGAACGCCGCGGCCACGCACAACAGCCACAGCGGGGTGTACCCGGTCAGCATCATCGCGCCGACCGCGCCCCACGCCGCCGCGGCGACCAGCTGGCCCCAGCGCAGGACGAGGGCGCGCGGGTAGCGGTCCGCGACCACGCCGCCGACCAGCATGAAGACGACCAGCGGGATCGTCTGGCTCGCCAGCACGATCGAGAGCGTCCCGGCGTCCGCCCCGGGCAGACCGAGGATGCCGAACGCGAGCGCCACCGGTGCGAACGCCATGCCGAGCATCGAGATGGTGCGGGCGGCCAGCAGCACCATGAAGGGCTGGTTCGCGACGAGTTCGCGGCTCTGGCGTGAGGCGGGCATGACTGTTCCTGTGGGCGACGGCGGAGTCCGGGACGGTCCGGACCGATGACGGCCGGGCAGCCTTCCATGCTCTCACCGGGCGCGCCGCCCGGCAACTCCCGCCCGGAACGATCGTCCATGGCCCGGCCCGGACGAGAGGGAACCCTCCCGGCCGGCGCCGGGTCGGCGATGATGGGGGAATGCTGATCGTGCATGTCTTCGTCCACGTGGTCCCCGAGGGGCTGGACGCGTTCGTCGAGGCCACCAGGGCCAACGCCGAGGCGTCCCGGCTGGAGCCGGGGATCGCCCGCTTCGATGTCGTCCAGGCCCTCGACGACCCCACCCGCTTCGTCCTCGTGGAGGCCTACCGCAGCGACGCCGCCGCGGCGGACCACAAGGAGACCGCCCACTACGCGACCTGGCGGGATGCGGTCGCCGGCCTGATGGCCGAGCCGCGTCGTTCACTGAAGTACCGAGACGTCTCCTATCCGGACTGACCCGCGGACACGGCTGGGGCCCGGGGCCGCCACCTACTCGAAGAGCGCCTGGCCGATGTAGCCGCCGGTCCTCGGGGCGGGTGGGATCGCGAAGACGCCGGAGCCGACGTGCTGGATGTACTCGTTCAGCAGGTCGAAGCGGCCGAGCTTCTCCTGCAGGGTCACGAAGTGCGCAGGATCGTTCTGGTAGGAGATGAACAGCAGCCCGGCGTCCAGCAGGCCCTGGTCGTTGAGGCCGTCGGTGTAGTTGTAGCCGCGGCGCAGGATCTTCGTCCCGCCGTTGTTCTCCGGGGCGGCCAGCGCCACGTGGGACGACGCGTCGATCATGGTTGCGCCGTCGCCGTCGAGCCTCGCGAAATCGGGGGTGTCGAACTCGGCCGTCCCGCTCAGCGGGGCGCCCTCGCCCTTGGACCGGCCGAACACGCGCTGCTGGTCCGAGACGCGGTCGGCGTCCCAGTTCTCGATGGTCATCCGGATCTTCCGGACCACCTGGTAGGTCCCGCCGGTCATCCAGTCGGCGTCCTTCAGCCAGACGAACTCGTCGAAGTCGGCGTCGCCGCTGACGTTGCGCGTTCCGTCCTTGAACCCGAAGAGATTGCGCGGTGTGGTCTGTCCGGTGCCGGCGCTCGCCCGGCCGAAGCCCATCACCACCCAGCGGGTCTGCGCGGTCGTCGTCACCATCCGGGCGAGGTTGCGGACCGCGTGGTAGGCCACCTGGTGGTCGTCCGCGCACACCTGCAGGGACAGGTCGCCGCCGGTCAGGTCCGCCTGCAGACTCTCCCCCGGGATCCGGGGCAGGTCGGCCAGTAGCGCCGGACGCTTGTCCGCGAGCCCGAACCTGTCGCCGAACACCCCCGGCCCGAGGCCCACGGTGACCGTGAGGGACGCCGGCTCGAGGCCGTACGCCTCACCGGTGTCGATCCCCACCGCGTCGGGACGCGACGGCTCGACGACGCCGATCGTCTTTCCCTGGACCAGCTGTGCGATCGCCGCCGTCCAGCGAGCCAGGAGCACCTGCAGGTCCTGTGGGGTGGCCGAGGGGTTCAGGTCGAACGTCATGAACAGCGCGTGCCGTTGCGGAGGCGTCCGGATCCCCGGCGGGTGCGGCTGGTCGTAGAAGGGGATCGACGTCGTCAGGTCGATGCTGTCGACCTCGTCGGCCGGCACCGGGCCGGACGCGGCGCCCCCGCCGAAGGAGTACGCGGCTGCCGTGCTGGCCGCGCCCACGAG
>NZ_JASGES010000206.1:0-7520 GCF_047606205.1 Propionicimonas sp. | reverse complement strand
GAGGGTGGCCGGGTGATCGTGGGCTTCGACGCGCGCTACAACTCCGAGGTGTTCGCCTCCGACACCGCGGAGATCCTCGCCGGCGCGGGCCTGCAGCCGCTGCTGTGCTCGCGTCCGCTGCCCACCCCGGTCGTCGCGTTCGGCATCCGGCACTTCCAGTGCGTGGCCGGGGTCGTGGTGACCGCGTCCCACAACCCGCCACAGGACAACGGCTACAAGGTGTACCTCGGCGACGGCTCCCAGATCATCCCGCCGACCGACGCGGAGATCGCCGCCCGGATCGCCGGGGTCGCCGCCTCCCCGCTCGCCGACATCGCCCGCAGCGACGACTACCCGCTGGTCGGAGACGAGCTCGTGGACGCCTACGTCGCTCGCGCCGCCACGCTGGTGCCGCCCGCCGCCCCCAGGGACCTGGCCTGGGTCTACACCGCCATGCACGGCGTCGGCGCCGCGGTGGTCGATCGGGTCGTCGAGGCGGCCGGCTTCGGCCAACCGCACCGGGTCGCCGCCCAGATCGAGCCCGACCCGGCGTTCCCCACGGTCCCGTTCCCCAACCCCGAGGAGCCGGGCGCGATCGACCTCGCGCTGGCACTGGCCCGCGAGGTCGGCGCGGACGTGGCGATCGCCAACGACCCGGACGCGGACCGTTGCGCCGCGGCAGCCGTGGTCGGCGGGGCCTGGCGGATGCTCACCGGCGACGAACTCGGCGCGCTGCTGGCCGACGACCTGCTGCGCCGCGGCGTGAGCGGAACCTACGCCTGCTCCGTGGTGTCCAGCACCCTGCTGGGCACGATGGCCGCCGCCCACGGCCAGCCCTTCACCACGACCCTGACCGGATTCAAGTGGATCGGTCGGGTGCCCGGCCTCGCGTTCGGCTACGAGGAGGCGATCGGCTACTGCACGGACGCGTCCGCGGTGCCGGACAAGGACGGCATCACCACCCTGGTGCGCATCCTCACCCTCGTCGCAGGGCTGAAGGCGGAGGGCACGACCGTCTCCGACCGGCTGGACGAGATCGCCCGCACCTACGGGGTCCACCTCACCTCGCAGCTGTCGTTCCGGGTCGCCGACCTGTCGCTGATCACGGACGCGATGGCCCGGGTGCGCGCCACGCCTCCGTCCGAACTGGCCGCGGAGGCGGTGACGTCCACCGACCTCGCCGACGGCGGGGTGGATCTGCCGCCCACCGACGGCATGCTGTTCGAGGGCCGCTCGGTGCGCGTGGTGGTGCGCCCGTCGGGCACCGAGCCGAAGCTGAAGTGCTACCTGCAGGTGCGCCTTCCCGCCGGCGGCGACCTGGCGTCCGACCGGACCGTGGCCGCGGCGCTGATGGTGGCCGCGCGGGCCGACATGACCGCGGCGCTGGAGCTGTGACAGCGCCGACGCCACGCCTGGTGCTGATCGCGGGGGCGTCCGGCAGCGGCAAGTCACGGCTCGCGCACCTGGCCGGATGCCCGTCGCTGCGCCTCGACGACTTCTACTTCGACGCCGACCACCCCGACCTGCCCCGCACGGAGTTCGGCATCCCGGACTGGGACGATCCGCGCTGCTGGGACGCCGACGGCGCGGTCGCGGCCCTGCGCGAACTGCTGGCCACCGGAGCGGCGGTGGTGCCGGCCTACTCGATCTCGGAGAGCCGCAGGACGGGCACGCACGAGGTCCACCTCGACGGCGCCGACCGGGTCAGCGCCGAGGGCATCTTCGCGATCGAGTTCCTCGCCACCTGCCGTGCGGGCGGGCTGGCCGCGGAGGCGATCTACCTCGACCGCCCCGGCTTCGTCGTGTTCGTGCTCCGGCTGCGCCGCGACCTGGCGAAGAAGCGCAAGCCGCCGTTGATCCTGCTGCGTCGCGGCGTCGCGCTCTGGCGTGCCCAGCCCGCGCTGAAGCGGAGGGCGCTCACCGCCGGCTTCACCCCGATGAGCATGCGGGCGGCCCTGGCCCGACTGGGCTGAGGGTCCGGTGGCCACCGGCCACCGGTGCGCGTCGGCGCCCCGCGTCCGCTCGGCAGCGGCGTGCCCTGTGAGACGGATGTGAACAGGATGTGGCCCCGAACGACCGCGTTCCACATCTGAGGAACGAACCCGTACCATGAGTCCGTGACCCCTGAGTTCGTACTCTTGGCCCTCGTTGTCATCACGGCGCTGGCCTTCGACTTCACCAACGGGTTCCACGACACGGCGAACGCCATGGCCACATCCATCGCGACGAAGGCGCTGACGCCGAAGGCGGCCGTCACCCTCTCCGCGGTCCTCAACCTCGTCGGCGCCTTCCTGTCCGTGGAGGTCGCCATCACCGTGACCAACGCGGTGATCCGGATCCAGAACGCCGACGGCAGCCCCAAGCCGGAGTTGATGGCCGATCAGGGCCACGGTCTGCTGCTGATCCTGATGGCCGGCCTCGCGGGCGCCATCATCTGGAACATCCTGACCTGGCTGTGGGGGTTGCCCTCGAGCTCCTCGCACGCCCTGTTCGGTGGCCTGATCGGCGCGACCGTCGCGTCGATGGGCTGGGGCGGCGTCAAGTGGGTGGGCGACGGCACCCAGCTCGACGGCGTCGTGGGCAAGGTGATCCTGCCCGCCCTGCTCTCCCCCGCGATCGCGATCCTGGTCGCCATGGTCGGCACCAGGCTGGTGTTCAAGATCACCGAGGGGGTCGCGGAGCGCTACCAGGAGACCAGCTTCCGCTGGGGCCAGATCGGCACCGCGTCGCTGCTCTCGCTGTCCCACGGCACCAACGACGCCCAGAAGACGATGGGCGTCGTCACCCTCGCACTGATCGCCTCCGGCTACTGGACCGACACCACCGAGATCCCGATCTGGGTGAAGTTCGCCTGTGCTTTCGCGATCGCCTCCGGCACCTACATCGGCGGCTGGCGGATCATCCGGACGATGGGGAAGGGCCTGGTGGAGATTTCCTCACCGCAGGGCATGGCGGCGGAGAGTTCCTCGGCCGCGGTCATCCTGACCTCGTCGCAGCTGGGCTTCGCCCTGTCCACCACCCACGTCTGCACCGGCTCCATCCTGGGCTCGGGACTGGGCCGGAAGGGCGCCACCGTCCGTTGGGGCGTGGCCGGGCGGATGGGTCTGGCCTGGCTGACCACCCTCCCGCTGGCCGGGCTGGTCGGTGCGGGGATGTGGTTCGTCGGGCACCTGATCGGCGGTCCCGCCGGCGCCTTCGTGGTGTTCGGGATCATGGCGCTCGCCGCGCTCTACATGTGGTGGCAGTCGCGGGCGAACCGGATCAGCCACCACAACGTCAACGACGAGTGGGTCGACGAGAAGGATTCCTCCGACATCGACGTCCCGGTCTCGGGAGGGGTGCACTGATGGGCCAGCTCTGGGCAGCACTGGACGGGGCCTGGCGGGTCCTCCTGGTCGGGATGATCCTCGGCGCCGGGCTCCCCGCGCTGTTCGCCTTCGGCGTCCGGGCACTCGCCTGGGGCACCGGTGGCGAGGCCGAGGTGATGACCGACGGTGTCGCGCTGAAGCCGCACCCGGTGGGACGCGCGATCGCCTACACGATCTTCGCCGTGGTGATCCTCGCCGTCCTCACCGGCATCGGGTACATCGTGGCGCACGGCCTCGGCTGGACGATCACGTTCGACGGCGCCCTGCCGGTCCTCACCAGGAAGTGACGGGCGCTCCGCCCACGATCACGACCAGCTGACCGCCGCGGGCTGGGCCGCGGCCCTCTGCATGTCGTGACCGATCCGGTGCAGGAAGCTGCGCGCCCGCTCGCCCACCTGGGCGCGGATCAACGAGTCCGGCAACGGCTGGACGGAGACCCTGGCACCGACGCCCGCCAGCACGAGCGGCAGCGTGAAGCCCACCGACGACGGGAAGCTGGCCAACTGCTCGGCCACCGGCCCCCTGCGCAGCTCGATCTCCAGGGGCACCCGCGGGCGGACGATCCGCAGCCCGGTTCGCCGGGACAGCTCCCGCAGTTTCTCCGGCTGCTCGCGGCGGTGGGCGAAGTAGCGTCCCGCCGCTCCGGTGCGCTCGGCGAGCCGCGCGACGGCGTCCAGGTACCCCTCGACCTCGACCACGCCGGTCTCCACCAGCGAGGACCCGATCACGTCCGTCCCCCGCAACACCCGCGGCGGACCGAACCGGCGCCGCGTCCAGTCGTAGCCGTGCTGCTGGACCCGGCTGCCCGGCACGGACGTGACCGACATCACCGTGAACAGTCGCAGCCGGGGACGGGAGAAGTAGGTACGGGCGTACCGGGCCAGCGGCGCCCGCACCACGCCCAGGCCGCCGTGCCACCGCCGCAGGGGCTCCCCGTGGACGAGCTGGGTGGCGAACTCAAGGGTCGCCGTGCCGTCGTCGACCACCACGACCTCGTCCGCCCGCGAGAACGGGAGCAGCGACTGGATCATCCCCGAGAACGGGTCGCCGACCACCAGTCGGGACGCCCCGGCGACCTCGGCCCGCAGCTCCGCGACGGTCCGAAGGGCCGCGCGCGCGGAGCGGCGCGGGGAGTGCCAGCTCAGTTCGATGTCCTCCTCGGCGGCGAAGTCGGACATCGCCTCGAGCTGGGCGACCGTGGTCGGATCCGGGGGGGCGAGGACGGCCAGCCTGGTCCGGGTGGCCGCCTGCTCGGCATGGCACCACTCGAGCACGTGCAGGAACTGGGCCGGACTCTCGACCAGCGCCAGCGTGTTCATGCGTGACCCCTCCGTGGGGCGCTGCTCATGCCACCCCGGCCTCGGCGACGGCACCGGCGACCCGGCGCAGCTTCTTCATCGGGCCCAGTTCACCGTCGTAGACCTGCTTGACCCCGTCGCCGAGGGCGGTCTCGATCACCCGGATGTCCCGGACCAGCCGGCGCATGCCCTCCGGCTCGACGGACGCGGCCTGGTCGGACCCCCACATCGATCGGTCGAGGGTGATGTGGCGTTCCACCATGCAGGCGCCCAGTGCCACCGCGCACAGCGTCGACTGCAGGCCGACCTCGTGCCCGGAATAGCCGATCGGGACGTTCGGGTACTCGGCCTCCAGCGTGTTCACCATCCGCAGGTTGAGCTGCTCCGGCGGGCACGGGTAGGTGCTGGTGGCGTGCAGGAGGACGATGTTGCGGCTGCCGAGGACCTCGACCGCGTGCCGGATCTGTTCGGGCGTGGACATGCCGGTGGACAGGATCACGGTCTGGCCCGTGGCCCGCAGCGCCCGCAGCAGGACGTCGTCGGTCAGGCTGGCCGAGGCCACCTTGTAGGCCGGCGGGTTGTAGCCGCCGAGGAAGTCGACGCTCTCCACGTCCCAGGGCGAGGCGAACCAGGCGATGCCCGCCTCGCGGCAGTAGTCGTCGATCTGCCGGTACTCGTCGGCGCCGAACTCGACCCTGCGGCGGTACTCGATGTAGGGCATCCTGCCCCAGGGGGTGTCCCGCTCGAGATCCCACTGGTCCCTGGGCGTGCACACCTCCGGCGTCCTCTTCTGGAACTTGACCGCGTCCATGCCGGCGGTTCTGGCCGCCTCGATCAGGGCGAGCGCCGTGCGCAGGTCGCCGTTGTGGTTGATGCCGATCTCGCCGATCACGTACACGGGCTGGCCGGGCCCGACCAGCCGGTCTCCGATCCGGCGCAGCCGCGGGTTGAACGTCATGACAGGTCCTTTCCGAGGATCCACGAGGCGATCTCGCGGACGGCTCCGTGCCCTCCCGGCACGGTGGTGACGCTGCGGGCGGCCGCCCGCACCGATGCGTGGGCGGAGGCGACAGCCACCGGCCAGCCGACCTGCGCGAAGCACGGCAGGTCGTTGATGTCGTTGCCGAGGTAGAGGACGCGGGACGCGGCGAGCCCGCGCTCGTCGAGCCATGCCGCGAGTTCCTCGCCCTTCTCCGGGATGCCGTGGCGGCACTCCACGCCGAGCTTCGCCGCCCGGGCCGCGACCACGGGGTTCACCTCGGTGGAGAGGATCAGCACCGGCAGGCCGGCCCTGCGCATCGCGGCGACGCCCATACCGTCGCCGCGATGCACAGCGACCCGTTCGGTCCCGTCCGCGGCGACCCAGGCGCGGTCGTCGGTCTGGGTGCCGTCGAAGTCGAGGACGACCGCATCGATCTCCCCCGGCCCGGGCCGGGTGGTCGCGTCCAGGACGGTGGCAAGGACGCGGGCCCGGTCGAGGTCGCCCGGTTCGTCGATCTCCAGGGCCCGGCCGGCATCGGTGGGGACGGCGACGGTGCGTCCGAAGAACCGGCGGCGCCGCTCGCCGAAGCCGGCCGCGCGCATCGCGTAGGCGGCGCCGGTCTCCAGCCACTCTGGCTCGCGGTCCTGGCGACGCTGGCGGCCACCGGCGTCGTGGTTGACGCCGGTCGCCGCGTCCGCGTCGCGCCACACGAAGCCGTGGAAGCGGGCGGCCGTGAATGCCGTGTCCGCGCCTTCGTCGGCGACCGCTGCCACGACCGCGTCCAGTTCGGCCGCGGTGAGGAAAGGGCTGGTGCACTGCACGAGCACGACGACGTCCAGGTCGTCGGTGCGGCCGCCGTAGAGCGCCTCGACGGCGTGGAGGACGGCCGACTCGCTGGAGGCGGTGTCCCCGGCCAGGTCGGCCGGACGCTCCACGACGAGGGCTCCGGCGGTGGTGGCCGCCGCGGCGATCGCCGGATCGTCGGTGGAGACGGCCACGGCGCTGATCCGTCCCGCCGCCCGCGCGGCGCGGACCGCGCGCACCACCAGCGGGACGCCGCCGACGCGGGCGAGGTTCTTTCCCGGGACGCCCTTGGAGCCGCCCCGGGCAGGGATGACGGCGAGGACCTCTCCGGTTCCCGGCGTCCGCCGCCGGCCTGCCGTGCTCGTCGTGCTCGTCGTGCTCACAGGTTCACGCTAGGCAGGCCGGGAGCCCGCCAGCCCACGTCGAGTTCACGAGTCCGTGAACGACCGGGGAACAGTCGTCGGCCCAGGGACGCACCGATCAGTGCTGTTCCGAGCGAGGACGTGCTCTGGCGACAACTCAGCGGGAGCCCGGGGTCGGCCGCCGGAGGTGGTCGGCGCTTCCCTATCCGCGGGTCAGGAGCAGCACCAGGAGGGCGGCGGCAAGGGTCACCAGGGCGATGACGGCCAGGACCAGCCACAGGGCCTGACGCCGTCGCGAGGCGGCGATCCGGCGTGCCTGCACGGCCCCGTCCTCGTGCCGGCGTGGCGACTCCGCCCAGGCCGTGCCGACCGCGTCGACGCCGCCAGGACGCGGTGCTGCGGGCGGCGGCAGGCGGGCGGCGTAGCGTTCCCGGCCCGCCGTGGGGACGCGGGCTTCCGCCGCCGTCGGCAGCGGCAGCTCTGCCGCAGGTTCGAGGGCAGCCGGGGCGGGACCTCCGGCAACCCCGGCGGACGCGATCTGCCCCGCCCTGAGGGTCGGCTCGGCTGCGGTCCCGACGTCGGGGGCCCAGGGACGCGAGGGTTCCGGCGACGGCGGCGGGTCCGCCGGGGTGAGCCGTCCGCGGTCGGCGGCGATCCGGGTCTCGCCCTGGTCCTGCGCGGCGTCCGGTTCGGCCGCGACGGCGGGAGCCTCGGCGCGCGTCCGCGG
>NZ_JASGES010000205.1:0-3402 GCF_047606205.1 Propionicimonas sp. | reverse complement strand
GGTGCTCCCGGCGCCGGGCCGGGGTCCACCCAGGCCACGCCCGCGCCGGAGCGGCCCGTCCCCAGCCCCCGCACCGACGGGCTCGGGCGGGCGGGCCTGGCCATCACGGTGATCGCGGTGCTCACCCACGTCACCGGCGTGGTGCTGCGCGGGATCGCGGCCGGCCGGGCCCCGTGGGGCAACATGTACGAGTTCATCACGACCTCGCTGGCGATCGCCGCGATCGCCTACCTCGTGCTCGCGCTGCGCTACGGCATGCGCTGGCTGGGCCTTCCGGTCACCCTGCTGCTCACGATCGGCCAGGGCCTGGCCGTGACCGTGTTCTACGTCGCGGTGTCCGATCTGATGCCGGCCCTGCACTCGGTCTGGTTCGTCATCCACATCATCGCGGCCGCGACCGCGGGCGCAGCGCTCAACATCGGCGGCATCGCCGCGATCCTCTACCTGATCCGCTCCCGGGCGGAGGAGCGGGGGACCGTCCGCGGCTACCTGGCGCGGATCCCGTCCTCGGCGACGCTCGACCGGGTGAGTTACCGTTTCCACGCCTTCGCGTTCCCGCTGTGGACGTTCACCATCGCCGCGGGCGCGATCTGGGCCCAGTACGCGTGGGGACGGTTCTGGGGCTGGGACCCGAAGGAGACCTGGTCGCTGGTGACCTGGATCATCTACGCGGGCTACCTGCACGCCAGGGCGACCGCCGGCTGGAAGGGACGCCGCGCCGCCGTCGTGGCCGTGATCGGCCTGGCCAGCTTCTGGTTCAACTTCGTGGGGATCAACCTGCTGGTCTCCGGCCTGCACTCCTACGCCGGCATCTGAACGGCGGCCGCGCCGGTCAGCTGCGTGGCGGGGCGCGGGGCTGGGCGGCGCCGTGAAGGGACAGCCGGCCCACGGAACCGTCACCGCGCCGTGCCACAATCGGTGACATGCGGCACTTCGACCTGTGCGTGATCGGCTCCGGCAGCGGCAACTCGATCGTCGACGAGCGGTTCGCGGACTGGAAGGTGGCACTGGTCGACGGCCAGGAGTGGTTCGGCGGCACCTGCCTGAACGTCGGCTGTATCCCGACCAAGATGTTCGCCCACCCCGCGGACGTCATCGAGGACGCCCGGCAGGCGGGGCGGCTCGGCGTCGATGTCGGCAACATCCGGGTCCGCTGGCCGGACATCCGCGACCGGGTGTTCGGGCGGATCGACCCGATCGCAGCGAGTGGCGAGGCGTGGCGCCGCGACAGCGCGAACGTGGCGCTGTTCCGCGAGAACGGGCACTTCGTCGCGCCGAGGATGCTGCGGGTCGGGGAGGAGCAGTTCACCGCCGACCGGTTCGTGCTGGCCGCGGGCTCGCGTCCCCGCATCCCCGAGGTGCCCGGCGTGGACGATCCCGCACTCGCCGGCCGCATCCACACCTCCGACTCGATCATGCGGCTGGACGCGCTGCCGAAGTCGCTGATCATCGTCGGCGGTGGCCTGGTGGCCGTCGAGTTCGCGCACATCTTCGCCGCCTACGGCACCCAGGTGACCCTGCTCCACCGCGGTCAGCGCCTGCTCAAGGTCGCCGACGAGGCGGTGGCCGATCGCTTCACCGATCTGCTCAGCCGGCGCGTGGTGCTGCGCCTCGGCCAGCACCTCGCGTCCGTGGCGGAGACCGGCGGCAGGATCGAGGTCGGCACGACCGATGACGACGGCATCGAGTACTTCTTCGAGGCCGAGCAGGTGCTGGTGGCCACCGGACGCGTCCCCAACTCCGACACGCTCGACCTGGCCGCCACCGGGGTGGAGGTCGACGACAGCGGCCTCGTCGTGGTCGACGAGTTCCAGCGCACGAGCGTCGAGGGCATCTGGGCGCTCGGGGACGTGAGCAGCCACTGGCAGCTCAAGCACGTCGCCAACCACGAGGCACGGGTCGTGCAGCACAACCTGCTGCACCCCGACGACCTCGTCGCCAGCGACCACCGGTTCGTCCCCCAGGCCGTCTTCAGCGGCCCCCAGGTGGCCTGCGTGGGCCTCACCGAGCAGGAGTGCAGGGCGCGGGGACTGCGGCACGTGGTCGGCGTCCGCGACTACGGCGCGGTGGCCTACGGCTGGGCACTGGAGGACACCGACCACTTCGCCAAGGTGATCGCCGACCCCGCCACCGGCCAGCTTCTTGGCGCCCACATCATCGGTCCGGACGCGCCGAACCTCATCCAGCCGTTGATCCAGGCGATGAGCTTCGGCCTGGATGTGCGTTCCATGGCCCGCGGGCAGTACTGGATCCACCCCGCCCTCGCCGAGGTCGTGGAGAACGCCCTGCTCGCGGTGGACCTGGACGGGTGAGGCGCCTCGTCGGCCTCGCGGCCGCGCTGGTGCTGGCCGGGTGCAGCGCGGTGGGGCCCCCGGCTGCGACCCCTCCCGCGACGACCGCTGCTCCGTCCGCCACCGACCCCGCCGGCACCGGCACCGCGTCCGGGTCGCCGTCGGCCACCGCGACCGCTTCGTCCCCGCGGTGCACCGCCGAGGCGGCGGCGCTGTCCCCGGCCGAGCAGGTCGGGCAGCTGGTGATGGTCGGGGTGGGCGTCGACCTGACCGGCACGCAGCGCTCGGCGATCAGGAAGTACCACCTGGGCTCGGCGATCGTGATGGGGTCCACGACCGGTGGGGTGTCGAGGGTCGCGTCCCTGAGTGCGCGGCTGGCGAAGCTGGGCGGCGGCACCGGCATGCTCGTCGCGGCCGACCAGGAGGGCGGGCTCGTCCAGCGGCTGAAGGGGGCCGGCTTCGGCACCATCCCCTCCGCCGCACGACAGGCGACCATGCCTGCCCGCGAGCTGACCGACCGGGCGACCGGCTGGGGGAAGGCGATGGCGAGGGCGGGGGTGAGGCTGAACCTCGCGCCGGTGGCCGACGTCGTCCCGGCGAAGTACCGGTCGACGAACCAGCCGATCGCCCGGCTCGGGCGCGGATATGGCTCCGATCCCCGAGCCGTCTCGGCGAAGGTCGCGGCGTTCAGCAGCGGGATGGAGGCCGCAGGTGTCGCGGTCGCGGTCAAGCACTTCCCCGGTCTGGGCGCGGTGACCGGCAACACCGACTTCACGGCGAGGGTCGTCGACTCCACCACGACCGCAGGCAGCGCCCGGCTGCAGCCGTTCCGTGACGCCGTCTCCGCCGGGGTGGCCGCGGTGATGGTCTCCTCCGCGTACTACTCGAAGCTGGATGCCGCGCGTCCCGCGATGTTCTCCCCGACGGTGATCGGGCTGCTCAGGGACGAGGGTTTCGACGGGGTGGTGGTGAGCGACGACCTCGGCGCAGCCGCTGCCCTGAGCAGCGTCCCGGTCGCCGAGCGCGCCGTCCGCTTCGTCCGGGCCGGCGGCGACCTCGCGCTGACCGTGGACGCGTCCACCGCCGGGCGGATGGCTGCCGGCCTCCGCAG
>NZ_JASGES010000204.1:0-12604 GCF_047606205.1 Propionicimonas sp. | reverse complement strand
CGGCGGTGCCTGCCGTTGCCCGGGGAGCGGACCGGCCGTCCGCTCCGCGTCCGGCGGCGCCAGCGAGGTCATCGCGACCTCCGTCGGGGCGAGCCGGACCTCGTCCCGGCGGTCTCGGTGGCCGGGGCGTAGCTCGCACTCGCGGGCCGCAGGCCGGGGTCGAGGTGCTCGAGGAACCCGATCCCCATGATCTGTTCGCACTCGGCCAGGCCGGCCCGGTCGATGCTGGAGCTGGAGACCGGCAGCGTGCCCGCCCTCGCGACCAGGAGCACCACGTCCTGCCCGCCGCGGCCGGCGTCCTTGACCGCCAGCCCCTCGCCCGTGGACCGGTCGATGATCACGATCGTGTCGGGATAGCTCGCCACCCGGCCGCCGGCGTTCTCGACCGCCATGTACTCGTTGAGGTACGGCACGGTGTGCTCGCCCACCGCGAAGGTGCCGCGGTCCCAGCCGCCCACCGTGCGGGTGCGCTTCCCGATCCGCAACCGGCCGGCGTCCACCACCTCGGCGTGCAGACGGGTGCGGACCGCCTCGACCACGGCGTCCGGGCCGTCGGACCTGGCCGCATCCATCGCGGCGCCGAGGTCCAGGGCGAGCGAGATCGAGCCGTGGGCGCCGTTGGCCCGTACCCAGTCGAGTTCGACCGGGTTGCGGGCGGACGCGATGAAGCCGCCGGTCCGCACCGAGATGTCGCGCAGCACGTCGTCGACCGTGTTCAGGTTCCCGCGGTTCACCGAGAGGAAGTGGCCGTGCAGGGCCCGGTTCCCGCCGCTGACCACCTGCACCGACTCGTAGCCGGGGCGTTCGCCCAGACCCAGCCCGCCGAGCTTGCCGGTCGGGTGCGCGCGGACGTCGCCGGCGGTGTCGAGGACGGTGACACCGAGGACGGCGGACTGGATCCAGCCGTTCACGGTGGTGGAGTAGCCGTTCTGGGCGGTCATCACCGCCCCGATCGGCACTCCCGCGACCTTGACCAGCTCCTGCAGCGCGTGCACGTAGTCGACCGGACGGATCTCCCAGTCCTTCGCCGCGGGCGCCCCGATCGCGGTCACCGTCGCCACCCAGGTGTCGTCGGGAAGTTCGTCGACGCCGGCCAGAACCGGACGCTCGAGGCTGGTCGCCAGCGATCCCATCAGCTCGCCGTGGTGCTTCCACCCGCCGCCGCCGCAGGCCAGCACCCCACCGCCGAGGACGGCGTTGCGGGCGTCGGTGGGCGTCAGTTCCCTCATCTTTCCTCCCCGGGATCGGTGGTGGTGGCCGGTGATCCGGCGCCGAGCCAGGCCAGCGACGCGGCGCCGGTCTCGCCCGCGCTCGCGACGCTGCGGACCGCCTCGGGGTATCCGGCGGCCGCGTGCCGCAGCACGCCGAGCCCGGTGTCGGCGTCCAGGGCGCGACGCAGCCGGACCGCCGTCCCCGGGCGTCCGTCGGCGACGATCGACACCCCCGCGGACTGCATCCAGCCGGCGTAGCCGCCGCCTCCGGAGTGGACGGCGACGAGGTCGGCGCCGGTCGCGGCGAGCAGCAGGGCGTCGAGCAGCGGGAAGTCGCTGACGCCGTCGGAGCCGTCGCGCATGCCTTCGGTCCCGATCCGCGGATGGGTCATCGCCGCGGCGTCGAGGTGATCGCGGCTGAACAGCACGGGCGCGCTCAGCGTCCCGTCCGCGACCAGGTCGTTGACGGCGACGGCAAAGGCGGACCGTTCGCCGTGGCCCAGCCAGCACGAACGCGCCGGCAGCCCCTGCGGGGGGACGTGCTCGCGGGCGAGGGCGATCCAGCGGGCCACCTCGGGGCGGTTCGCGAACTGCCGCACCACGAGGTCGTCCAGCACGCGCTGGTCGTCGGTCGACCCCGAGAGGCACACCCATCGGAAGGGGCCGATGCCCCGGGCGAACAGCGGGCGCAGGTAGGCCTCCATGAACCCGGGGATCCGGTTGACGTCTGCCGCCGAGGCCTCGCCGAGGTGCTCGATCGCCTGCACCCTGAGGTTGTTGCCGTTCTCGAAGGCGACGGACCCGGCGTCGGCGAGCGCCAGCATCGCCCGCACCTGTGCGGCGATCGAGGCCCGCGCGTCCCGTTCGACGCGGGCCGGGTCGGTCTCGCGGACCGCGCGCCACGTGGTGAGGTCGTAGCCCTGCGGGAGGTAGCCGTAGCGGGCGTCGTGGGCCGCGGTCTGGTCGGTGACGAGGTCGGGGACGATGCCGCGCCCGGACACCTCGGCGAAGACGTCCGCGGCGTTGGCGACCAGCGCCACGGCGACCGTCCTGCCGTCGCGAGCGGCCGCGTCCACCGTGGTCAGGGCCGTGTCGAGAGCGTCGGTGACGAGGTCGAGGCCGCCGGAGCGGTGCAGTCGCTCGGCCTTCGCCGCGTCCGCCTCGACGGTCAGCGAACTGAGGCCCAGCATCCGGGCGCTGATCGGCTGGGACGAGCCCATCCCGCCGAGGCCGGCCGTGAGCACCCAGCGTCCGGCCAGGGCGGCGGCCTCAGCGCCCGGCGCCGCCCCGAAATGCGTGCGCGCGATCGCTCCGAACAGTTCGTAGGTGCCGCCGAGCACGCCCTGGCGTCCGATGTACTGCCAGGCGCCCGCGGTCAGCCCGCCCCACATCGTCTGCCCGGCCGCGGCGCGCTGGTAGAACCGCTCCGGGTCGGACCACCGTCCCACCGTGTTGTTCACCGCGGAGACCACCAGGGGCGCGGCGTCGCCGGTCTCGATGACGCCCACCGGGCTGCCCGACTGCAGCACGAGCGTCCCCGACTCCGGCAGGTCGAGCAGCGCGGCGGCGATCGCCCTGGCGGACGGCCAGTCCCTTGCCGCCTTGCCCAGCGAGGCGTAGACGATCAGCTCGTCGGGGTTCTCACCCACCTCCAGCACGTTCTCGAACATGCGCAGCAGCGCCTCGGCGCGCCAGTTCCGCGCCCGCAGGATCGTGCCGCGCTGCGCCCGGTACGAGGCGCCGGGACCGGCGAGGACGGGGCTGAGCGCCCCCGGTTCAGTGGTAACGGGAATCTCCGATGGTGCGGCCACCGTCGACGCGGAGCCACGCGTCGTTCTCGATGGCGGGTGTGCGGACGTAGGGCGTGCGACCTGCCGGGCCGGGATCGGCTCAGCGGCGTAGGGTCAGCGGCAGGCGCAGGAGCGACAGCTGCGACAACACACGGCTGGGCGCATGCTCGGGCAACAACAGTTGCGCACGGCCCACCCCCTCGACGGTTGTCCATCTTTCAACGAAGTGGCGTCAGCGTAGCACGACGCCACCGAGGGGGCGTCCCGCCGCCCTCTCCGCCGTCCTTGCTCCCGAAAGACGGCTTTGCTCCCGGAATTCGAGGAGCAAAGCCGTCTTTCGGGAGCAAACGCGAAGGATCGGGAGGAAGGCGGGGCGCGGACGGACGAACGACGCGGGACGGACGGCGCGCGCCGCTTCAGTCGCCGTCGGCCTTGCGGCGCAGGTCCTTGCGAAGCTCGGGGGGAAGCGCGAAGACCAGGTTCTCCTCGGTCAGGCGCTCCTCGACGGCCGCGGGAAAGCCGCGCTCGGCGAGATGGTCGAGGACGCCCTGCACGAGCGCGTCCGGGACGGACGCCCCGGAGGTGACGCCGACAGAGCTGACCCCCTCCAGCCACCCCTCCTCGATCTCTCCGGCGTTGTCCACGCGATGAGCGGCCTTCGCCCCGGACTCCAGCGCCACCTCGACCAGCCGGACCGAGTTGGAGGAGTTCTTCGAGCCCACCACGATCACCAGGTCGGAGTGCCCGGCGATCTGCTTGACCGCCGACTGCCGGTTCTGGGTGGCGTAGCAGATGTCGTCGCTCGGCGGGTCGATCAGCGCGGGGAACTTCTCCCGCAGCCGGCTGACCGTCTCCCAGGTCTCATCGACGCTGAGCGTGGTCTGGCTGAGCCAGGCGACCCTGTCGGGGTCGTCGAGTTCGACGGCGTCCACGTCGTCGGGGTGCTGGACCAGCGTGATGTGCTCGGGCGCCTCGCCCGTCGTCCCCTCCACCTCCTCGTGGCCGGCGTGGCCGATCAGCAGGATCTGGACGCCCTGGCCGGCGAACCGCTTGGCCTCGTTGTGCACCTTCGTCACCAGCGGGCAGGTCGCGTCGATGGTCTTCAGCCCGCGTGCCGCCGCCTCGGCGTGGACGGCCGGCGACACGCCGTGCGCGGAGAACACCACCGTCGCGCCCTGCGGGACCTCGGCCAGCTCCTCGACGAAGATCGCCCCACGCGCCTCCAGGTCCTCGACCACGTGCCGGTTGTGGACGATCTGCTTGCGCACGTAGACCGGCGGGCCGTACACGTCCAGCGCCTTCTCCACGGTGACGACGGCCCGGTCGACGCCGGCGCAGTAACCGCGCGGCGCTGCGACCACGACTCGCTTGGTAGGCATGGGGGAAGTCTACGTTGGCCGGGTGCGCAGGCCCGCCTCCCCTGCGGCGCGACGGCCGCCGAGCAGCGGCACGGTGCGGTCGGCTCGGATCGCTCCGGTGGCCCCGCGCCGCGCCCGGTGCCGCAATTGTGCGGCGGCCGTACCGCTGGCCCGACCCGGCGGCCACCAATAGCGTGAGCGCGTCAGGACCGGCGGACGGGGGCCGCTGCCGGGTGCCCCGGCCCGGCCCACTCGACGCAGGAGCAGCGATCGGCGAGAGAGGGCAGGCCGATGGGAGCCGCCGCGGAACATGTGGACGCTGTCGTCGTCGGGTCCGGCTTCGGTGCGTCCGTCGCCGCCTACCGGCTGGCCGAGGCCGGACGTTCGGTGGTCGTCCTCGAGCGTGGCCGGGCCTATCCGCCGGGCAGCTTCGCCCGCAACCCGTACGAGATGAGCAAGGCGTTCTGGGAGCCCAAGGACGAGTTGTTCGGGCTGTTCGACGTGCGGTCCTTCCGCAAGATCGAGTCGATCGTCTCGGCAGGGCTCGGCGGCGGGTCGCTGATCTACGCCAACGTGCTGCTGCGCAAGGACGAGCGCTGGTTCGTCCACGACTCGCCGCTGCCTGGTGGCGGCTACGAGAACTGGCCGATCGGGCGCAGCGACCTCGACCCGCACTACGACGCCGTCGAGAAGATGCTGGCGCCGGTGCCGAACCCGTACCCCGACCTGCCGAAGGCGAAGGCGCTGCGGGATGCCGCGGCCTCGCTCGGCCTCGAGGTGTTCTCCCCGCCGCTGGCGGTCTCGTTCTCTCCCCGCGGGGATGCGGCGCCGCAGCCCAAGCAGGTCATCGAGACCCCCGGCTACGGCAATCTCCACGAGTCGACCCGGTTGACCTGCCGCCTGTGCGGGGAGTGCGACATCGGCTGCAACGAGGGCGCCAAGAACAGCCTGGACCACACCTACCTGTCGGCGGCCACGCACCACGGCGCCGACATCCGCACCCTGTGCGACGTGTACGGCATCACCCCGCTGCCCGGCGGCGGCTACGAGGTGCGGTACACCCGGTATGCCGAGGGGCCCGGCGAGGACGGCCGGCGCGCCCGCACCGAACACCGGATCACCTGCGAGCACCTGCTGCTGGGGGCAGGGACGTTCGGCACCACGTCGCTGCTGCTCCGCAACCGGGTCGGCCTGCCCGCGCTGGGCCGGGCGGTCGGCAGCCGGTTCAGCGGCAACGGCGACCTGCTCACCTTCTGCATGGACGCGAGGGCGACCACCGAGGCCGGCGGGGTCCGGCTGATCAACGGCAGCTACGGCCCCGTCATCACCACCGCCATCCGCAGGCCCGACGGGGTCGACGAGGAGGGCGCCGGCCGCGGCTACTACGTGGAGGAGGCCGGCTTTCCCGAGTTCGCGAACTGGCTGATCGAGACCGCGCAGGTCGGCTCACAGCTGCAGCGCACCGCCGCGATGGTGCGGGAACTGGTCGCCTACCGGCTGAAGCGGCACAACGAGTCCACGATCTCCGCGGAGATCGCCAAGCTGATCGGCCAGGGCAGGCTCACCTCCAGCTCGATCCCGCTGCTCGGCATGGGTCGCGACACCCCGGACGGTCGGATCACGCTGAACGACGGCGAGCTGGACATCGCCTGGACGTCCCAGACGTCGATGACCTACTTCGACGCGATGCGGGAGACCATGCGGTCGATCTCCGACAGCCTCGGTGCCACCTTCAGGGACAACCCGCTGTGGTGGACCAAGCGCGTCGTCACCGTCCACCCGCTCGGTGGGGCGCCGCTGGGACGCCACGTCCACGAGGGCGTGGTGGACGCGTGGGGCGAGTCCTTCGGCCACCCGGGGCTGTTCGTGGTGGACGGCTCGGCGCTGCCCGGCCCGGTCGGGCCCAACCCGTCGCTGACGATCGCCGCGCTGGCGGACCGGATCACCGAACACCTGCTCGAGCGGCCCCGGAGCCGGCGGTCGGCAGCCTCCATCGCCGCCGACGTCAGGGCGGTCGAGCCCGACGAGGGACCGCTCGCGGGGTCGGGGACCCGGTTCACCGAACAGATGAAGGGTTTCGTCACGCTCGGCGAGACCGACTCGATGACCGGCTGGGCCCGGGGCAGGCAGCTGGCGCAGCGGTTCATGTTCGAGCTCACCATCGACGCCCCCGACGTGGAGCGGTTCGTCGCGAGCAGCCGGCACGAGGGCACGGCGTCGGGTTTCGTCGACTGCGACCTGCTGGGCGGCCGGCTCCCGGTCAAGCGCGGCTGGTTCAACCTCTTCGTCGCCGGCGACGACGACCGGACCAGGGAGATGCGCTACCGGTTGTGGTTCAGTGACCTGTCCGGCACACCGATCACGATGTACGGGTTCAAGGTCGTCCGCGACGACCCGGGCTTCGACCTGTGGACCGACACGTCCACCCTCTACATCACGCTGCTGCGCGGCCACGTCCTGCCCGACGACGACGGCGAGGTCGTCGGCGCGGGAATGCTGCGGATCCTCCCGCAGGACTTCGCGCGCCAGCTGACCACGTTCAAGGGCTCGGGGCAGACCCCGGTGCGGACGATCGGCGGGTTCGCGGCGTTCTTCGTCAAGGCGCTGCGGGACGTGTACCTCCGGCCGGCCCCGCCGGCCCGCACCGACCCGACGGCGGCCGAGCCGCCGGCGTCGGGTCCGGCGGCGACCGCAGCGGAGGCAAGGGAGTGACCGCCGCTGCCGCGCCCCGACCGGCCCACACCGACGAACCGCACTTCCTGCGCGCCGACGACGGTGTGCCGATCACGCTGATCCATGTCCGCGGAGACCGGCCACCGACCGGGCCCCCGGTCCTGCTCGCCCATGGCGTGGGCATGCGCGCCGAGTCGTTCCGCCCGCCGACCGGCCGGTCCCTGGTGGACGCGTTGCTGGCCGACGGCTGGGACGTGTGGCTGGAGAACTGGCGCGGCTCGATCGACCTCGACCCGCTGCCGTGGACGCTGGACGACGTCGCCCTGTACGACCACCCGGCGGCCGTGCGGTACGTCTGCGAGCAGACCGGCGCGTCCACGCTCAGCGTGATCGCACACTGCGCGGGCGCGGCCAGCTTCAGCATGGCCGTGGTGGCGGGCCTGCTCCCCCAGGTCGGGCTGGTCGTCGCCAACGGCGTGAGCCTGCACCCGGTCCTGCCCCGGTTCGCGCGCGCCAAGCTGCACGGACTGCGCCCGGTGCTGCAGCACTACGAGCCGTATCTCGACGCCGCCTGGGGGGACGGCCCGGAGACGCTGGTGCCGCTGGTCACCCGTACGGCCGTGCGGCTGTGGCACACCGAGTGCCGCAACCCCACCTGCAACATGGCCAGCTTCGCGGTCGGCTCGGGAGGGGACTCGCTGTGGGTGCACGCCAACCTCGACGACGCCACCCACGAGTGGCTGCGGTACGAGTTCGGCAAGATCCCGATGGGCTACTACCACCAGCTCGCGCTGTCCGAGCGCGCCGGGCAGCTGGTCAGCCTCGGCCATTCGGACAGGCTGCCGGGCCGCTTCGCGTCCGGCACCCCGCGGACCGCGGCCCGGTTCGCCCTGTTCACCGGTGCGAGGAACCGGGCGTTCCTGCCCGAGGGCCAGCGGGCCACCCTCGCCCACCTGCGGCAGCACCGTCCGGCCACGGACACGCTGCATGTGCTGCCCGGCTACAGCCACGGCGACGTCTTCATCGGCCGGCACGCCCACAGCGACGTGTTCCCCCTTGTCCTGGAGGAGTTGCGGCGCGCGACGCGATGACCGCCGCAGGGGCGGGACCCGCCGGCGGACGGTGGACCCGAAGCCGCCGCGACGACGACGCAATTGTGCCCAGCGGAAGGATCTTCCTCCGGCCGACGGCGCCTGATTAGCTGAGCCGCACCTGCTCAGCGGGCGATCCGGCTCACGTCGTCGACGGTGGCCGGGAACCCGTTCCACGTCGTGCGGCACCGGGGGGATTCGACATGGGGGATTCGGCACGCGAACGTCGGCGACCGGCACCGGACCGGCCGGTGCGCACCGCATCGGAGTCATGGCTCGGCCGCATCGACAGCCACCAGAGGATCTCCCACGACTCCATCCGCGGCCTCGGCTACGACTGGTCGAAGGTCGCCGAGCCCGACATCGGCCCGCTCTACCCGGCCAAGCTCTACCTGGCGCGGAGCACGGCCGACGTGGTGTCCGCCGTGCGCGAGACCAGGCAGCTCGGACAGCAGCTCCGGGTCCGCTCCAAGGGGCACTCGTCCAACAACCTGGTCCTGTCCGACGGCGGGGCCGTGCTGCTCACCCAGCTGATGGACGGGATCATCGGCTTCGACCCGGACCGGCTGCGGATCACCGTGCAGGCCGGCGCGACGAACGCCGCGCTCGACGACTGGCTTGCCGAGCGCGGCTTCGGGCTGCCCGTCGTCGGCGACCACAAGGACATCACCGTCGGCGGCTTCGTGTCGATGGGCGGGATCAGCCCCACCTCGCACCGCCTCGGGCTGTTCGTCGAGCACGTCGTCGAGCTGGAGTACGTCGACGGGGACGGACAGGTGTACCGCTGCGGGCCGGCCGACGACCCGCAGCGGTACTGGAGGGTGGCCGGCGGGCTGGGCCGGGCAGGCGTGATCACCGAGGCCACGCTGGAGGTCATCGCGATCGACAAGTACCGCACCGTGCTGGCCACCCACACCACCCGCTTCCCCGACTTCGACACGTTCGTCCGCGGCACCCGCGGCCAGCTGGCCGACCTCGGGGACTGCTACGCGGCGCGCGGGATGTGGCTGGACACCGGCTCGTTCTCCGCGGGCCAGTTCTCCTCCTACCGGAGCACGCCGCAGACCGCGTGGAAGTCGGCGATCGACAAGGTCGGCTACGGCACGCTGCACGCGATCGGGCTGGCCGCGGGAACCGTCCCCGCCAGCGTGGACAAGGCCCTGAAGCTGGCCGGCATGGCCGGCACCCTCCACGGTCCTGCGTTCGCCACGATGAAGAACGTCGAGTTCTTCACGGACAAGCTGATCGACACCACGGTGGGCGATCCCTCCCGGATGCTGATCACGCTGGTCCCGCTGTCCGCCTACGAGGCGCTCCTCCCCCGCCTGTGGCAGCTGGTCGGCAGGTACCGGCACCGGCACGGCTGCTTCACCTTCCTGACCTGCTATGTGAAGGGGATCCGCAGCCCCTACCTCGGCGAGGAGGAGTTCGCCGAGGTCACCTACCTGCTCGGGATCCGCCGGGGCGCCTTCCCCGACTCGCTGCTCTCCGCGCTGGTCGAGGAGTTCGACGAGCTCGTGATCGATCACGGGGCGCTGCGCTACATGCACACCCGGACGGTGGCCGACCCGGCTCGTCGCGCACTGATCGACCCCAACCTGCGGCACCTTGCCCGCATGGCCGTGCCCGGAGAGGACGCCTGATGGCCAGGACCCGCGAGATCCCGCTGTACACCCTCCAGGGGGTCCCGGACGCCACCCACACCCACCACGACTTCTCCACCGCCGACGGGCTGGGGCTGTCCCTGGAGCGGTTCAGCCGCGACCCCGACGGCACCGCGACCGACAGCGTGATGATCGTCCACGGGCTGACCACCTCCACCGACATGTTCGTGATGCCCGAACACCGAAACCTGGTCACCTACCTGCTCGACGAGGGGTTCAGCGACGTCTGGACGCTGGACATGCGGATGAGCAACCGGCACTCCTACAACCTCTTCCCGCACCGCTACAC
Source organism: Propionicimonas sp. (assembly GCF_047606205.1). Classification (GTDB taxonomy): domain Bacteria; phylum Actinomycetota; class Actinomycetes; order Propionibacteriales; family Propionibacteriaceae; genus Propionicimonas. The sequence continues at coordinate 2,528 of NZ_JASGES010000204.1, read as the reverse complement.
GATGGACGACGTCGCGCTGTACGACTACCCGCCGGCGATCGAGCTGATCCGGCGGCACGTCGGGACGCAGCGACGACTCCACGTCATCGCGCACTGCCTGGGATCGGTCTCCTTCCTGCTGTCGCTGTTCGGCGGCGCGGCCACCGGGATCACGTCGGTCGTGGCGAACTCGGTGGGGCTGACCCCACGGGTGCCGGCGTGGTCGAGGATCAAGCTGCGGGCGGCGCCGGGGCTGGTGGAGTACGTCCTCGGCTTCCCCAACCTCAACCCGCAGTGGTGCCACGATCCGGGCTTCACCCGGGGCGAGCTGTTCAGCCGGCTGGTGTCGCTGGGCCACCGTGAGTGCGACGTCCCCGAGTGCCACATGCTCTCGATGATGTGGGGCTCGGGTCGCCCGGCCCTCTACGAGCACGAGAACCTCGCCGACGTCACCCACCGCAGGGGCGGCGACCTCTACGGCGCGACCTCGATGCACTACTACCGGCACGTCCGCAAGATGGTGGAGGCGGGCGGCCACCCGCTGAAGTACGAGCCCGGCCGGTCCGACCTGGCCTCGCTCCCCGACGACTACTGGGACAACGCGAGGACGGTGGCCACGCCGGTCCTGTTCACCACCGGAGCGAACAACCGGGTGTTCACCGACTCCAACATCGTCAACCACCAGCGGCTGGTCGCGCTGGGGTGCACGCAGCACGAGTTGAAGGTCTATCCCGGCTACGGGCACCAGGACGTCTTCATGGGCTACAACGTGGCGAGGGACTGCTTCCCCGCGATGGTGGAGTTCATGCGCCGCAAGGCAGCCGAGGTCGGGGCGGGAGACCTCGCCACCGCCCTCGGCTGACCGCCGGCGAGTGTCCGGGCCGGCGGCCACCACCGTCGGCCCCGCCCGCTACGGTGGCCCCATGGCAGCAGAACCACGACAGCGGCTGGCCAGCTCGCCCGAGCAGCCGCAGCCGCTGCGGGTCGTGGTCAACCTCACCAAGGAGTACCTCGACCGGCTCAACGCGGTGTGGGTCGAGGGCCAGCTGATCGAGATCAAGCGGCGCAGCGGCACGGTGATGCAGTTCCTCACGCTGCGCGACACGCTCGCGGAGGTGTCGGTGAGCATCTCCACCACCCAGGCCGTGCTGGACGCGGCCGGGCCGATCACCGAGGGAACGGTCGTCGCGGCCTGGGTGAAGCCCACCCTGTGGCTGAAGTCGGGGAGCCTGGTCTTCGAGTGCCGCGAACTGCGTCCCTCCGGCGAGGGTCGCCTGCTGGCCATGGTCGAGCAGCGCAAGCGGATGCTCCAGGCCGAGGGCCTGTTCGACGCCGCGCGCAAGCGCAGGCTCCCGTTCCTGCCCCGCCGGGTCGGGCTGGTCACCGGGGCCCAGAGCGCTGCGGAACGCGACGTCGTGGAGAACATCGCCCGGCGCTGGCCCGCGGCGCTCGTCGAGGTGCGCCACTCGCTGGTGCAGGGCCCCGCCGCGGTCGAGCAGTTGATCGGCGCGATCCGCTCCCTCGACGCGCACCCCGAGGTGGACGTGATCATCGTCGCGCGCGGCGGCGGCTCGCTGGAGGACCTGCTGCCGTTCAGCGACGAGGCGCTGGCCCGCGCGGTGTTCGCCTGCCGCACGCCGGTGGTGAGCGCGATTGGGCACGAGACCGACACCCCGATCCTCGACCTCGTCGCGGACCTGCGGGCCTCGACCCCGACGGACGCCGCCAAACGGGTGGTGCCGGACGCGACTGTCGAGGCGCAGCTGGTCGGGCGCGCGATCGGCCAGGCCAGGCGCGCGATCCTCGCCCGGGTGGACGCGGAGTCGCGACGGCTCGCCGAGCTGCGCAGCCGACCTGTGCTGCGCGACCCCGCCGCGGTGCTGGACGGGCACACCGAGCGCCTGCAGCACGCGCGGGAGCGGCTCGGCCGCGCTGTCGACGCGCGGCTGCGGGAGGAGCAGCTGGGCCTCACCCACGCCATCGAGCGCGTCCGGTCGCTGTCGCCACGGGCCACCCTGCAGCGCGGCTACGTCATCCTCACCGACGCCGACGGGCGCACCGTCGACCGGGTCGCGGCCACCTCGAGGGGCGCGGCCGTCAGGGCGCGCCTCGCCGACGGCCACCTCGATCTCACCGTCACCGCTGCCGCGCCGGAGGCGTCCACTGCGGCGTCCCACGCGCCGCAGGCGCCCGTCCCGCCCCCGCTCAGCCCTGGTTCGGCCAAGGCACTCCCTGCAACGACGACGGAGGAACAGTGACCAAGGAACCCGAACTCGGCTACGAGGCGGCCCGCGACGAGCTGGTCGAGGTGATCCGGCGCCTGGAGGCGGGCAGCGTGCCCCTGTCGGAGTCGATGGCACTGTGGGAACGGGCCGAGAAACTGGCCGCGATCTGCCAGCAGTGGCTCGACGGGGCCAGGGCGAAGATCGACGCCGCCCGCCGCCTCGATGAGGCGGCGGACCCCGGGTGAGCTCGACCCGGCCCGTCGAACCGGCCGGTCGCGAGGCGCAGGCCCGGCTCCCGGCCGGCGTCGTGGCCGGGCCGTCGGG
>NZ_JASGES010000203.1:0-3187 GCF_047606205.1 Propionicimonas sp. | reverse complement strand
TCCTATCTCTGGCGGCCGGGGACGCCGCGGGCTTGGCCGCCGCGCTCGTCGCGGCCGTCGCGGCCGCCAACCAGGCGGTGGTCGCCACCACGGCGCCGGACAGCACCAACGCCGCGTCCGCGACCTTCGCCGCCGCCGTGGTCGCCGGCGACCAGGTCCACTACGCCAACCTGGGTGACTCGCGCGTCTACGTCCTCGGCGGGCAGCAACGCCTCCTGCTGAGCATCGACGACTCGATGGCCCAGGCCTTCATCGCCGAGGGGATGCCCCGGGAGGAGGCCGAGGCGCTGCCCCGCGCGCACGCGATCACCAAGTGGCTGGGTCGCGACTCCCTCGACATCGTCCCGCGCACCGGCACGCTGGCGGTTCCCGAGCCGGGCTGGCTGGTGGTGTGCTCGGACGGGTTGTGGAACTATGCGTCCTCCGCGGCGGAGCTCGCGGACCAGCTGGACGCGGCGGTCGCCGCGGGGGACGACCCTGCGCCGGTCGCGCAGCGACTGGTCGAGTGGGCGACGGCGTGCGGCGGCCACGACAACATCACGGTCGCCCTGGCCCGCGTCCCCGCACCCCCGACAGCCGATCCGGGGCAGGCCGCGGACCCGGCTAGTCTGGTCGGCGAAGCCACCGACCACGAGAACGGAGCGGATCCCGACCATGGCTGAGTTCACCTCCGCCGTCTACCAGAACGAGTTCCTGCCCGACGGCGGCACCGACGTCAACGCGATCGTCACGATCACGTGCACCGGGGCCGGGTCGGCCGGACGAACGGGGAGCGGCGACGCGGGCGAGATCATCGTCGTCGACACATCCGGCTCGATGGGCGTCGCCAACATGAACGCGGCCAAGCAGGCGGCGATGATCGCCCTCGACAACATCCTCGACGGCACCTACTTCGCCGTCGTCGCCGGCAACCACAAGGCCTACCTCGCCTACCCGATGGTGCAGACCGGCGCGGGCATGGTGCGGATGGACGCCCGGACGCGGGCCGAGGCGCGGCGCTCGATCAGCTTCTTCCGCGCCGAGGGCGGCACGGCGATGGGGACCTGGCTGAACCTGTGCAAGGCGCTGTTCGCCTCGATCGGAAACCTCGCCCAGAAGCATGTGATCCTGCTCACCGACGGCGAGAACCACAACGAGACCGCCGCCCAGCTCGACCAGGCGATCGCCACCTGCGCGGGCGACTTCCAGGTGGACGCGCGCGGCGTCGGGGTCGACTGGAAGGTCGCCGAGATCCGCAAGATCGCGCAGGCCATGCTCGGCACGGTCGACATCATCGGCGACCCCACCCAGATGGGCCAGGTGTTCGCCGAGCTGATGCGCAGGTCGATGGCCCGTGGCGTCGCGAACGCGGAGTTGCGGGTGTGGATTCCGCAGGGCGCGCAGGTGCTGTTCATCCGCCAGGTCTCCCCCACCGTCGAGGACCTCACCCACCGGGGCACGCCCGTGAACCAGTTGACCATGAGCTACCCGACCGGCGCGTGGGCCGATGAGGAGCGCGACTACCACGTCGCGGTCCGGCTCGCCGCGAAGTCGGTCGGCCAGGAGCAGTTGGCCGCACGCGTCCAGCTGGCCGTCGGCCCCGACCTGCTCACGCAGGGGCTGGTCAAGGCCAAGTGGTCCTCCGACACGAACCTGACCGCGCAGATCAACCCTGAGGTCGCGCACTACACCGGGCAGGCCGAACTCGCCCAGGTGATCCAGGAGGGCCTGGCCGCGAAGGCGGTCGGGGACGAGGCGACCGCCACGACCAAGCTCGGCCGCGCGGTCCAGCTGGCGACGGAGAGCGGCAACGCCGAGGCCACGGCCAAACTCCGGAAGGTCGTCGACATCGCGGACGCCCGGACGGGTACCGTGAGGCTGAGGAAGGCCGTGGACAAGGTGGACGAGATGGCACTGGACACGGCGTCGACCAAGACCACGAGGATCAGGGGCTGACCATGCCGATCTGTCCGGCCGGGCACCAGACGAGCCAGACCGACTTCTGCGACACCTGCGGCCTCCCGCTGGCGCCCGAGCAGGCCGGCAGCACCCTCACCGAGGCGACCGTCGGCGCTGCGTCCGCTCCGCTGACCTGCCCCCAGTGCGGTACGACCAACGTCGCCGACGCGCTCTTCTGCGAGGCCTGCGGGTTCGACTTCACCACGGGTGCCGCTCCGGCGGCGTCCGCTGTTGCGCCGGCGGTGGCTGGGCCGGCGTCCGCTGCGTCCGTGCTCGCGGCGGAGACCCCCGCAGCGTTCGTACCGGTGGCCGAGCACGACGTCGTCACCGAGCCCGATCCCACCGCCGTCTTCGACGAGGAGTCGCCCACCTCGGCCGCGACGCACGAGGACGGCGCCGAGCCTGCGTCCGCGAGCCCGCCAGGCGGAGTTGCGCCGGTCGGCGAAGCCCCCGCTGCACCCGCGCGGAAGCCCGTGGAGTGGGTGGCCGAACTGTGGATCGACCCTGACTGGTACGCCGCGCAGGGCTCCACCGATCCGCTCCCGTCCGCCGGGCTGCCCGACATCGTCCCCCTGGTCAAGGACGCCAACCTGATCGGACGGGTCTCGCACAGCCGGGGAATCTTCCCCGATGTCGACTGCGAACTCGACACCGGCTGCAGCCGCCGCCACGCCATGCTCACCACCGACGGCACCCGCTGGTGGATCGAGGACCTCGACTCCGCGAACGGCACGTTCGTCGGTTCCGCCGCGGGGCCGCTGCCCGCGATGCCCATCCCGCAGGGCCGCGTCGAGATCTCCCCCGGCCAGCGCATCTACGTCGGTGCCTGGACCAGGATCGTCGTCCGTCGCGCCACCCAGGACGAGCAGGAAGCCCTCGCCGGCTAGGGGGCTGCTGGCAATGCCGTGTCGTAGGAGGACCTGCGGGGCGGGATGAGCGCACGGTCACGGCTCGTGGCGATAGCGGGTTCTGTACCGCGAGGTGTGGCCGCAGCAGTGCGCCCGATCCGGTGCGCCACAGACCCGACGACGAGGTGAGGCTCGACGGGTCCGGCCGCGGTCGCCCTCCCAGCGGCGGGGTCGGCCCGGGCCGGTCCCCCAGGAATTGCCGGCGCGCTGTGGCCCAACGCCGAGTCGTCCCGGACCGAGCGCGGGGTGGACCGAGTCGGGGACGGTTCCCTACCCGGTCCGCCATCCCCGGAGCGAGCACGAGGTCGACCGAGTCGGGGACGGTTCCCTACCCGGTCCGC
>NZ_JASGES010000202.1:0-9638 GCF_047606205.1 Propionicimonas sp. | reverse complement strand
GGGGCCGGCCGCTCGGCCCGGTCCCGGACGCCGGCCCGCAGGCGGCCGGCAACACCCTGCTGACCAGTTCCGCAGCGGAGGTCGCGACCGCGCGGGCACAGCTGGGCGACCTGCGCCTCGGGCCCCGTCCGGGGCTGCCCTCGGACTACCGAAGGGCGGCCTTCGGTGAGGCGTGGACCGACACCGACGGCAACGGCTGCAACCAGCGCGACGACGTGCTCCTGCGCGACCGCGTCGCGTCCCAGCCGTACCGGGTCGGGCGGCAGGGGAGCTGTGACCACGACGTCCTCGCCGGGACCTGGGTCGACCCGTACACCGGGGCGACGATCGTCCTCACCGACGCCAAGGAACAGCAGCAGGCCCAGTCGGTCCAGATCGACCATGTCGTCGCACTCAGCGTCGCGTGGCGCTACGGCGCGGCCACCTGGACCGACGGGCAGCGACTGGCGTTCGCCAACGACCTGCGCAACCTCGTCGCCGCTGGCGGGGCGGCGAACCAGGCCAAGGGTGGCGCCGACGCGTCGCAGTGGCAGCCGGTCCGCGCGGCGCGGTGCGGCTACGCCGTCCGCTACGTGACCGTGAAGTCGGCCTACGCGCTGCCGACGGACGCGGCGGAGAAGGCGGCGCTCGCGTCGATGCTGGACACCTGCGGCCCGTGAGACCCGCGCAGGACGCGGGTCGCCGCGTGGATCAGTCCGGGGGAGTCGGCCAGGTGGAACCGTCCGCCCCGGTAGGGCGAGGCGGCGTCGTCCACGGCGATCGACCACCAGGCGGCGTCGAGGTCGTGCACGCGGTCGGGCGCCAGCGTGGCGGCGAGGGCCGCCGCGGCGGAGACGCCCAGCTCGGACTCCATCATCGAGCCGACCATCACGCCGAGACCGGCGGCCCGCGCCTCGCGGCCGATCGCGAGCCCCGCCCCGAGACCGCCACACTTGGCCAGCTTGATGTTCACGATGTCCGCGGCGCCCGCGTCGATCGCCCGGCGCAGGTCGTGAATCGTGAACACCGACTCGTCCAGCACGATCGGGACGTCGAAGCGGCGCCGCAGTTCCGCGTGCCCCGCGATGTCCCACGCCGGCAGCGGCTGCTCGAGGAACTCCAGCGGAACACCGGCCGTGCGCAGGCCCTCGACCACGGCCGTGGCACGTTCCACGTCCCAGGCCTGGTTGGCGTCCAGCCGCAGCGGGACGCCCGGCGAGGAGTCGTGGATCCGCACCACCCTGTCGATATCGGCCTCGTCCACCCCCACCTTGATCTTGACCCGGTCGAAGCCGGCGGCCGCCAGCGTCTCCGGAGTCCACGCGACGCCGTCCGCGGCGATGGTGACGTCGGTGGCGACGGCATCCGCCGACCCGCCGAGCAGCCCGGCCAGGGTCTGACCCGTCCCCTGGGCGAGCAGGTCGAGCACCGCCATCTCGCACGCGGCCCGGGCACCGCCGTTCCCGACCACGGCACCCTCGAGCCGGCTCCGGAGTTCGGCTGTCCCGGTCGAGCCGGGGTCCGACCCCACCAGTGCGTCCGACAGCGGCCCGCGGACGCACGCCTCGATCCCCTCGAGCGATTCACCGGTCACCCGCCAGACCTGCGGAGCCTCACCGTGGCCGGTGCGCCCGTCCGCGTCGGTGATCAGGACCGCGACGCTCACCACCTGTGTGGTGCGGCGCAGCGCGGTCACGAACGGGGTGTGCAGGTCACGGACCAGGCAGGTGGTCGCGATCCGGGTTATGCGTGCCATGTCATCCAGTGCTCCCAGGTGGTTCTGCTGAGCCGGGCGACCAGCGCCTGGCCCTCCTCGTGGTCGAGGTGGTGGGTGGTGCAGATCGCGAGGACGTAGGGGGAAGCGTCGGCCGGGCGCACGAACGCCACGTCGTGGTTCACCCCCGGCACCCAGCCGCCCTTGCTCGCGCTCGGTGTGCCGTCCGGCAGCCCGGCGGGAATCATCCCCCTGTGCCGCTGCCGGGCCAGGATCGCCAGCGCGCGGTCGGCGTCGGGACGGGGCAGGACGGACGCGTCCGCGAGCCCCGCCATCAGTGCGGCCAGCGCACGGGCGGTCACCGTGTTGGTCGTTCCCGCGGTCTCGGCAGCGGAATCGCCGATCAGCCTGCCCAGCACGATCTCGCGCGAGGGTTCCACGCGGTCGAGGAAGGCCTGCACGAAGGGGAGGCCCATCCGTTCGACGAGCAGGTCCATCGCAAGGTTGCCGGACACCGTGATCATGCGCTCGGCGAGCACCCCGAGGGCCACCTCGGAGCCCAGCCGGGCCCACGTCTCGTCGTCCTGGTCGTCGGACTGCAGCAGGGTGAAGGTGCCGCCGGCCACGCTGTCGAAGCGGTCGTGCACCAGGGCCGTCGCGTGCTCCTCGACACCGGCCGAGAGCAGGGCCGCCAGGACCGCGAGCTTCACGGTGCTGGCCGCGTAGTGCGAGGCGCCGGCGCGTCGCTGGGCCAGGAGACCGCCGCCGCTCCACAACGCCAGCGAGAACTCCCCGCACCGCCCGGCCAGCTCCCGGTCCCATGCGCGGGTGAGTTGGGCGGTCAGGTCTGGGGACACATCCGACAACGTACCCATGACGGCAGCCCGGCTGCGGTAGCGTCCGGCGCAGGATCAGCGAGATGAGGCGGCGATGCCAGGATCGGACGCGGCGATCGATCGTCGCAACCTGTGGACCTTCGGCGTCGGGACGACCGGGCGCGACATGGTGTACACGCTGGTCAGCATCTACCTGGTGTACTTCCTCAGCGACGTGCTGCGACCCCCGACCGCGGAGTTCCTGTGGGCGAGCTCGCTGATCCTGGCTGCGCGGCTGTTCGACGCGGTCGCCGACATTGTGATGGGCGCGGTCGTCGACAACACCCGCTCACGGTGGGGCCACTACAAGCCCTGGATCGCCGGCGGCGTGGTCGCGTCCGCACTGTTCACCGTCCTGCTGTTCGCCGACCTCGGGCTGAGCGGGGTGTGGTTCGTGGTCGGCTTCGCGCTGGTCTACCTGTTCTGGAGCCTGTCGTGGACGGCGAACGACATCCCCTACTGGTCGCTGCTGCCCGCCCTCACCCTTGACCAGAAGCAGCGGGAGCGGTTCGGGGCGGTGTCCAAGATCTTCGCGACGATCGGACTGTTCGTCGTGGTGGTGGCCGTGATCCCCGTGACGGGTGCGCTGGCCGGCACCTTCGGCCAGGTCAGGGCCTGGACGGTCTTCGCCATCGCCCTGGTGGTGATCATGCTCGCCAGCCAGGCGATCACGTTGTTCGGCGTGCGCGAGCCGGGGTTCGTGGTCGAACAGGAGCGCACGAGCGTCCGGGAACTGGCCAAGGTGGTGTTCGGCAACGACCAGCTGCTGTGGACCGCGGTCGCGATGGTGCTGTTCATGACCGGCTACCTGACCACGACCACCTTCGGCACCTACTACTTCAAGTACGTCTACGGCGACGAGGGCATGTACTCGCCGTTCGCCGCGGTGCTGGTCGCCAGCCAGCTGCTGGGGTTCGCGGTCTTCCCGGCGCTGTCGAAGCGGTTCCCGCGGCGCCGGCTGTACACGATGGCCACCGGGCTGATCCTGGTCGGCTACGTCGTCTTCTTCTTCGCCCCGACCCAGATCGCCTTCATCGCGGTCGCCGGGCTGCTGCTCTTCATCGGGGACGCGTTCATCACGCTGCTGATGCTGGTGTTCCTCACCGACACGATCGAGTACGGCCAGTGGAAGCTGGGGCGGCGCAACGGGGCGGTCACTTTCGCGCTGCAGCCGTTCATCAACAAGGTCGGGGCCGCGCTGTCCACGCAGATGGTCGCCGTCGCGATCGTGATCGCGGGGGTGAACCCCGACCGGCCGGCCGACACGTCGGCGTCCGGGCTGCTCACGATCAAGATCGGAATGCTGGTGCTGCCGCCGATCCTGGTGCTGGTCGGCTACCTGATCTATCGGGCGAAGTACCGCATCGACGAGGAGTTCTACGCCCGGATCGTGGCTGACCTGAAGGACCGCGGCCAGCTCCACTGACCACTGACCGGAGACGGTACGGGCGAGGGTTCTTTGCTGCCGGTCACGAGGTGAACCGCCCCCTGGTGCCGGTTACGCGAGAACCGTCCCCCCCTCCTAACGGGTTGGGGGAAACGGTTCCCGGCGCGGGCATCAGTCGCCCTTGTGGTCGTCCTTCTTGCGCTTCTTGCGCTTCTTGCGGTCCTTCGCCCAGGCGAGCACCTTCTTCTCGTCCCACAGCGGGGTGCGGCCGTCGGCCCACTCGTCGCGGGGGGCATGGAACTCCTTGCCGTTCTTGCGTTCCTTCGACATCGCCGAGCGGAACTGCTCCTTCGGGAGGCCAGCGGCGGCGGCGGCCTGCGACGTCGTCAAGTACACAGACCGCACCCTACTGTCTCCCGGTGAACGGGCTCGGGCTTATGGACGCCTCTGTTCGAGGACGTCGAGGACGGTGACGACGTGACTCGTCATGTCCTCCTGAAGAACCCAGTCCGCGGTGAACAAGTGGAAGAATCCCTTGATCGCGCCGATCGCCATAGCCATGTCTGCCTCCCCTCTCCTGCTGAACTGTCCTGACCCTGACGAGGTTAGCATCGCTAGGGATGCCAATCAAGCATCCCTAGCGATGCTAAGCGTGTCGGGCGGCTTCTGACCGGCGCTCAGCTTCTTCGCCACCGCGAAACCGGGCGGTAACCGGCCGCTAACACGGTGGCACGACGCTGGAGGGGTGCGGCGCCCGCCCCGGGTGCGGCGAGAGGAGCGCGATGATCGTCCGCCAGACGGTGAACGGCCACAGCTACCAGTTCGACTCCCTGGTGGACCTGATGGCGCGCGCCACCCCGCTCCGGTCGGGCGATGAACTCGCCGGCTGCGCCGCCGCCTCGCAGCAGGAGCGCGCCGCCGCGCAGTGGGCACTCGCGGAGGTCGACCTGGCCACCTTCCTCACCGAGCAGGTCGTGCCCTACGAGAGCGACGAGGTCACCCGGCTGATCGTCGACAGCCACGACGCCGACGCATTCGCACCGATCTCGCACCTGACGGTCGGCGGGTTCAGGGACTGGCTGCTCGATGCGGCCTCCCGTGCCGACGCCTCGGCAGCGCTCAGTGCCGTCGCCAGGGGACTCACCCCGGAGATGGTGGCAGCGGTCAGCAAGATCATGCGCAACTCCGACCTGATCGCGGTCGCCCGGGCGTGCCGGGTCGAGGCGGCCTTCCGGACCACCCTCGGCCTTCCCGGACGCCTCGCCACGCGGCTCCAGCCGAACCACCCCACCGACGACCTGCGTGGCGTGGCCGCGTCCATCCTGGACGGTCTGCTGCTGGGTCAGGGGGACGCCGTCGTCGGCATCAACCCGGCCGGCGACGCGCCGCAGGTCACCGCCGACCTGCTCGGCATGCTGGATGAGGTGCGCCGCGGCTACGACATCCCCATGCAGTCGTGCGTGCTCGCCCACATCACCACCACGATCGGGTTGGTCGAGGCGGGCGCACCGGTCGACCTGGTCTTCCAGTCCATCGGTGGGACGCAGGCGACGAACTCGTCCTTCGGTGTCGACGTCGCGCTGCTGCGGGAGGGGCTGGCCGCCGGTCGCTCGCTGCGGCGTGGCACGGTCGGCGACAACCTGATGTACTTCGAGACCGGTCAGGGCTCCTCGCTCAGCGCCGGCGCCCATCTCGGAACCGGCGGGCGTCCGGTCGACCAGCAGACGCTCGAGGCCCGCGCCTACGGGCTGGCCCGCGAGTTCGACCCGTTGCTGCTGAACACGGTCGTCGGCTTCATCGGGCCCGAGTACCTCTACGACGGCAAGCAGATCATCCGGGCCGGGCTGGAGGACCACTTCTGCGGCAAGCTGCTCGGCGTCCCGATGGGCGTGGACGTCTGCTACACCAACCACGCCGAGGCCGACTTCGACGACATGGACACGCTGCTCGCGCTGCTGGCCGTGGCCGGGGTGAACTTCGTGATCACCGTGCCGGGGGCCGACGACATCATGCTCGGCTACCAGAGCCTGGCCTACCATGACGCCCTGGTGATCCGGCACGCGCTCGGGCTGAGACCGGCGCCGGAGTTCGAGGCGTGGCTGGCCGCGCAGGGCATCGCCGAACCGGACGGGACGGTCAGGGGCGTCGAGCTCGGGGCCTCGCGGCTGGTCGCGCTGGCGGGGGTGACGTCGTGACCGGGGCGGTCTCCGGGCGGATCCCCGCCGACCCGTGGGCGCCGCTGCGGGCGACGACGCAGGCCCGGATCGGGCTGGGCAGGGCCGGGATGAGCCTGCCGACCCGCGCCGTGCTCGAGCTGCAGGCCTCGCTGTCCGCCGCCAGGGATGCGGTGCACGTCCCGCTCGACGTGGACGCGCTGCTGCCCGGCCTGACCGGGCTCGGGCTGGGGGACCCGATCGTGCTGGCCAGCAGGGCCGGCGACCGGGGCACCTACCTGCGGCGTCCGGACCTCGGCCGGGCGCCGACCTCGGTGGACAGCCTGCCGTCGGCGGGCTGGGACGTCGGCGTGGTCGTGGCCGACGGGTTGTCGTCGAAGGCGGTCAGTGAGCACGCCGTCGCGATGCTCGAGGCCCTGGTGCAGGCGCTGGACGCGGATCTGACCGTCGGGCCCCCCGTCCTGGTCACGCAGGCGCGGGTGGCGGTCGGGGACGCGATCGGCCAGGCGATGGGGGTGCGGACGGTGCTGGTGCTGGTCGGTGAGCGTCCGGGGCTGTCGGTCGCCGACAGCCTGGGGATCTATCTCACCCACGAGCCGCGGCCGGGGCGCACCGACGCCGAGCGGAACTGCATCTCGAACATCCACCCGCCCGAGGGGCTCGGCTACCGCGCGGCTGCGGCGACCGCGGCGAACCTCGTCCGGGGCGCCAGGGCGCTGGGCCGCTCCGGCGTCGACCTGAAAGACTCCGCAGGGCCGGCCCCGCTGCCTGGCTGAGCACGTTTCGCGTCGTGCTCGGCCGCTTCCGGCCGACCTCCGACGCCGGGAGCCACCCTTCCCGTCCGGGGCCAGTGTCCGGACGGGGGCGCTCGCCGTGAGCGACGGCCCTCGGCGGGTTCATCGGCGAGGTGAGCGGCTCGCGATGAACCCGCCGGGCGGCCGGTGCGCTCACCCCGGGCCTCAGCGCAGCCAGGAGGTGCCCGACCACCGGGTCACTCCGTGCGGCGGCGGGTGGGCGGGGTTGAGCCAGGACCAGTCCGCGTCGCCGCTGCAGGTCCCTCCGTCGAGATGGAGGGTGGCAACGGCCGTGTCGCGGCGGGCGTGCACGATCCCGCCTCCGGCCACGGTGATGATGGTGCGGTCGAGCTGCCCCAGCAGGTCGGACGAGCCGCTGTCGCACGCATCGCAGCCGCAGTCGGGCAGCGTAGCGAGGTACGCGGTGCCCAGGTCCTCCGCGTGCACGGCGGCGTCGATACCGAAAGGCTCGCCGTCCAGCACGGTGGTGCCGAGCACGAGGCTGAGGCCGCCCGCTCGGACGGGGGTCAGCCGGATCTCCTCAGCCAGGCCCGACCGTGGCCGGAGGGCGCCGATCCACTCGGTCGGCGGGGAGCAGGCAGCGCGGACGACGCCGCCGGCCACCAGGACCTGCAGCCAGGCTTCCCGCCGCGCGAACAGGATGTGGTACCGCCCCGGGTCGAGGCAGCGGGAGTACTCCTCCTCCGCCGGCCGGCGGCCACGGTGCGGGTCCGGCCAGCCCGGGGTGCCGGCCCCGGTGCGGGCAAAGGCGGCGTCCACCTTCGCCAGCAGGCTCCCCAGGCGGACCTGTCCTGCCGGCGGGTGGGGAAACCCGTGGGAATCCGGCTGGTCGTCCACGCGTCCAGTATCCCGATCCGCAGCGCCGACCGCGACCGCCATCACGGCCGAAGCGTCCCGAGAACGCCGTGGTCGACGATCCCGGGACGCTTCGGAAGGGCTGTCTCGGACGCTTCGGAGAGGGGAGTGCTACCCCTCGACCGGTTCGCTGCTCATGCCGCCGGTGATCGCGTACTCCTCCTCCGGGGAGAGGACGAGGTTGTGCCGCCCGCGCAACGCGAAGTAGACCAGCGCGAGCACGTACAGCACGACCACGGAGTAGATGGCGGCGGTGTAGGCAGGGTTCATCAGGACGCCGACGAAGATCGCCAGTGAGATCACGCCGGCGACGATTGCCCCCGCGCTGCCGAACGGGCTCAGGTGGGGACGCTTCGCCTCGGGGAACCTGCGGCGCAGGATCACGAACGACGACATCTGCAGCAGGTAGGCGAGGACGGCGCCCCACACGGCGATGTTCAGGACGACCGAGCCGGCCTCCGCACTCCCGTACTGGACGACCATCAGCGAGGCGAAGCCGATCACGGCACCCACGATCAGGGCGAGGAACGGTGTCTGCCTGGCGCCGGTCAGCGACAGGAACTTGGGGTAGTAGCCGGCCCGCGACAGCGAGTACATGTTGCGCCCGTAGGCGAACATGATGCCCTGCACGGAGGCGAGCAGGCCGACCAGCGCGAAGGCCGACAGGATGGCGGCGATGTCGCCGGGGATGATCGCCCGGAAGCCGTCCAGCAGGGGCTCCAGGGACGCGCCGATGGCGCTGGATCCCAGCACCGCCGGGTTCAGGATGACGACGATCGCGCCGGTGGCGAGCAGGGTCAGCATCCCGCCCCGGCCGGCCCTGGGGATGTCCTGCTCCGGGTTGTGCGCCTCCTCCGCGGCCAGGGGGAGCTCCTCGATGCCGAGGAACAACCACATCGCGAACGGCATTGCGAACAGCACCGAGCCCAGGCCCAGCGGCAGGAAGCTCGACCCGCCGTCGGCGGCCGGGATGTCGAACAGCAGGCCGAGGTCGACCTTGCCGGAGACCAGTGCCAGCACACCGAACAGCACCAGGATGCCGATCGACATGATCGAGACCACCACGGCGAACCGGAACGACACCTGCGCTCCGGCGGCGTTGAGCAGCACGAACACCGCGTACAGCGCCAGCCACCACACCCAGGCGAAGCCCGCGTCGATGAGGCTGACCCCGCCGAGCTGGGCGAGGATCGCGTCCGCGTACTGGGCGGAGAAGTAGATCACCACGGCCGTGGTCATCACGTACTCGATGGTCTCGGCCAGGCCGGTGACGAAGCCGCCCCACGGGCCCATCGCTGCCCGGGCGAAGGAGTAGGCGCCACCGGTGTGCGGCATGGCGGCCGCCATCTCGCTGATCGACTCGATCATGGCGACGTACATGACCACCACGATCAGGCTCGCGATCACGAAGCCGCCCCAGCCCGCCGTGGCGATGCCGCCGTTCCAGCCGGAGAAGTTGCCGGAGATGACCGCGGCGACGCCCATGCCCCACAGTCCCCAGACCCCTGCCGTGCGCTTGAGCTGTCGCTTCTCGAAGTAGCCGTGCTCGGCTCTGGTGTAGGTGACGCCGGAGACAGCGACCGGTTCGCTGTCGGTGTCCGTGCTCATGGTGGTCCGTCCTCTCGCGGGCGCCTGCCCGGAAACGCGAAAATCGGCGCCGGGGTCGGCGCCGATGCCGCGAAGCTAGCCCGCCGCAGACCGTCGTCAGCGCCTGTCCGGACGGATTTACGGCTCCGTTACCTGCGGTGCGGAGTTCTTAACACGAGCGGTCGCCGCCGGCCCGGCCGACGTCCCGCCGGTCGCGTCCGGCGCGGGGGTGTCCGCCGGTCCGGACGCGCC
>NZ_JASGES010000201.1:0-14326 GCF_047606205.1 Propionicimonas sp. | reverse complement strand
TGGCCTTTCCGGACCTAAATGTCCCATGCCTTGGGAGATCGGTTCGACTTCTTGAAGTGCACGCCGTCCAGAAGGGTGGTGGTACCGTACTTTGAGCCGAGTTGATACGCCGCCGACACAAACCCGGGGAACTCGCGGCCACCTCGACGGTGTGCCGCAGCCTTCGCGCCGCGTCCAGGAAGTCCCGGTACTCCGCGAAGCCGTTGGTCACGGCATCATTCTGACGGCGAAGTCGACTGCTAGCGTGCCTGCCACTCCCGTGCCCCCGCAAGTGTCCGGCGTTCGGAACAGGTGATGCCCCCGGAAAGCCTGGTACCCCAAGACGTGGTGTGAGCTGTTCCAGGTACACCGCTTCTCCCCGCTGGAGCAGTCGTTCCCGGTCGTGGTGGAACAGCAACAGCGCCTTCCGACCATCCTCACCTCGCCGTGGGCACAGCCGGACACCCGGTTTCATGCGAGGCTGGTGCCATGGCCCGTGTGCTGCATCCACCTGCGGAGCGATTCGATCCGGTCACCGCCCGCTGGCTGACTCCGGGCGGCCCGCTCCAGGACCCGCAACGTGACGATGTCGACCCCGGTCACCGGGAGCCCGTCACCCTCCTCGGCCCGATCCCCAGGGAGTTGGCGGACGCCGCACCGCCGGACCACCGCGACGCCGGTCACCGGCACGCCCGGCGCCGCCGCTGGCTCGTGCTCGCCTTCTTCGCCTTTGCCGTCATCGCCCTCCTGATGGGCACCTTCCCCGCCTCCTGAAGGCGGCGGCCACGGCTCAGCCGCCCGAGCGCCGCACCATCTCCTCCGCGATCCAGCGTGCCGTCTCCCTGCTGCAGGCTCCCGGCTCGCTGAAGCTCACCGCGAAGACGCCGGTGATCTCGGTCAGTTGTGGGACGCCCTGTAGCGCGAGGATCTCGTCCGCCTCGGCGGCGTACTCGTCCGCCGGCCCTCCGGCTGCGATCAGCCCGACCGGGTCGGCCTCGGCGAGGATCCGGATCATCTCTTCGCGGGTGACGGCCATGGAGATGAGCCTAGACCGCCACCGCGTTGTGCGGAGGCCGGCGGCTTCGCTGGAGGCGTCGCGGCGAAAACCCGGCCACGACGCCTCCAGCGATCACGATCAAGCCGGCTGCCCCCTCCAAACGTGTCGGCGTGATCCGTGCTCCCGGGAGGTTGGCGGACCCACCCGGGAGGAGCCATGTCGAAATCTAGGCGAGCAGGACACCCGCTAGTCAGACCCCATTCGGGTGACCACACCGACACCCGAGCGGTCAGTGCAGCGTCCGATCGAACAGCTCGTGGAGCTCGGCGAAGGCCCACTCGAAGGCCTCCTCGTTCCAGGCGGGCGTGTCAGACATCGTGTAGCCGTGAGCCGCCCCCGGAACGATCACATTGGTCGCCTCCAGCCCCGCGGCATCGAGCGCGCCGCCGAGCGTCTCCACCTGCTCCGGGGTCATCGACCGGTCGTTGTCGGCGTGCCCGAACAGGAAGGCCGCCCTGGCCGAGCCCAGACCGAGGTGCGGCGAATCGTCCTCGGTGGTCACCAGCCCGCCGGTGTGCAGTGCCGCGCACGCCGCGACCTCCTCGGGGTACCGACTGGCCGTGCGGACGGCCAGCCGACCGCCCATGCAGAACCCGACGACACCGATCGGGCCGTCCGCGACCTGCGAAAGGCCCTCGAGTGCCGCGACATACGCGTCGATGTCCGCCTCGACCCGATCGGTCGTCAGCCGGCCCATCCGCGGCGCGATCGCCTGCCAGTCGGGCGGCCCGTCCGGCCTGAGCTCCTCGACGGTGCCGTCGCGGTGGAACACGTTCGGCGCGAGCACGACATAGCCCCACCCGGCGACACGCTGCGCGAGCTCCTCGATCCGCGGGCGCAGCCCGAAGGCGTCCATGAACATCAGCACACCGGGCCCGCTGCCCGCTCCTGGAGTCGCGACGATCGCCTCGGCGGTGCCGTCGGAGAGTTCGAGATTCAGCATGAGCGCATGCTAGACACCGCCACGGGCCTCCGACAGGGCCACAGCGGCCTGTTCGGCAGCCGGCGCCGCCCGTGTCCGGGGGCCGGCTGTCGGGCCCCCTGCGCAGCGGCGCCGGCATCCTCTATCGTGTGCGCCACCGGAACAGACCCCGAACCTCTCCCCCAAGGTGGCCTGATGACGACAGCTCCGCCTCCCCCGGTCCCGGCCGGGCCGCCGGTCCCTGCGCCCTCCCGTCGGGCAGCGCTCGGCCTGGCCGCTGCCGGTGGACTCGCGCTCTCCTCCCTCGGGACGGCCACCGAAGCGCTCGGCGCCGGACCGGCGCGTCCCCTCTCCCCGGTGCTGCCGGCCACGATCTCCGAGCTCGCCAGCGGGCTCGACCTGACCTCGTCCACCGCCTGGCATCTCGCCCGGCGCGTCTCGCCCGCGCCCACCGCGTCCCTCGCCGCTCAGATCGCCAGGACGGGTACGAAGGCGTGGATCGACAAGCAACTGGCCTGGCAGAAGATCAGCGACACCAAGGCCGACGGCATCGTGAAGAAGTATCTGAGCTACGCCACCATGACCGGTCACGAGGCCTACGTCGCGTCGAAGAAGCAGGCGTGGAAGGCCGGCAAGGCGATGAGCGTCACCCGGACCATCCGGCAGGTGTTCACCCGCCGCCACCTGTACGAGTCGATGGTCGACACGATGGCCGACCAGCTGTACATCTCGGCGGACGGTAAGGCCAGCGAGTTCGTCGCCTGGTTCGACTGGGCCGTACTGCGCAAGTACGCGCTGGGCAGCTACTCGAAGATGCTCTACGCGGCCGTCCGGCATCCCGCCCTGCTGCTCTACCTCGACAACCAGGTGAACTCCGCCGACAGCCCCAACGAGAACCTCGGCCGCGAGCTCCTCGAGTTGCACACCGTCGGCGTCGGGCACTACGACGAGGAGGATGTCCGCCAGTCGGCGCTCATGCTCACCGGGCACGGCATCGACTGGACGAAGCGGAGCTACCGCTACCACCCCGCTGACCACCACGTCGGGAAGATCTCGGTGATGGGGTTCACCCACCCCAACGCGACCGCCGCCGACGGACCCGCCGCGCTGAAGGCGTACCTGTCCTACCTCGCCCACCACGAGGGCACCGCGCGGCGGATCGCCGAGCGACTCGCCGTCCGGTACGTCTCCGACACCCCGTCCGACGGCCTGCTGTCCCACCTCGCCGCGGTGTACCTCGCGAACGACACCTCGCTGGCCGCCGTCATGCGCGCCCTGCTGCGCAGCGACGAGTTCGCCGACTCCGTCGGCGCGAAATGGCGCCGCCCGCAGGAGACCATGGCGACCATGGTGAAGTTGCGCCGGCCCTCCACCATCCACACCACGACCACCCAGTCGAAGAACGTGTGGGGCATCACCGGCACCGTGCAGTGGCTGCTCTACCTGGAGAACCATCAGCCGCGGATGTGGCCCGTCGTGGACGGCTACCCCGACCAGGCGAGCGCCTGGATGGCCACCCAGGCGCTGCTCGGCCACTGGTACTCGGCGAACGCCCGGATCAACTGGGGCAGCGACTCCGAGTGGCCCTCGAAGTACTCCACCTGGGCCAAGGCGCTCGGGGTCAAGAAGGGCCAGGTGATCACCGACGTCGCGAAGCGGCTGACCACCGACCTCACCGGCTACCGGTGGACGCAAGCCCACCTCGACATCGTCGCCGGCCGGCTCAAGGGAACCGGGACCGGCACCACACTCAGCTCCGACCAGGTGAGGAACAACCTCGGACCCGCGCTGCACTTCATCTTCGCCTCCCCCTACTTCATGCTCCGCTGAGAGGACGACCGATGGCACCGACAGACCTGGATCGGTCGCTGCGCCGCGGCGAGGCGCTGCTGCACGAGGACCTGATCACGCCGCTGCACCACCACGACGAGTCGCAGAACCGGCTGCTCGCCACCGTCGACGGCGGGACCCGCGTGGTCACGCCGCGGCAGGCCAACGACCTCGTCGCCGCCCTGCGCCCGAACCGGCGGGTGGACGACCCGGCCGTCGAGCACGCCCCCACCGGCCCGCGGCTGGGCCGGCGCGGTCTCTTCCGCGGCTCGCTGATCGGGCTCGGCGGACTGCTCGCCGCGTCCGCGGCACCGCGCTACTCCTTCGCCGCAGGCACCGGCGGCGACCTGCTCGTCTGCGTGTTCCTGCGCGGCGGTTTCGACGGGTTGGCCGCGCTGGGGCTGCCGAACGACAGCTACTACGGCAAGCTGCGCGGCACGACCCGGGTGACCACAGGTCTCGCGCTGAGCTCCGACTACGTGCTGAACCCCAACTTCTCCGCGCTCAACGGCATCTGGGCCGACGGCCAGCTCGCCGTCGTCCTCGGATCGGGCCACCCCGGCGTCCAGCGGTCCCACTTCGAGGATCAGGACCTGTGCGAGAGGGCGGCGAAGGCGAATGTCCGCTCGGGGTGGATCGGACGCCACATCGCCTCCTCCTCGTCGGAGTCCGGGACCTTCCGCGGCATCACCATCGGGGACCGGGTGGTGCTCTCGCTGACCACCAACGCCTACCAGTCGATCGCGATGTCGAGCGTCGACTCCTTCACCCTCGAATCCGCCTGGAACGACGGAGACCGGCTCGTCGCCGACCTCGGAGCGATCTACGGCGACGCGGGCGGTGTCCTCGCCACCCAGGCACAGGCCACCCTGACCGCGGTGACGAGCCTCGGCACCGTCCGCTCGCAGACGTATGTCCCGGCCCACGGCGCCAGCTATCCCGACACCGCCTGGGGCAAGGGGCTGAAGGACATCGCCAGACTCGCGAAGGCCGACCTCGGCATGGAGGTGGCCTGCATCGACTACGGCGGCTGGGACATGCACCAGAACCTCGGCCGGCCGGGAGACGCCGACGGCCAGTTCTCCACCCTGGCACGGGACTTCTCCAAGGGCCTGGCCGCCTTCCGGACGGATCTCGGCAGCCGGTGGAACTCGGTCACGGTGGTCACGATGAGCGAGTTCGGGCGGCGTGCGGAGGTGAACGGGGACGGCGGCAGCGACCACGGCCACGGCAACCTGATGTTCCTGATGGGAGGCTCGATCAAGGGCGGCACGGTGTACGGGTCGATGCCGACCAGCCTGAGCCCCGACAACCTCACCGACGGCGACGTCCCGATCACCACCGACTACCGGCAGGCCCTCTCCGAGATCGTCAGCAAGCGGCTCGGCAACAGCAACCTGGACCAGGTCTTCCCTGGCTTCACCCCCGGCAGAGCGCTCGGTGTGGCCTGAGGTTCACGCGGCACCCTCGTTGTAGGCGCGCAGCCGCCAGTACTCCTCGCCGGGCTCCAGCACCGTCCAGTGGCAGTTGGACATCCCGCGGAAGAGCCGTGCGTGCGAGTACTCCAGACCCATCAGCGCCAGGGCGCCCACGCGCAGGGACAGTCCGTGACCCACGGCGAGCACCACCTCGCCGTCGGCCGCCGCCTCGGCGTGGTCCAGCACGGCCAGCGCGACCCTCCGGCCGGCTTCGGTGGCCGACTCGCCCTCGGGCGACCTGCGGAAGTCGCGCCCCTCCTGAAGGGCGGGCCAGAAGTCCTGATCGATGCGGCCCACCTCCTCCATGGTCAGCCCCGACCACGACCCGACATCCACCTCCCGCAGGCGCGGGTCGGTGCCGACCCCGAGCCCGCAGCGCTCCGCCACGATCCGCGCGGTCTCGTCCGCCCGGCTCAGGTCGGACGCGAAGACCCGCGCGATCCCCATTCCGGCGAGGCGCTGTGCGGCAGCCGCGGCCTGCGCACGGCCGAGGTCGTTGAGCGGCACGTCGGCGTGGCCCTGGAACCGTCCGCCGTCGTTCCAGTCGGTCACGCCGTGCCGCAGCAGGACGACTCGGGCGGCCGTCATTCGGCGGCGGACTCGTCGAGCGGGCCGAGATCGAGGCGCGGACAGTCCTTCCAGAGCCGCTCCAGCGCATACAGGGCCCGCTCCTCGGCATGCTGGACGTGCACCACGGCGTCCAGGAAGTCCAGCAGTACCCACCGGTTCTCCCGGTCGCCCTCCCGGCGCACCGCCTTGACGCCCTCCTTCAGCAGGGCCTCCTCGACCGCGTCCACGACGGCACCGACCTGGCGCTCGTTGCCCGCGGTCACGATCAGGAAGACGTCGGTGATCGCGAGCCGGTCGGAGACGTCGAACGCCACCGGGTCCTTGGCGAGCTTGCCCACGGCGGCCCTGGCCGCGGTCCGGGCGATCTCAAGGGCGTGTTCGGTGGCGGTCACGAGTCTCCTCTCACGCGGTACAACCCGCGCTTGGCGATGTACTGGACGATGCCGTCCGGCACCAGGTACCACAGGGGCAGGCCCTGGGCGACCCGATCACGGCAGGCCGTGGACGAGATCGACAGGGCCGGCACCTCGAGCAGAGTCACCTTGTCCTCGGGGAGATGCCTGATGTCGCTCTCCCCCAGCGGGACACCTGGGCGGGACACCCCGACGAACTGGGCGAGGTCGAACAGCTCGTCCACGCCTTTCCAGGTGAGGATCTTGCTCAGCGCGTCGGCGCCGGTGATGAAGAACAGGTCCATCGGCCCGGGGCGGACCTTGCGGATGTCCCTGAGCGTATCGACGGTGTAGGTGGGGCCGGGACGCTCGATGTCCACCCGGCTGACCGAGAACCGGGGGTTCGACGCGGTCGCGATCGTCGTCATCAGGTATCGGTCCTCGGCCTGCGACACGTGCTTGCCCGCCTTCTGCCACGGCTCACCGGTCGGGACGAACACCACCTCGTCGAGCGCGAACCGGGCCTGCACCTCGCTGGCCGCCACCAGGTGGCCGTGGTGGATCGGGTCGAACGTGCCGCCCATCACGCCGAGGCGGAGCCGCCGGGAGCCGCTGCGGTCCCAGGCGATCGGGGTCTCGCTCATTTGGCGTGCGGCCGTCCCTTGCCGATCTGGCGGACGTAGCCGAGGCCGGTCAGCAAGATGCCGAAGGCGACCACCCCGACAACCACCGGCACCGTGACGTCGTAGACCGCGGCCTCAAGGAGCGTCTGCATGCCGCGGATCCTACACGGGCCCGGCTTTTCCCGGTCACCCTCCGGCCAACCCTGGTCTGCGCCCCGCACGCTGCCGACGCTCGTCCGCGCCGGCGAGATCCCCCGTGGCGTGTGCGCTTTCGGCGATCCGGACTTCAGCCGCGGGTCTGACCGTCGCCGTCCAGGATGTACTTCGTCGAGGTCATCTCCGGCAGGGCCATCGGGCCGCGGGCGTGCAGCTTCTGGGTGGAGATGCCGATCTCCGCGCCGAAGCCGAACTCGCCGCCGTCCACGAAGCGCGACGAGGCGTTCACGAGCACCGCGGCCGCATCGATCTCCGCGGTGAACCGGTCCGCGGAGCGCCGGTCGGAGGTGACGATCGTCTCCGAATGCCCCGTGCTGTGGACGCGGATGTGCGCGACCGCTTCGTCCAGCGAGGCGACCACGAGGGCGGCCAGGTCGAGCGAGAGGTACTCCTCGTCGAACTCGTCAGGACCCGCGGCGACCACCTCGGGCGAGTACGCGCGCACCTCGGCGGTGCCGTGGACGGTGACGCCGGCCTCGGCGAGCGCAGCCAGTGCCCTGGGCAGGAAGGTGGGCGCGATGTCGGCGTGGACGATCAGGGTCTCCAGCGCATTGCACACGCTCGGCCGCTGCACCTTCGCGTTGAGCATGATCGCCAGCGCCATGTCGACGTCGGCGGACGCGTCCACGAACAGGTGGCAGTTGCCGGTGCCGGTCTCGATCACCGGCACGGTGGAGGCGTCCACGACCGCGTTGATCAGCCCGGCACCGCCACGCGGGATCAGCACGTCGACCAGCCCGCGGGCGGCCATCATCTCCCCGGTGACGCTCCGGTCGCCCTCGACGAGCTGCACCGCGTCCCGGGGCAGTCCGGACGCGGCCAGGCCGTCGCGGAGCGCGGCCACGATCGCTCGGTTGGAGGCCAGGGCGGAGGAGGATCCGCGCAGCAGCGCGGCGTTGCCCGACTTCAGGCAGATGCCCGCCGCGTCGGCGGTCACGTTCGGACGCGCCTCGTAGATGATGCCGACCACGCCGAGCGGGACGCGTACCTGGCGCACCCGGACCCCGTTCGGGTTGGTCCAGCCGCGCACGACGTCGCCCACCGGGTCGGGCAGTCCGGCCAGCGACCGCAGGCCCGCGACCATCCCGTCGATCCGCGCCGGGGTGAGCGCGAGCCGATCCACCATCCACTCCTGGGTGCCGGCCGAGCGGGCGGCGGCGACGTCCTCGGCATTGGCGGCCAGCACCGGCCCCGACGCCGCGGCGAGGGCGTCGGCCATCGCGTGCAGCGCGGCGTCCTTCGGGGCACGAGCCAGCACGGCGAGGACGCGGGCGGCGACCGTGGCCGAGGCGGCCTGTTCGGCGAAGGTCATGGGGGCAAGGATACGGGCGGCCCACCGCCCAGGCCCTCACTGTCCGGTCAGCTCCGCTTCACCGGTGAGCTCCGCGGCGACCTCGACGGTCTCGACGGGGCGGGCGAAGAAGGCCCGCAGGCCCGCGCGCCGGAGCAGGTACCAGGTGAGGTTGAAGGCGATCATCAGCACCAGCAGGAAGGAGGAGATCTTCGAGGACGCCTCGTCCAGCAGCACGGCCCAGCTGAGCCACAGCAGCTGGTTCAGCAGGCCGAGCCCGAGGAAGACCGGGGACACCCCGGTCACCGACGGTGAGCGCACCACCTCGATGATCTGGCCGGCGTTGGCGAGGATCGCCGGCACCAGCGACGCCACCCCGAACGCGGTGCTGCCCAGGCCCAGGTCGACCGCCACCAGGACCACGACGGCGAGCAGGCTCGGCAGCACGACCGGCAGCAGGCGCCGGCCGAGGTCTCTGGTGAACAGCACCAGCACGATCGAGGTCGTGACCAGGCCGCCGAAGTTCGTGACGATCATGTTGGGCTGGCCGATCTTGATCCCATGGAGCGCCCAGATCAGGTTGAGCACGAGGATCGCCTGCCACCCGAACAGCGACAGCCCCGCCGTGCTTCGGGTGCGAGCGAGCCGGATCAGCTGCGGAAGCCCCAGCACCGTGCCGACCAGGGCCGCCATCCAGCCGAGGAGCTCCACCGGGGTCACGAGCCACGCTTCTTCCTGGCCCGGACGGCCATGTCGTCGCGGTGGACGACTTCGCGGTCGAAGCCGGCGCCGCGCTCCGCGACGAGATCGCGGGTGCTGCGTCCGATGATGCCGGGAAGGTCGGCGGAGTCGTAGCCGACCAGGCCGCGGGCGACCACGGCGCCCGTCTCGCTGACCAGCCGGACGGGATCGCCGGCCCGGAACGAGCCGCGCACCTCGACGATGCCGGCGGGCAGCAGCGAGGCCTTGCGTTCGGTGACCGCCCGCACCGCGCCTGCGTCCAGCACGAGCTCGCCCTGGGAGACCGACGCATAGGCCAGCCACATCAGCTTGCGGGCGCGACGCTTGCCGGTCGCCAGGAACAGCGTCCCCACCGGTGCGCCCTCCAGGGCGTCCGACACCCGTTCGGCCGCCGCCAGGACCACGGGGATGCCGGACGCTGCCGCGATCCGCGCCGCCTGCAGCTTGGTCTCCATGCCTCCGGTGCCCACCTCTGCGCCGCGTCCCGACGTGTCGACGACCAGTTCCTCGATGTCGGGCACGAGCCGGATCGGCCGGGCGTCCGGATGCGACGGGTGCTCGGTGTAGAGCGCGTCCACGTCGCTGAGCAGGACGAGCGCGTCCGCGCCGACCAGATGCGCGACCAGCGCGGCCAGCCGGTCGTTGTCGCCGAAGCGGATCTCGTGGGTGGCGACCGTATCGTTCTCGTTCACGATCGGCACCACGCCGAGTTCGATCAGCCGGGTGAAGGTGCGCAACGCGTTGCGGTAGTGGTCCTGGCGGGTGACGTCCTCGACGGTGAGCAGCACCTGGCCGACAGTGAGGTCGTGCCGGGCGAACAGTGACCCGTACCGCCCCAGCAGCAGCCCCTGGCCCACGGATGCCGCGGCCTGCTTGCTCGCGAGGTCGCGCGGGCGGTGCTTCATCCGCAGCGGACCCATGCCGGAGGCCATGGCGCCGGAGGAGACCAGCACCACATCCTGGCCGCGCCCGCGGGCGGCGGCCAGCGCGTCCACGAGAATCTCCATCCGAGCGATATCGAGCGCGCCGCTCGCGTCGGTGAGCGAGGAGGAGCCGACCTTCACCACCAGCCTGCGGGCGCCCGTGACCTCCGTCCGGGCCGGGGTGGCCGCGGACGCGCCGGCCTCACTCATCGTCGTCGTCCAGCCCTTCCGCGGCCAGGCGCGTGTACTGCTCGGCCTCCCGCTCCGCGGCCTTCGACGCGTGGTACTCGGCGTCCCTGGCCCGCCGGCGCTGGGCGGCGGGACGCTCGGTGGCCAGGCGCTGGTCCTCGCCGCGACGGGAGAGGATCTCCGCGCCGATCTCGATCTGCGGGGCGAAGTCGAACACGACCGGGTTCTCCCCGCCGATCGCCACCGCGTCGCCCGCGAGCGCACCCATGGCCAGCAGCTCCTCCTCGATGCCGAGTCGGGCGAACCGGTCCGCGAGGTAACCGACGGCCTCGGCGTTGTTGAAGTCGGTCTGCTTCACCCAGCGTTCGGGCTTCTCGCCGCGGACCCGCCAGACGAAGCCGCCCTCGCCGTCGCCCTGCCGCGAGATCGCGAACTCCGGGCCGCCCGCAACCGGTTCGGGACGGATCACGATCCGCTTCACCGGCGCGGCCGCCTCACGGCTGCGCCGCTCTGCGACGAGTTCCGCCATCGCGAAAGTGAGCGCCTGCAGGCCCACTCCGGTCTTGGTGGAGACCGGGAAGACCGGCAGGCCGCGGGCCGTGAGGTCGTCGGTCACGATGGCGGCGAGGTCGGCGGCGTCCGGGATGTCGACCTTGTTCAGCGCCACCATCCGCGGGCGGTCCTCCAGGCCGCCGTGGGCGGCGAGCTCGGCCTCGATCACGTCGAGGTCGCTGAGCGGGTCGCGCCCGGGCTCGTAGGTCGCGCAGTCGATCACGTGGACGATGGCCCGGCACCGCTCGATGTGACGCAGGAAGTCGTGGCCCAGCCCCCTGCCCTCGCTCGCACCCTCGATCAGCCCGGGCACGTCGGCGACGGTGAAGGTGGTCGAGCCGGCCACCACCACCCCGAGGTTCGGGACCAGCGTGGTGAACGGGTAGTCGGCGATCTTCGGACGGGCGCGGGAGACGGCGGCGATCAACGAGGACTTGCCCGCGCTGGGGAAACCGACCAGGCCGATGTCGGCGACCACCTTCAGTTCGAGGGTGATCTGCCGCGACTCGCCCTCCTCGCCGAGCAGGGCGAAACCGGGAGCCTTGCGCGCCGCGGACGCGAGCGCCGCGTTGCCGAGCCCGCCGCGCCCGCCGTGGGCGATCACGACCTCGGCGTCCGGGCCGACCAGGTCGGCGAGCACCACCCCGGAGTCGCCGTCGTGGACGACCGTGCCGTCGGGCACGGCGAGGACGACATCCTCACCGTTGGCGCCGTTGGCGAAGTCGCCGCGTCCGGGCTGGCCGTTGGATGCCCTGCGCACCGACTGGCGGTGGAACTCCACGAGCGTCGTCAGGCCGGGATCGACCCGCAGGATGACCGAGCCCCCGTTGCCACCGTTGCCCCCGTCGGGGCCGCCGAGCGGCTTGAACTTCTCCCGCCGGATGGACGCGCAGCCGTGCCCGCCGTTGCCGGCGGCGACGGTGAGCACCGTGCGGTCGATGAAGGAAGGGATGGCCACGACGAACTTTCCGGATCGGACGGGCCGTCGACGGGACGACGGCTCAGGCAGACATCCTATCGGCCCGGTGCCCCTCGCCCCGGAGCCGTTCCGGTCGGCGGGGACGCGCGGGGGACCGCGCCGGAGCTGTCGGCTCAGTCATCGTCGGGAGGAGCCCAGATCGAGTGGTCGGGCGGCGGCGGAGGTTGGTCCGCCGCGCCGGGGGCGGCCGGCTCGGCCGACACGGCGGCGTCCTGCGGCTGCTCCGGCCCCTCTCCCGGCGCGTCCTCTACGACAGGATCGAGGGCTGCGGCCGAACGCCGCCGGACGGCGACGACGAGCAGGGTGGCAGCTGCACCGACCAGGACTCCGCCCACGGCGAAGACGGCCGCAGGTGGTCGGGGGCGCGTGGAGGAGACCACGGTGAGTGGATCCTCGGCGAGCGCCGCGACCGAGCCCACGTAGTGAACGGAGTTGCGCGAGACCACGCCCTGGCTGGCCGCCACCACCTCCCCCGGGACGACCACCGAGAGGTCCAGACCTCCTCCGGCGGTGTCGATCCCGCGGAAGTCGGAGGCGAGCACGGCGTAGTCGCCGATGGTGGTGAAGCTCACCGTGTTCTCCAGCGCGGACAACTGCACGGATCCCTGCACATGACACGAGACCGTGCCGCCGCCCTCGGAGACAGGGATCGCGGTCACGTGCACGGTGCTGTTGTCGACCGGGGTGCAGCTGGCGGGTTCCAGGTCGGTGAACACCAGGTCGACGGTGAGCTCGTCGGCGGAGACCACCTCGACGGTGCCGGAGGTGTCACAGCCGGTGAGCAGGAGCGCCGCCGCGGCGGCCAGCACGGTCAGCGCAGCGCGACCTCGCGTCCGGAGCATGCCGCGATCTTAACCGCGGGGTCCCCGGGCGAGGTCGGCGAACGCAGAGGAAGGCGGCCCGTAGGGGCCGCCTTCCTCAGCTACTGGTGCGGGGTTCGCGCCTACTCGGCGTCCGCGACCGCGATGTTCACCACGCGGCGGCCACGGCGGGTGCCGAACTCGACCTTGCCCGCGCGCAGCGCGAACAGGGTGTCGTCGCCACCACGGCCCACGCCCTCACCGGGGTGGAAGTGGGTGCCGCGCTGGCGGACGATGATCTCGCCGGCGTTGACCTGCTCGCCGCCGAAGCGCTTCACGCCGAGGCGCTGGGAATTGGAGTCGCGACCGTTGCGGGAGGACGATGCGCCCTTCTTGTGTGCCATCTCAGTTGCCTCAGCTCTCGATGCCCGTGACCTTGACCTGCGTGTAGCGCTGGCGGTGGCCCTGGCGCTTCTTGTAGCCGGTCTTGTTCTTGAACTTGATGATTCGGATCTTCGGACCCTTGGTCTCGGCGATCACCTCGGCGGTGACGCGCGCCTTGCCGAGCTTCTTGGCATCCGAGGTGACCTTGTCGCCGTCGACGAGCAGCAGCGGGGTCAGCGAAACGCTGTCACCGGCCAACGCCCTGACCTTGTCGATCTCCACGATGTCGCCCACAGCAACCTTGTGCTGGCGGCCACCACTGCGCACGATCGCGTACACGCCCGACCTACTTCCTTAAGCTCTCTCCGACAAGCAGCCCGCCCACCCCGACGGGATGAGTTGTGTGCTCTGCTGGATGCCCCGGGCGACGCATAGCCTGCCCAGTGAGCACCGAGGGTCAAGACTACGGCCCCTCGGTGGAGGGGGTCAAACCAGCATCGCGTCCGCCGCACCGGATCGGCCGGACGCCACGAGTCCATTCTCCTCTTCGCCGTGCCGGGCTGGGGGGACTCCGTCGCCACCGCCAGGTCCGATTTCCGCTCGTTCGAGTGCTCCTCCCCTGCCATGCTGGTCGGCATGGACTTCGAGCAGCGCTACCGCGCGGTCGCGACGAAGGACGCCCGCTTCGACGGCGCCTTCGTCACGGCCGTCCGCAGCACCGGCATCTACTGCCGTCCGTCCTGCCCCGCGCGGACGCCGAAGCCGGCGAACGTGGAGTTCTTCGCCACCAGCGCGGCCGCGCACGAGTCGGGCTACCGCGCCTGCCGGCGATGCCTGCCGGACGCCGTCCCCGGCTCGCCGGAGTGGAACCTGCGCTCGGACGCCGCGGCGCGGGCGATGCGGCTGATCGCCGACGGCGTCGTCGAACGCGAGGGCGTGCCGGGGCTCGCGGCCCGGCTCGGCTATACGACCCGCCACCTGAACCGCCTGCTCGGCGGCGAACTCGGCGCGGGACCGCTCGCCCTTGCCCGTGCGCACCGCGCCCAGGTGGCCAGAGAACTGCTCGTCTCCACCGACCTGCCGATCGGCGACATCGCGTTCGCATCCGGCTTCGGCAGCATCCGCCAGTTCAACGACACCGTCGCCGAGGTCTACGACCGCACTCCGTCCGCGCTGCGCGCGACCCGTCCGTCCCGCCTCGCCGACCGGCCGGCTTCCCGCCCGGCCATCGGCGGCAACGGATCCGACCGGACGGCCGGTGAGGTGCGGATCCGGCTGGCACTTCCGCTGCGACCTCCATTCGATGCGGACGGGGTGTTCGCCTGGCTGGCGGCCAGGGCGGTGCCGGGCGTCGAGGACGCGGGACCCGACCGCTACGCGCGCACGCTGCTCCTGCCGGG
>NZ_JASGES010000200.1:0-9177 GCF_047606205.1 Propionicimonas sp. | reverse complement strand
CGCCCGTCCGGCCCGGACGCCACCGCGACGCTCGCTGCCGTCCGGCGCGCGCTGCGGAACGATCTGGACGCCCCGGCAGCGCTCGCCGCGATCGACGCCTGGGCGCAGGCGGACGGCGCCGACCGGACCGCTCCCGGCCTCGTCCGGGACCTGGCCGACGCCCTGCTCGGCGTCGCGCTGTGACCCACGACTCCGCCCCGGAGCTGCTCGCGCTGCACGGCGTGCGGATCCTCGGCGGGCCGTCCGCGGACGCGATCGCACAACGCTTCGGCCTGGACCTCGCCACCCTCGGCATCCCCCGCGGCACCGACGGATAGCCCGCCGGTCCCGATGTCGCGATCCGTCCACGACGCGCCATGCAGGGGACGGGAGAGACGGCTGGGACGCCGCCGACGGCCAGATCGGGACACGCAGCGGGCGGCGCCGGGACCCGGCCCGGGTGGCCCGGCCGGCGAGCCGGTAGGCTGGCCCGCCGTGAGCAAATCCTTCGAAGACCTCTTCGCCGAGTTGCGCCACCGCGCAGCGACCCGTCCGGAAGGGTCCGGCACCGTCCGGGCGCTGGACGCGGGCGTCCATGCGATCGGCAAGAAGGTCGTCGAGGAGGCTGCCGAGGTGTGGATGGCTGCCGAGTACCAGAGCAGGGCCGAGGCCGCCGAGGAGATCAGCCAGCTGCTGTACCACCTGCAGGTCCTGATGATCTCGCTGGGGCTCGAGCTCGAAGACGTCTACGAATACCTGTGAACGGACCTGTGGTGAACGGATCAGACCTGTTGAAGATCGCGGTGCCCAACAAGGGCTCGCTCGCCGAGTCGGCCAGTTCGATGCTGCGGGAGGCCGGCTACCGCCAGCGGACGGACGCCAAGGAGCTCGTCCTCGTCGACGACGCCAACGGCGTCGAGTTCTACTATCTGCGTCCGCGCGACATCGCCGTGTACGTGGGGGAGGGCACCCTCGACCTCGGCATCACCGGCCGCGACATGCTGCTGGACTCCGCTGCGGAGGCCGATGAGGTGATGGCGCTCGGCTTCGGCGGTACCCGGTTCCGGTTCGCCGCCCCCAGCGGGACGTCCATGACCGTCGCCGACCTGGCCGGCCGCCGGATCGCGACGTCCTACCCCGGCCTGGTCGGGGACTACCTGGGCCGGCACGGTGTGACAGCACGGCTGATCCACCTCGACGGCGCCGTCGAGTCCTCGGTGCGCCTCGGCGTGGCCGATGTCGTGGCGGACGTGGTCGAGACCGGCACCACCCTGAAGCGGGCGGGGCTGGAACTCTTCGGCGACCCGATCCTGGAGTCCGAGGCGATCCTGATCCAGCGGCGCGGCGCGGAGGTTCCGACCGGCCTGGGCCTGCTCCAGCGGCGGATCAACGGCGTGATCACCGCCCGCGACTACCTGATGGTCGACTACAACGTGTCCTCGGACAAGATGGAGGCCGCGTTCCGGGTCACGCCAGGGCTGGACGCGCCGACCGTCTCCCCGCTGGCGAAGGACGGCTGGTTCGCGGTCCGGGCGATGATCCCCGCCCGCGAGGCGCAACGGATCATGGACGACCTGTGGGAGACCGGCGCGGACGCGATCCTGGTCACCAGCATCCACGCCTGCCGGCTCTAGCCGTGACCGGTCTCGGCCAGCCGAGCGCGGCGTACGCGGACGACCGCGGCGACCCCGACGCCGGACTGCGGGTGCTGCTCGCCGGAGCCGGCGAACACACCGGCTACCTGCGCGCCGTTGCCGCGCTGTGCACGGCACGGCTGCTGCTGCCGGTGATCGCCCTCGGCGACGACGGGGGCGAGGGCCCCGACCCGGAGCGTCACGCGGAGCTGGGTGCTGCCGTCCTGCGGCTGCCGGACGGACGCACGGCGATCCCCGCGTTCACCGGCCTCGACGCTCTCGCCGCGTGGCGCCAGGGTGCCCGTCCCGTCCCGTGCCGGCTGGACGAACTCGCGTCCTCGGCGCGGGAGCAGGGCGCCGTCGCGATCCTGGTCGACCTGGCCGGGCCGCACCCCCTGGTCGTCGAGGGCGACCTGCTGGCCGAACTCGGCCGCGGCCGCCGCCTGGTCGAACTCCCCGACGGCGGCTGGGGCTGGCTCTTCGCCGAGGCGTCCGGCAACCCGTCCTAGGGGTCCAGACGAGGTAGGGGGCAAGCGACGATGCCCGGGCCCGTCCCGAGGACGGCGTTCCCGGGACGGCAGCGTCCACGCCGGCACCCCGCCGGCCGGCGCGATTCGGCGCTCCGGGGCAGGACGGGGTAGAGTGGAGCCGATCGACCGCCGCCGAACAGGTGGCCGTCCGCTGAAGTGGAGTCCTGAACTCCCACCCGATCACCTCCGGTGGCGGGTCGGTACGCGGGGTCGCGCCGTGCGCGCGTCCCGTCGTCTCAGGGTCTCCGCCTGCGCGGGGGCCCTTTTCCGGTTCCGGAAGCGATCACGCCCCACCATCCAGCTTTGGAGGAACACATCAGTACTGAACCGCGGATCAACGAACGCATCCACGTGAACGAGGTACGCCTGGTCGGCCCTGCGGGCGAACAGGTCGGGATCGTGCGCATCGAGGACGCCCTGCGCCTGGCCAGGGAGGCGGACCTCGACCTGGTCGAGGTGGCCCCGATGGCTCGTCCGCCGGTGGCGAAGTTGATGGACTACGGCAAGTTCAAGTACGAAGCGGCCCAGAAGGCCCGTGAGTCCCGGCGCAACCAGACCAACACGGTCATCAAGGAGATGAAGCTCCGGCCCAAGATCGACAGCCACGACTACGACACCAAGAAGGGTCACGTCGTGCGCTTCCTGAAGGCCGGGGACAAGGTGAAGATCACCATCATGTTCCGTGGCCGCGAGCAGAGCCGGCCCGAACTCGGCTTCAACCTGCTGAAGAAGCTCGCCGACGACGTGGCCGAGGACGGCTTCATCGAGTCGGCGCCCAAGCAGGACGGCCGCAACATGCTGATGGTGCTCGCGCCGACCCGCAAGAAGACCGAGGCCCGCGTCGAGGTGGAGGCGGCGAAGGCCGCGAAGGCCGCCGACCGTGCCGCCAACGCCGAGGCCGACCGCCAGGCGGAGGCAGAGTTGCGCGCCGCGGCCGCCGCGGCGGCGCAGCCCAAGAAGAAGCGGGGGCCCGCGGACAACATGGACCCCGACATCGACCTGTAGAAGAGAAGAAGAGAAGGACGACGCTATGCCGAAGATGAAGACGCACTCGGGCGCCAAGAAGCGGTTCCGGGTCACCGGTTCGGGCAAGGTCATGCACCGCCAGGCCGGCAAGATGCACCTGAACGAGCACAAGCCGACCAGCCGCACCCGCCGCCTCGACGGCGACAAGGTCGTTGCTCCGGGGGACGCCAAGAAGGCGCGTCGCCTGCTGGGCAAGTACAAGGCCAACTGAACCACCGACCCGCAAAGCACTGAGGAGTAACCGCCATGGCACGCGTGAAGCGTTCCGTCAACGCGCAGAAGAAGCGTCGTGAGGTCCTGGACGCCGCATCCGGCTACCGGGGCCAGCGTTCCCGCCTGTACCGCAAGGCCAAGGAGCAGCTGCTGCACAGCTACACCTACGCCTACCGCGACCGCCGCGCCCGCAAGGGCGACTTCCGGTCGCTGTGGATCCAGCGGATCAACGCTGCCTGCCGCGCCGAGGGCATGACCTACAACCGTTTCATCAGCGGCCTGAAGACCGCCGGTGTCGAGGTGGACCGCAAGATCCTCGCCGAGCTCGCCGTCAGCGACAGCGGCGCCTTCGCGGCGCTGGTCGAGGTGGCGAAGGCCAACCAGCTCGCCCAGGC
Organism: Propionicimonas sp.; assembly: GCF_047606205.1. Classification (GTDB taxonomy): domain Bacteria; phylum Actinomycetota; class Actinomycetes; order Propionibacteriales; family Propionibacteriaceae; genus Propionicimonas. Next base: position 5,400 of record NZ_JASGES010000200.1, on the reverse strand, counting down.
CGCCTGACCAGAAGCACACTTCCGACGGCCGGGCCCACGATGGAAGGGCCCGGCCGTCACCCATCTAGCGAAGGACCGACGATGACCGTCGCTTCGATCGAACTCCCCGAGCCCTCGCAGGCCGTCCTGCGCAGCGCCCGGGCCCTGCAGCGGCGCGCGGAGCGCAAGGAGACCGGGAGGTTCCTGGTCGAAGGCCGTCAGGCGGTGCGGGAGGCGCTCGCCGTCCCGGGCGTGGTCGAGGCGGTCTTCTTCCGGTGGGCCGCGGCGATGGACAACATCGACCTGTTCGAGCAGGCGAGGGCCGCGGGTGTCACCTACTACGGGGTGAGCGAGCAGAACCTGGCCACCCTCACCGACACGGTGACGCCGCAGGGAGTGGTCGCGGTCGTCCGGGCGATCGACGTGCCGCTGAAGTCGGTCCTCGGCAAGCAGCCGAAGGCGGACAAGCCGCGCAAGAAGCACTCCCGCAGGGACGTCTCACTGGTCGTGATCTGCGCGCAGGTGCGCGACCCCGGCAACGCGGGGACGGTGATCCGGTGCGCGGACGCGTTCGGCGCCGATGCCGTCATCCTCAGTTCCGACTCCGTCGAGCTGTACAACCCCAAGACCGTCCGGGCCAGCGTGGGGAGCATCTTCCACCTGCCGATCGTCGTGGGCGCCGACCTCACCGAGGCGATCGAGGCCTGCCGCGCGGCCGGCATGCAGGTCTTCGCGACCGACGGTGCCGCGGGCACCGACCTGACCGACCTCGACGCCGAGCTGGACAAGCCGACCGCCTGGGTGATGGGCAACGAGAGTTGGGGGCTGCCGGTCGAACACCTGGCGCTGGCCGACCACACCGTGGCCGTGCCCATCTACGGGCACGCCGAGAGCCTTAATCTGGCCACCGCTGCCGCGGTGTGCCTGTACGCGAGCGCGAGTGCGCAGCGCGCGTCCAACTGAATCCGAGGAGTACCCATCCATGGCGCCTGACCAACCGGCCGACCTCAGCCAGAACGCGATCGACCGGGTGGTGGCCGACGCGTTGGCGGCGTTCGCCGCTGCGGGAACCAGCGTCGAGTTGAAGGCCGCGCGTCTCGCGCACGCCGGCGAACGCTCGCCCCTCGCGCTCGCCAACCGCTCGATCGGAACGATCCCCGGCCCCGAGCGCAAGGATGCCGGCCAGCGGCTGGGCGCGGCCCGCGCCGCGGTGAATGCCGCGCTGACTGCCCGCGAGGACGAGCTCGGCGCGGCGGAGCTGGCCCGCCGCCTGGTCGAGGAGCGGGTCGACGTCACGCTGCCGGTCGAGGTCGGGCCCCAGGGCGCCCCGCACCCGATCACGGCCCTGATGGACCTGATGGGCGATGTGTTCATCGCGATGGGCTGGGAGATCGCCGAAGGGCCGGAGGCGGAGGCCGAATGGCTGAACTTCGACGCGCTCAACACCCGACCCGACCACCCGGCGCGCTCGACCACGGACACGCTGTTCGTCGAGCCGCTGGCCAGTCATGTGCTGCTCCGCACCCAGACCTCCCCCGTGCAGGCGCGCACGATGCTGGACCGGGAGCCGCCGATCTACATCGTGTGCCCCGGCAAGGTGTACCGCGCGGACGAGTTCGACGCCACGCACGTCCCGGTGTTCCACCAGCTCGAGGGCCTGTGCGTCGACCGGGGCATCACGCTCGCGCACCTGAAGGGCACCCTGGACCATCTGGCCCGCTCGATGTTCGGAGACGACATCGAGACCCGGATGCGACCGCACTTCTTCCCGTTCACCGAGCCGTCGGCCGAGGTCGACCTGAAGTGCTTCGTCTGCCACGGCGCCTCGGTGGGCAACCCGGACGCGCCCTGCCGCACCTGCCGGTCTCAGGGCTGGATCGAGTGGGGCGGCTGCGGCGTGGTGAACCCACGGGTGCTGATCGCCTGCGGCATCGATCCTGAGGTGTACTCGGGCTTCGCGTTCGGAATGGGGATCGAGCGGACGCTGATGTTCCGCAACAACGCCGCGGACATGCGCGACATGGTGGAGGGTGACGTGCGGTTCAGCCGCTCACTGAAGGGGATGGCACGATGAGAGCGCCGCTGAGCTGGCTGGCCGAGCACGTCGATCTGCCCGAGGGCATGACCGGACGCGAACTGGCCGAGGTGCTGATCCGCGCGGGCCTGGAGGTCGAGCGTGTCGATGAGGTCGGCTCCGACGTCAGCGGCCCGGTCGTCGTCGGCCGGATCCTGGCATACCGCGACGAGCCGCAGACCAACGGCAAGACCATCCGCTGGGTGCAGGTGGACGTGGGCGCCGACCACAACCAGCCCCACGCCGATCACCCCGGCGGCTGCCGCAGCGTGGTCTGCGGTGCGCACAACTTCTCGGTCGGTGACCTGGTGGTCGTCTCGCTGCCCGGCGCGGTGCTCGCCGGCGGCTTCGCGATCGCTGCGCGCAAGACCTACGGGCACCTCTCCGACGGCATGATCTGCGCGGAGGACGAGTTGGGCATCGGCAGCGATCACAGCGGCATCATCGTGCTGCCGGCCGACGCCGGCCTGGCCCCCGGCGACGATCCGGCGCCGGCCCTGCTGCTGCGCGACGACGTCCTGGACATCGACGTCAGCCCCGACATCGGCTACTGCCTGAGCATCCGCGGGATCGCCCGCGAGGCGGGCCAGAACCTGGGCGTGCGGTTCACCGACGTGGTGAACCGGGCCACCCCTGCCGCCGTGGCGGACGGCTACCCGGTTCGGCTCGAGGACGCCGCCTGCCCACTGTTCGTCGCGCTCGGCGTGACCGGCATCGATCCGTCCCTGCCCACCCCTCGCTGGATGGCCCGCCGCCTGGTGATGGCGGGGATGCGCTCGATCTCGCTCGCCGTCGACATCACCAACTACGTGATGCTGGAGACCGGTCAGCCGTTGCACGCCTACGACGCGTCCCTGCTGAGCGGGCCCATCATGGTCCGCAGGGCTCGGCCGGGGGAGTCGCTGGTCACCCTCGACGGCCAGACCCGCGCCCTCGATCCCGGCGACCTGCTGATCACCGACGATTCCGGCCCGATCGGGCTGGCCGGGGTGATGGGCGGTCAGTCCACCGAGTTGCGCGACTCCACCAAGGACGTGGTGATCGAGGCGGCCAGCTTCGACGCGACCACGATCGCTCGTACCCTGCGCAGGCACAACCTGCCCTCGGAGGCGTCCAGGCGGTTCCATCGCGGCGTCGACCCGGCTGCCGCCTACAGTGCGGCCCACCGCGCGGCCGATCTGCTCGTCGCTCTCGCCGGCGGCACGCTCTCCAGCGCCGAAACCGTCGCCGGAGCGGTTCCGCCGGTGCCCACCCAGGCGATCGACGTCGACCTGCCCTCGCGAATCCTGGGTGTCGAGGTCTCGGCCGAGCGGGTGGTGCAGATCCTGACCGAGAGCGGCTGCGATGTCGAGATCGACCCGTCGCCGGGCACGGGTCCGGCCCGGCTCAGCCTGGTCCCGCCGACCTGGCGGCCGGACCTGCGCGACCCGTACGACTACGTCGAGGAGGTGGGTCGCAAGGTCGGCTTCGACACGCTGCCGTCCATCGTGCCGGCCGCGCCGGTGGGCAGGGGACTGACCCGTGGGCAGCGTGCCCGGCGCGCCGTCGGAACGCGACTGGCCGACGCCGGCTTCGTGGAGGTGCTGACCTTCCCCTTCGCCAGCAGCGATGACCTCGACCGGATGGGTGTGCCGTCCGGCGACCCGCGGCGAGCGCTGGTGCGCCTGGTGAACCCGCTCGCCGAGACCGCGCCCTACCTGCGTACCTCGATCCTGCCCGGGCTGTTCGCGGCGCTCGGGCGCAACACCTCCCGCGGCAACGACGACCTGGCGCTGTACGAGGCGGGCTCGGTCTTCTTCGCCGGCTCCGGGAACGCCGCGCCGCTGCCCTCCGTCGAGCACCGTCCGTCGACTGCCGAGCGGGAGGCCATCGAGGCCGCCCTGCCCCGGCAGCCCCGGCACCTCGCCGCCGTCCTCAGCGGACAGTGGCGACGTCCGGGCTGGCGCGACGCCGGGGAACCGGCGGGCTGGGTCCAGGCCTTCGCATTCGCCGAGCTGGCCGCCGACGGTGTCGGCGCGCGCATCGAGCGGCGGCCGGCCCAGGTCGCTCCGTGGCACCCCGGCCGGTGCGCGGCCCTGGTGCTGCGCGGTGAGGTCGTCGGTCACGCGGGAGAGTTGCATCCCGGCGTCATCTCGGCCTTCGGCCTTCCCGAGCGCGCGGCTGCCGTCGAACTCGACCTCGACGCCCTCGTCCGCCTCGCCCCGGAGCGCGGCGCCATCGCGCCGGTCTCCGCACATCCGGTCGCGAAGGAGGACGTGGCGCTGGTCGTGTCGGAAGAGGTCGGCGCCGCGGACGTCCAGCAGGCGCTGGTGGACGGAGCCGGGCCCCTGCTGGAGTCGGTCAGCCTCTTCGACGTGTACACCGGCGGACAGGTGCCCGCCGGGCATCGCTCACTGGCGTACGCACTGCGGTTCCGCGCCCCGGACCGGACCCTCACCGACACCGAGACCTCCGCAGCGCGGGACGCGGCCGTGGCGCTGGCTGCCGAGCGCTGCGGCGCGGTGCTGCGCACCTTCTGAGCCGTCCGCGCATCCCACGCACGAAGGCTCCCTGACGGGGGCTTGGTGCGTCCCGTGGCGGCACGCCGCGGGGCATGACCGTATCTACGTAATTGTGCGTAGATACCGTTGTGCGCCCAGGAGTGGCGAATCCGCGTCCCCCCACGAGTGACAAGAATAGTCCGGACGTCCCCTCCCGGGGGACCTGTGGCCCACAATCGACGTCCCCGCCAGGGGGACTGAATGTGATATTCATAATGTCCACCAAAGGGGGACAGGAGGGGTCGTGATTCCCCAAAAAGTGGCCACGACTAGGTAATATGCACGGGAGCGAGGGGGCGAGCAATCGCGCGCCTTAACCTTGGTCAACGGCCCTCGAGCTTCCTTGAATCAGAGTTCAAGTGGAACTTGTCGATCGATTCCTTCGGAGGCTATTCTCTTACCACTCATCCGACTATTAGGGGAACTTCGGAAAGGGCGGCAGCAGCGAACAACACCACCGGGACCGAGCGGCAGAGGGGTCGCGAGGTCGCAGCCACGCTCGCAGAGGGTCTCGTGCCTCGCGTGGGCACCGTGGCGAAGCCCGGCGTCAGCGGACCTTCCGGCCGTGGCGCGGACGCGGTGAGTCCGACCTCGCAGACAAGCCCGAGCTGGCACTGGCGGGTGCCTCGTACGGCGCCGGGCCCTCGTGGCCCGACCCGCCGGCGGCGGCCGGTGGGATGCCGGCCGGGAGGTGGCGCGGTAAAGAGGGGTGCGCGCTACCTCCCGGTGAAGCCGGAGGGCCGCCGACGCCTCGGCCTGCGGGGCGTCGGCGGCCTTGCGGCGATCACAGCGGGTCCGGCCGCGAGG
>NZ_JASGES010000199.1:0-14979 GCF_047606205.1 Propionicimonas sp. | reverse complement strand
CGCGTGGCGTCTGGGCTCCCGCGGCCGCCTTTCGGAGGTGGGCGGGCAGGCATGCCTCTCAGCGGTCGGCGTAGTCGACGACGACGGGGGCGTGGTCGCTCAGTCTGGCCTCGTAGGACGCCGCCCGGTCCGTGCCTCCCGCGAGCGCGGCGCCGGCAAGGGCAGGGGTGGCCAGGTGGTAGTCGATCCGCCAGCCGGTGTCGTTGGTGAAGGCATTGCCCATCCAGCTCCACCACGAGTACGGACCGTCGGCGTCGGGGTGCAGCCGGCGGATCACGTCCACGAGTGTGCGCGGACCCAGGACCGAGCCGAGCCACTCCCTCTCCTCGGGGAGGAAACCGACGTTCTTCTGGTTGCTGCGCCAGTTGCGCAGGTCCTGCCGCGTATGGGCGATGTTGACGTCGCCCATCACCAGGAACTCCCTGCCTTCCCGCTTCGCCTTCAGCCGCGCTCGTGTGAGATAGGGACGGAACGCGCGCATGAACCGCAATTTGCGCTGGTAGCGGGCCAGTTCCTCGGGAGTGTCATCAGCGCGGCCGCCCTTCGGCAGGTACAGCGACCCCACCGTGAGCCGCCACCCGCACAGGTCGTAGTCGGCCTCCAGATAGCGTCCCTCGGCGTCGAACACCGCGCTGCCGAAGCCTTCCCTCACGGCGTCGGGAGGGGTCCGGCAGAGCAGGGCGACCCCGTTGCGACCGGCGCGGTCGCCGGGGTGGTAGGCGAAGTGGTACCCGGTGGAGGCCTCCAGCGGAACGAGGTCCTCCGGCGAGCGGACCTCCTGCAGCGCGACCAGGTCGGGCCCCCGCTGGACCAGCCAGTCGGCGAATCCGCGGCGGACGGCGGCCCGGATGCCGTTCACGTTGACGGTGGCGATCCGCATCAGCAGTTGCGCCCCCGCGCCGCGACCGGCAGCGTTCCGCCGCCGACCAGCCGGTAGGCGTCAGCGAGGTTCACCGCGGTGCAGACGTGGTTGGGGACGAGCAGTACCTGCTCGCCGTGCCGCGGCAGCGCTCCCGGCCACTCGATCGTCGAATGGTGTTCGCTGAGCGCGACGACTCGCGCCTCCGGCACCTCCAGGACGCGGCCGTAGCCGGTCGCCCACGGCGCCCGGTCAGCCCCCAGCGCCTTGCTGCCCGCATCCGTCACGACTCTCCCGCCGGCGTGGGAGACCACCGTCGCGGCGACGGTCAGCGCGACGTCCCCGAAGCCGATGGTGCCGAGTTCGACCTGCTGGGCGTCCCCGAACACGTAGACGCCCGGGCGCAGTTCGGTCAGGACGCCGGGTTCGACGAACCCTGCCGAGGGGGTCGAGCCGCCGCTCAGCACCTGTGCGGGCACGCCGTGCGCGGCCATCGTCCGTCCCGCTGCCGCCAGCGCCCCGGCCTCATCGGTCGCCGCCCTGCCGGTGCCGTCCGGGGCGTAACTGTGCCCGGGGAAGGTGAACGCACCGCGGACGACCAGCCCGAGGCCGGCCGCCCTGGCCGCGAGTTCTCCGGCGGACTCCGGAGGCACCCCCGTGCGGTGGTGGCCGGAGTCGACCTCGACCATCACCTCGACGGGTAGCCCGGCGAGATTGGCCGCCGCCTCCACCGAGTCGCAGCCGACGCTGAGTCGGGCACGCTCGCCGAGCGCCCTGAGCCGGTCGGCGGCGTCGGCGTCCACCCAGAGCGGATAGGCGATGAACAGGTCGTCGAAGCCGGCCCCGGCGAAGGCCTCGGCCTCACCGATGGTGGCCACGGTGAGCCCGGTCGCCCCGGCGCGCAGCTGGCGTTCGGCGATCTGCGGGCACTTGTGGGTCTTCGCGTGCGGACGGAGGCTCACCTGCCGCGCTGCCGCCGTGTCGGCCATCGCGGCGATGTTGCGGTCGAGGATCGCCTCGTCGAGCCTCAGGTAGGGTGTGCTGCCCACTCCCGGCTACCGGTAGTTGTCGAACTGGACGGCGAACTCGTAGTCCGCCTCGCGCACCAGCTTCTGGACGGCCTGGAGGTCGTCGCGCTTCTTGGAGAACACGCGCAGTTCCTCGCCCTGCACCTGCGTGCGGACCCCCTTGGGCCCCTCGTCGCGGATCAGTTTGGAGATCTTCTGTGCGTTCTCCCGGCTGATGCCCTGCCGCAGCGTCACGGTGAGCTTCCACAGCTTGCCGCTCAGCCGTGGCTCCCCGGCGTCCAGCGACTTCAGGTCGACCTTGCGTCGCACCAGCATGGTCTGGAACACGTCGAGGACCGCCTTGACCCGCTCCTCCCCGTTGGCCTCCATCTCGATCGCGTCGCCCGAGGCGCGGATCGAGGCGTCCGTCCCCTTGAAGTCGAAGCGGTTGCGCACCTCCTTGGCGGCCATGTTCAGAGCATTCTCGACCTCCTGGCGGTCCACCTTGCTGACGATGTCGAACGAGCTGTCTCCGGCCACTGCACACTCCTACCTCGGTGAGGTGTCCATGCCACCAGATCGGACGCGGTGCCGCAAACGCTCGGCGCCGAAAGGGGCGCTCGCAGGGCGCGCGACGGCCGGTTCGGCCGATTCGTCGGGCCCCGTCGGCTTTGCTACAGTATCGGGGCACGGCAGGTTGCCCGAGTGGCCAAAGGGAGCGGTCTGTAAAACCGTCGGCTCAGCCTACGTAGGTTCGAACCCTACACCTGCCACGCAGCATCACCCCTCGTCAGACGTTGTTCGACGAGGGGTGATGTGCTTTCGGTCGCAGCCGCGCCGGGCGCCAGCGGGGCTCTCCCCGGTCCGCCGGATGGACCTGCCCCCCTCGCCCGCGCTGCTGCCATAGGGTCCCGGCCATGCCTCCCGCGACACACCGGTCTGGCCGCCATCTGCGACTCGGCCTGGGGCATCGCGGCGGGTACGGCGCGGATCTGGTTCGCCGCCTCCGAGCGCCGGCTGCACCGGCTCAGTGCCGCCGGCGGGGGAGTGATGATCGCCCTCGGCCTGCGCACGGCCATCGCGGACTGAGGACTCAGCGTCCCGTCATCGTGGTGACGTCGAGGGCCTTCGCCAGCTGCTCCTCGGTGATCTCGCCACGCTCGACGTAGCCGAGGTCACGGACCGCGTCGGCCACGGTCAGGTTCGCCTTCACCGAGTGCTTGGCGATCTTCGCCGCCGCCTCGTAGCCGATGATCCGGTTCAGCGGGGTCACGATGGACGGGGACGACTCCGCCAACTGGCGGCATCGCTCAACGTTCGCGACCAGGCCGTCCACGCAGCGCCCGGCGAGCAGCCGGGACACGTTGCCGACCAGCGTGATCGACTCGAGCAGGTTGCGGGCCATCACCGGCAGCATCACCAACAGGTCGAAGTTGCCCTGGGCGCCGGCGAACGTGATCGCGGCGTCGTTGCCGATCACCTGGGCGGCCACCATGACGGTCGCCTCGGGCAGCACCGGGTTCACCTTGCCGGGCATGATCGAGCTTCCCGGCTGCAGGTCGGGCAGCGACAGTTCGCCGATGCCGGTGCGCGGGCCCGACCCCATCCAGCGCAGGTCGTTGGCGATCTTCACCAGCGAGACCGCCACCGTCCGGATCGCCCCCGAGGTCTCCACCAGGGAGTCCTGGGCGGCCTGCGCCTCGAAGTGGTTGTGCGCCTCGACCAGCGGCAGCCCGGTGTGCTCGGCGACCAGCTCGATCACCCGCGCCGAGAAGCCCGGCGGGGTGTTGATGCCGGTGCCGACCGCCGTGCCGCCCAGTGGCAGCTCGCACAGGCGGGGCAGCGCGGCCCTCACCCGCTCGATGCCGTAGCGCACCTGGGTGGCGTAGCCGGAGAACTCCTGGCCGAGCGTGATCGGCGTGGCGTCCATCAAGTGGGTGCGGCCGGACTTCACGATGTCGGCGAACTCGGTCGCCTTGCCCTCCAGCGCGGCCGCCAGCACGTCCAGCCCCGGCAGCAGGTCGTCCGTCACGGCCTGCACGGCGGCGATGTGGATCGAGGACGGGAAGACGTCGTTGGAGGACTGGGAGGCGTTCACATGGTCGTTGGGGTGCACCCGTTCGCCGAGGTGACGGGACGCGAGCGTGGCCACCACCTCGTTGGTGTTCATGTTGGACGAGGTCCCCGAGCCGGTCTGGAAGACGTCGATCGGGAACTGGTCGTCGTGCGCGCCCGCGATCACCTCGTCGGCCGCGGCCACGATCGCGTCGGCGACCGGCTGCGGCAGCACGCCCAGTTCGGCGTTCGCGATCGCGGCGGCGCGCTTGATCTGTCCGAGCGCCGCAATGTGGTGGCTGGACAGGCCGCGTCCGGAGATCGGGAAGTTCTCCACCGCGCGCTGGGTCTGGGCGGCGTAGAGGGCGTCGGCCGGAACCCGGACCTCACCCATGGTGTCGTGTTCGATACGGAATTCGGTCATCGTCGAGCTCCCTTCTGATCCCACCATAGGCCGCTGCCGTCCCGCCTCCCACCGGTCCCCACCGACTGGCCGGTGGGGCGGGGCTCGTAGAGTTCCGTGCGTGGCAACCATGGCGGAGCTGGCGGACAGCATCCTGATGGCCGCCGACGCGATCCCGGCCGGCTGCGTGAGCACCTACGGCGACATCGCCCGCATCGTCGGCTGCGGGCCACGGCTCGTCGCACGCGTCCTCGCCACGAGTGGCGGTGAGACCTGCTGGTGGCGGGTGGTCCGGGCCGACGGCTCGATCGCCCCGCACCTGGTCGCGGAGGGCTCACGCCTGCTCGCGGAGGAGGGTGTGCCGACCCGGGCGGGGCGCGTCGAGCTGGCCCGATTCCGGGCCGGACTGGACTGAACCCGCTCCCCGACGGGCACTTCGCCGCGCGGGGTGGCGGCGATTTGGGCGGCACGGTGGTCGTGGGGTAGTGTCAACCCCCGTCCGGCCCCTATAGCTCAGTCGGCAGAGCGTCTCCATGGTAAGGAGAAGGTCTGCGGTTCGATTCCGCATGGGGGCTCTGTGTTCGGATGGACGGAATTACCGCCCGTCCCCCAGGCAACTGGAAGTCCGAACGGGGGCGGGATAGCTCAGGCGGTAGAGCAAGCGGCTCATAATCGCTGTGTCGCGGGTTCAAGTCCCGCTCCCGCTACCAATGGTGTGGCTCACGTAGGAGAAGAGGAATCCGATGGCCAAGAAGGCAGCCGACGTCCGGCCCAAGATCACCTTGGCGTGCACGCAGTGCAAGGAACGGAACTACATCACCAAGAAGAACCGTCGCAACGATCCCGACCGGCTCGAGCTGAAGAAGTTCTGCCCGAAGTGCCACGCGCACACCGCGCACCGCGAGACCCGCTGACCGGTTCCTCCTGCCAGGCCGCCCACGGACGTGGGCGGCTTTGCTGCGTCTGACCCGGATCCGGGCCGAGCCAGGTGACACTCGCGGCCCGGGCAGGGTCGCGGACGCGGGCATGCCGTTAGCCTGTGCTCATGCCGATCAGCGAAGAGCACATCGGGCGCACCTACCCGGCCACCGCGCCGTACGAAGTGGGCCGCGCCAAGATCTCCGAGTTCGCCGCAGCGCTGGGGGACGCCGACAACCCCGCCTACTCCGGGCCCGAGGCGGTCGCACCGCCGACCTTCGCGGTCGTGCTCGCCTCCGCGGCGTGGGGCGCGATGTTCGACGACCCGGAACTCGGGCTGAGCCTGAGCCGCACCGTCCACGTCGACCAGAGGTTCACCTGGAACCGCCCGCTCCGGGCGGGCGAGTCGGTCACCGCCACCTTGACCATCGAGAAGGTGCGCGCCCGCGGCGCCACCGCGATCATCGGGATCGCCGTCGCCCTGTCCAGCACCGACGGGGAGCCGCTGTGCACGGCGAGCTCCACCCTGATGCACACCAGCGAGGGGGAGGCGGCATGAGCCCGCTGGCAGCCGAGGTCGGGCAGGTCCTGCCCGGCTTCTCCCGCACGCTCACCCGTGCCGACCTCGTCCGTTACGCCGGCGCGTCCGGCGACTTCAACCCCATCCACTGGTCCGACGCGGCGGCTGCTGCGCTCGGTCTGCCCGACGTGATCGCCCACGGCATGCTCACCATGGGCACGGCCCTGCGGGTGGTCACCGACTGGGCCGGCGACGTCGCGCGCGTCCGCAGTTACTCGGTGCGGTTCACCAAGCCCGTGGTGGTGGCCGCCGAGACGGGCGCGGTCGTCGTGTTCGGCGGCACGATCACCAAGGTCGAGGACGGGGTGGCCACGGTCGCCATCGAGGCCACCTGCGGCGAGGCGAAGGTGCTCGGCGCTGCCGTGGCGGAGGTCGACCTTGGCTGAGCTCCTCGCCAACCACACCACGCTGCGGGTGGGCGGACCGGCGAGGACCTGGCTCGCACCGGAGACGGAGGCGGACCTGATCGACGTTGTCCGCAGCGCGGACGAACGGGGCGAGCCACTGCTCGTCCTGGGTGGAGGCTCGAACGTTGTCGTCTCCGACGCGGGGTTCGACGGCACGGTCGTGCACACGTCAGGCCTGCGCGGCATCCACACCGACGACGTGGCGGCCTGCTCGGGCGCGTTCCTGAGCGTGGCCGCCGGCGAGCCATGGGACGGCTTCGTCGCGGCGACCGTCGGATCCCGTCAGGTCGGCATCGAGGCGCTGTCGGGGATTCCCGGCCTGGTGGGTGCCACGCCGATCCAGAACGTCGGTGCGTACGGGCAGGAGGTTGCCCAGTCCATCGCGCGCGTCCGCGTGTTCGACCGCCAGCAGAAGGCGGTCGTGACCCGGTTCGCCGCCGACTGCCACTTCGGCTACCGGTGGTCGGTCTTCAAGGCACTGCCCGATCGATTCGTCGTGCTCTCGGTGAGTTTCCAGTTCCGGCTCGGCGGCCTGTCGATGCCGGTCCGGTACCTGGAGCTCGCCCGCAGTCTGGGCATCGAGCCGGGAGAGCGCGCGCCGATGTCCGACGTCCGTGAGGCCGTCCTCGCGCTGCGACGCAGCAAGGGCATGGTGCTGGACGCGGAGGACCGCGACACCTGGAGCGCGGGCAGCTTCTTCACCAACCCTGTGCTCGACGCCGCGGCCGCGGACCGGCTGCCTGCCGACGCGCCGCGCTACCCGCAGCCCGACGGGAGGGTGAAGACCAGCGCCGCCTGGCTGATCGAGCACGCCGGCTTCAGCCGTGGCTACGGCGCGGGGCTCGCCCGGGTCTCCGGCAAGCACTCCCTGGCGATCACCAACCGCGGCGGTGCGACGGCGCAGGACGTGCTCGCGCTCGCGCGACAGATCCGGGACGGGGTCTGGCACAGCTATGCCGTCCGGCTGGAACCCGAGCCCGTCCTGGTGGGGGTCTCGTTCTAGACTGACCGGCGGCCCCGACCGTGAAAGAGGCACCCGTGAGCATCCTGACCACCCTTCCCCTGGCGCCGCGCGACCCGATCCTCGGCCTGACCGAGGCGTTCGTGGCCGACACCCGGTCGGAGAAGGTGAATCTCGGCGTCGGGGTGTACCTGGGCGAGGACGGGAAGATCCCGCTTCTGGAATGCGTCCGCGCCGCGGAGGCCAGGCTGGCCGAGAACCCCGCGCCCCGCGGCTACCTCCCGATCGACGGCCTGCCCGCCTACACCAGGTCCGTCCGCGATCTCGTGTTCGGGCCTGGTTCTGCCGCCGTCGCCGACGGACGCGTGGTCACCGTGCAGGGCCTGGGTGGGACGGGCGCGCTGAAGATCGGCGCGGAGTTCCTCAAGCGCACCGACGCGCTGCCGACCGTCCTCATCTCCGACCCGTCGTGGGAGAACCACGAGGCGCTGTTCAGCCGGGCCGGCTACGACGTCCGTCCGTACCGCTACTACGCGCCGGCGAAGGGCGGTGTGGACCTCGACGGCATGCTCGCCGACCTGGCCGCCGCCCCGCCGGGAACGGTCGTCGTCCTGCACGCCTGCTGCCACAACCCGACCGGCTACGACCTGACCGAGGAGAACTGGGCCGAGGTCGCCCGGGTCGTCGCCGAGGCCGGGCTGGTGCCGTTCCTCGACATGGCCTATCAGGGCTTCGCGGAGGGCATCGCGGCCGACGGGGCGGTGGTCGCGCGCTTCGCCGAACTCGGGATCCCCGTGCTGGTCGCGTCCTCGTTCTCGAAGAGCTTCAGCCTCTACGGGGAACGGGTGGGGGGCCTGAGTGTGGTCGCCGCGGACGCCGACGAGGCGGCGCGGGCGCTGTCCCAGCTGAAGGTCACGATCCGCACGACGTACTCCAACCCGCCCACCCACGGGGCGGCGGTCGTCGCCGCCGTGCTCGCCGACCCGGATCTGCGTGCACAGTGGGAGTCGGAGCTGGAGGGGATGCGGCTGCGGATCCGCTCGATGCGGGTCGCGCTGGTGGATGCGCTGGCCGCGGCGGGGGCGTCCACCGATTTCGGTTTCATCGCCCGCCAGGTCGGCATGTTCAGCTACACCGGCCTTTCCGCGGCCCAGATGCAGGCGCTGCGCACCGATCATGCGGTGTACGGCACCGACGCCGGACGGATCTGCGTCGCAGCGCTGAACCCGGGCAACGTCGAGCGGGTCGCCGCGGCCGTCGCCGCCGTCATTTAGGGCACGCGGGCGGGGACGGGATCCCTGACGCGATCCGGCCAATCTGTGTTTCCCATCCGCCTCTCCTGTCACAGCGGGGCTCTCCAGTGGCCGGATCACGACATCGGCGATCACCCACCCCGGCCCGGGCCGAAAGAGGTCGTCCCGCTGCGGCCACGAAGCCCCGCACCCAGGGCCAGTGGCTGATCCGGTTGGCGCCGGAGTTGCCCGGGAATCTAGGCTTCGAGGAATGACCCGGACGTTGTTCGTCACCACAGCCCTGCCCTACGCCAACGCGCCCTTCCACATCGGCCACATGATGGAGTACATCCAGGCCGACATCTGGGTGCGGTATCAGCGGATGCGCGGCGCGGAGGTCTACTTCGTCGGTGCGGACGACGCCCACGGCGCCCCGATCATGATCGCCGCGGAGAAGGCCGGCCTGACTCCGCAGGAGTTCGTCGCGGGCATCGCGTCCGGCCGGAAGGCCTATCTGGACGGCTTCGGCATCTCCTTCGACAACTGGCACTCCACCGACAGCCCGGAGAACACCGCGCTCGCGCAGTCGATCTACCTGGCCCTGAAGGACAACGGGTTGATCGACACCCACGTCGTCGAGCAGTTCTACGATCCGGTGAAGGCCATGTTCCTGCCCGATCGCTACATCAAGGGCGAGTGTCCCAAGTGCGGTGCGGCCGACCAGTACGGCGACTCCTGCGAGGTGTGCGGCAGCGTCTACGCGCCGACCGACCTGAAGAACCCCTACTCCGCGCTGTCCGGGGCCGTGCCGGAGCTGCGCTCCAGCGAGCACTTCTTCTTCCGGCTGTCCGACCCCCGCTGCGTGGCCTTCCTCGAGGAGTGGACGCAGGACGGCCGGCTGCAGCCCGAGGTGGCCAACAAGGTGAAGGAGTGGTTCGTCCGCGACGAGCAGGGCGACCCCGGCCTGTCCGACTGGGACATCTCGCGTGACGCGCCCTACTTCGGCATCGAGATCCCCGACGCCCCCGGCAAGTACTTCTACGTCTGGCTGGACGCGCCGATCGGCTACCTGGCCTCGCTGGCGAACCTGTTCGCGAAGCGCGGCGAGGACGTCGACGGGTTCCTCGCCCGCCCGGAGGTCGAGCAGGTCCACTTCATCGGCAAGGACATCGTGTACTTCCACACGCTGTTCTGGCCGGCGATGCTGAAGTTCTCCGGGCGCAAGGTGCCCGACAACGTCTTCGTGCACGGCTTCATCACTGTGAGCGAGGAGAAGATGAGCAAGAGCCGCGGCACCGGTATCAGCCCGCTGCGCTACCTCGAGCTGGGGCTCAATCCGGACTGGCTGCGCTACTACATCGCGGCCAAGCTGAACTCGCACGTCGAGGACCTCGACTTCACCCCGGATGACTTCGTCACCCGCGTCAACGCCGATCTGGTCGGCAAGTACGTGAACATCGCGGCCCGCTTGTCCGGCTTCCTGACCAAACGGTTCGACGGCCGGCTGGCCACCGACCTCGGTGAGGACGGCCGCGCGCTGCTCGCCCAGCTGCACGGCAGGGTGGACGCGGTCGCGGAGCTCTACGAGACCCGGGAGTTCGGTAAGGCGCTGCGCGAGGTGATGGCTCTCGCCGACCGGGTGAACGAGTATGTCGAGCGGCACAAGCCGTGGGACCTGGCGAAGGCCGAGGGCGGCGAGGCCGAGCTGCACCGGGCGTGCAGCACCGGAATCGAGGCGTTCCGCGTCCTCAGCGTCCTGCTCGCCCCCGTGGTGCCTGCGGTGGCAGCCGGCGTGGCCGCCTTCCTCGGAGTTCCCGAGTTCACCTGGCAGGACGCCACGCGTCCGCTCGGAGAGCACGTGATCGGCCGCTACTCCCACCTCATGCAGCGGGTCGACCCGGCCTCCATGGCCGCGCTGTTCGAGCCCGCGTCGCTGCCGGCGGGCGAGCCCGCCGCTGACGCCGAGGCCGGCGCCGGGTCCGACGAGCCACCGGGCGGCGAGGCGATCAGCGAGCAGATCACGATCGACGACTTCAGCAGGGTGGACCTCAGGGTGGCCCGAATCGTCGCAGCGGAGTCGGTCGAGGGCGCGAAGAAGCTGCTCCGGCTCACCCTCGACGCGGGGGAGGGCCGTACCCGGCAGGTGTTCTCCGGGATCGCCGGCACGCACGACCCGGCCGTCCTCGTCGGACGCCTCACGGTGCTCGTGGCCAACCTGGCGCCCCGCACGATGCGCTTCGGTGTGAGCGAGGGCATGGTCCTCGCCGCGGCGCACGGTGAGGAGAAGACCCATCCGGGAATCTTCCTGCTGGAGGCGGAGGAGGGGGCGTCCCCGGGCCTGCGCGTGCGCTGAGCCCGGTTCGACTTCCCCCGCAGGTTCCACGTACAATCCTGTACTTGGTGACCATCACCTGCTCGGCCATGCCCACAGGCATCGGCGGGCGGTGCGGACACCGAAGGGCAATAGCTCAACTGGCAGAGCAGCGGTCTCCAAAACCGCAGGTTGGGGGTTCAAGTCCCTCTTGCCCTGCTGGACAGGCCGTCACACCGACGACCGGCCAGCACCACCGAAGTAGCGACGAGTAAGGACGGCCCTGTGGCGGACGAACCGGAGTTGGCAGACGCCGACGTCCCCAGCGACCCCACCGCCGATGAGCTCGACCTGGAGGCCATGGGTCTGGACGACGTCGAGGTGAGCGAGGAGGAGCAGGTCGCCATGGCGGCCGCCAGCGCCCGTCCGGTGCGGAAGGCCGCGGCCGGCGGCGATGACCTGGCGGTGTCCACCGGCAAGGGTCGGGCCACTCCGAAGCAGCGTCGCGCCCGGCCGGGCGAGGAGCATCAGCGGACCACGCCGGCCCAGTTCGTCCGCGAGTCCGTTTCGGAGCTGAAGAAGGTCGTCTGGCCGACCGGCAGCCAGCTGCAGCAGTACTTCGTCGTCGTCCTGGTGTTCGTGCTGATCATGATCGGCATCGTCGCGCTGCTCGACCTCGGGTTCGGCTGGCTGATGCTCAAGGCCCTGGGCTGACCGACGAGGAAGTGAGTAGGCATTGACTGAGAACAACGCGCCCTCCGACGACTTCGGCACACCCGTGCCGGACGACTTCGAGATCGACCTCGGTGTTCCCGAGGCGCCGGCCGAGGACGACATCGAGCTGAATCTCGACTTCGGCGGCCCGGTGGAGACCGAGGCCGACGACCTGCTGCTCGACCTCGGCGAGGACGAGTCCGAGCCCGAACCGGAGCCGGTCGTCCCGGACGCCGACGAGGAGGCCGTGCTGGAGGAACTGCGCCAGCAGCTGCGCAGCCAGGTGGGGGACTGGTATGTCATCCACACCTACTCCGGCATGGAGAACCGGGTGAAGCAGAACCTGGACAACCGGGTGAAGACGCTCGGCATGGAGGACTACATCTACGAAGCCGTTGTGCCCACCGAGGAGGTCATCGAGACCCGCAACGGTGCGCGCAAGTCGGTCACGCGGACGGTGCTCCCCGGGTACGTGCTGGTCCGGATGGACCTGACCGACGCGTCCTGGGCCGCCGTGCGGCACACGCCGTCGGTGACGGGCTTCGTCGCTCACGCGAGCGCTCCGGTGCCGCTGAGCCTGGAGGAGGTCGAGAAGATGCTCGCCCCGGCCGCGCTGGCCAGGGCCGCCGCCGCCTCGGCAGGCAGCAGGCCGAGGAGCAGGAAGATCGAGATCGCCGACTTCAAGGTCGGGGACTCGGTCATGGTGGTCCAGGGCCCCTTCGCCGGGGTGCACGCGACCATCACCGAGATCAATGCGAACAGCCAGCGACTCAAGGCGCTGGTCGAGATCCTCGGCCGGGAGACCCCGGTCGATCTGACCCTCGGCCAGATCCAGAAGGTCTAGCGACGCGCATGGCCGCCGGCCACCGTGGCCGGCGGTGCGGAAGAAGAACCAACGAGAAGGACCCAACCAACAATGCCTCCCAAGAAGAAAGTGGCCGCCATCGTCAAGGTGGCCCTGAACGCGGGCGCAGCCACCCCTGCCCCGCCGGTCGGCACCGCGCTCGGCCCGCACGGCGTGAACATCATGGAGTTCTGCAAGCGGTACAACGCCGAGACCGAGGCCATGCGTGGCACGATCATCCCGGTCGAGATCACGATCTACGAGGACCGCACCTTCACCTTCATCACGAAGACCCCGCCGGCCGCGGAACTGATCAAGAAGGCTGCCGGGCTGAAGAGTGGCTCGGCGCGTCCGCACAAGGACAAGGTGGGCTCGCTCACCGCCGACCAGGTGCGTGAGATCGCCACCACCAAGCTGCCGGACCTCAATGCCAACGACATCGAGGCCGCCATGAAGATCGTCGCCGGCACCGCCCGCTCCATGGGCGTCACCGTCGAGTCCTGATCCACACCTGAACAGAATCAGTGGGAGGGCCGGCTGGGCCCGCACCACGACTGGCACCCGGCCCACGCGAGGGCCGAGACGAACAAGGAGACCAGCATGAAGCGCAGCAAGGCCTACCGGGCCGCGAGCGAGAACGTCGACGAGAACCAGCTGTACAGCCCCGAGGCTGCCCTGGGCATCGTCAAGAAGAACGCCTCTGCGAAGTTCGACGAGACGGTGGAGGTCGCCCTCCGCCTCGGCGTCGACCCCCGCAAGGCCGACCAGATGGTGCGTGGCACCGTGAACCTTCCCCACGGCACCGGCAAGACGGCAAGGGTCCTCGTCTTCGCCACCGGTGAGAAGGCCAACGACGCGCTGGCGGCGGGCGCCGACGAGGTGGGCGCCGACGAGCTCATCGACAAGATCGCCGGCGGCTACCTCGACTTCGACGCGGTGGTCGCCACGCCCGACCTGATGGGCAAGGTCGGCCGGCTCGGTCGCGTTCTCGGCCCCCGTGGCCTGATGCCGAACCCGAAGACCGGCACCGTGACGATGGACGTGGCCAAGGCCGTCTCCGACATCAAGGGCGGCAAGATCGAGTTCCGCGTCGACCGGCACGCCAACCTCCACTTCATCGTGGGCAAGGCGTCGTTCACCGAGCAGCAGCTGGTGGAGAACTACTTCGCCGCGTTCGACGAGGTCATGCGGCTCAAGCCGAGCGCGTCGAAGGGCCGCTACGTGAAGAAGGCGACCATCGCCTCCACGATGGGCCCGGGTGTCCCGGTCGATCCCACCAAGGTGAAGTCGGTCGCCGAGTAGTCCATCCAGACCGCAGAACGCCTCCGTTCCGCATCGGGTCGCCTCCGCCGCAGGGTGGGGTGCTCGAGGCAGGCGGGGGCGTTCGCCGTCTCCGGGCCGATTTGGCTACCGGCGGGGCCTGCCGGTAGCCTTGGACCTACCGAAGACCGCTGGTTCTCGTCCTGGTTCGCCAGGCAAGGCAAATCCCGCGCAGGTGAAACCTGAATCGCTCGCACGAGTCGTTCGCCCTGGTTGCCTGTGCACCGGGGCTTTTCCTTTCCCCAGCAGTCGAGGGTGACACATCAGATGTGGGAAGGAGAACCATGGCGAGGCCGGACAAGGCAGCCGACGTGGCGGAGCTGACTGAGGCTTTCAGCACCTCCGCTGCCGCTGTGCTGACCGAGTACCGCGGACTCACCGTCAAGGACCTGAAGGCACTGCGCCGGTCCCTGGGTGAGGACGCCACCTACGCCGTGACGAAGAACACGCTGACCATGATCGCCGCCCGCGAAGCGGGCATCGAGGGACTCGACGACAAGCTCGCCGGCCCGACCGCGATCGCCTTCATCCGCGGTGACGTTGCCACCGTGGCGAAGGGTCTGCGCGACTTCGCCAAGGCGAACCCGCTGCTGGTGATCAAGGGTGGCGTCATGGACGGTCGCGTCCTCGACGCCGATTCGGTCAAGAAGCTGGCCGATCTCGAGTCCCGCGAGGTCCTGCTCGCGAAGCTCGCCGGTGCGATGAACGGCAACCTGGCCAAGGCTGTGGGGCTCTTCGCCGCACCGCTGTCGCAGGCCGCTCGCGCGCTGGCCGCCCTGAAGTCCCAGAAGCAGGCCGGGGATGACGCCCCGGCAACCGATGCAGCACCCGCTGCTGAGGCCACCACCGACGCGGCTGACGCTGCATCAGAGTAAGAAGAAGAGAAAGGACGCCGACAATGGCGAAGCTCACTACTGACGAGCTCCTTGACGCCTTCAAGGAGATGACCCTGATCGAGCTCTCCGAGTTCGTGAAGCTGTTCGAGGACACCTTCGGTGTCACCGCTGCCGCTCCGGTGGCCGTGGCCGCCGCGGCTCCCGCCGCGGGTGGCGGCGACGCCGGCGCCGCCGAGGAGGTCGAGGAGTCCTCCGAGGTGGACGTGATCCTCGATTCCGCGGGCGACAAGAAGATCCAGGTCATCAAGGAGGTGCGTGCGCTCACCAACCTCGGCCTGAAGGAGGCCAAGGATCTGGTCGAGGCCGCCCCGAAGGTCGTCCTGGAGAAGGTCGCGCGCGACGCGGCCGCCAAGGCCAAGGAGTCCCTCGAGGCCGCCGGTGCCTCGGTCACCATCAAGTGACCAGCTGACACCAGCCAGCAGAAGGGGGGGGGGGGGGGGCCGCGGCGCCCCCCCCCGCGGGCAGCCCGGGG
>NZ_JASGES010000198.1:0-26614 GCF_047606205.1 Propionicimonas sp. | reverse complement strand
GGGGTCTTGGCCCCCCGCCCCGGGCCACAAACCCCGCCTTTCGGGAGCGTGGGCAGGGCCGGACCGGCCGGAGCGCACGTGCCGGTCACCGGAAGGCGCACACCTGCGCCTAGCGGGGGAGCGACTGCAGCGCGGGGCCCAGCGCTGCGACCGCAACAGCGATGATGATGATCGGGCTGACGACGCCGAGGACGATGGTCAGCACCCCCCACAGCCGACCGCGACGGGTGGCGGTGGCGACGATGCCCGCGATCCAGGCCACGAGGCCTCCCCAGCCGGTCAGGTTGAGCGCGATCGTCTGCGCAGGGTAGCTCCTCATGAGTTCGGCCTCGAGCGCCTGCGTGATCGCGGTCTGGTCGGCGGCGGTGCTTCCCGAGAGGGTGACGACGTACTGGGCGGCCACCTGCATGACCTGGAACCCGGCGACGCTGCCCACCACCAGGCACAGAGCCAGCACGGCGAACGCGACCATGCCGAGCATGGGGCTGCGGGCCGACGGACCGGTCGGGTCCGCGGCGCCCGCGGTCGGGTACGCCTGGGTCGGGTAGGCCTGGGTCGGGTAGGCCTGAGCCGGATAGGCCTGCGGGTGGGCGTAGGGCGGAACCTGGTTGGGCACCTGGTACGGGTTGGCCGCGGGCTGCTGACCATAGGTCGGCTGCTGGCCGTACGGCTGCGGCTGGCCGTTGCTGTAGGGTCCTGGCCGCTGGCCGTAGGCCCCCTGCGGGTACGCCTGCGGGGTCTGGCCCTGCTGCGGATATGCGCCGGGCTGCGGGTATGCGCCGGGCTGCGGGTATGGGCCCGGCTGTGGGTAGCCGGACTGCGGGTGGCCGGTCTGGCTCTGCGGCGTCCGGGACGTCCCGTCCTGCTGCTCGTTGGACATGTCACACAGGGTAGCGCCGGGGCCGCGGCGTCCGGGGCTCCGGAACGCCCGCGGCGACGGCGGGCGCGGACCGTCCGGGGCTGACAGGATGGGGCCATGCCAGAGCTCCCGCCGCGCGCCGTCGCCTGGGCCGAGACGATGGCCGGCCATCCCGACGACCAGCTGGTCCGCGCCCATGCCGAACCGGGTCCCGGCATCGCCGCCGGTCGGCCCGTGCTCAGGGAACAGCGCGAGGAATGGGAAGCCGGTCACCTGCGCTCCGGTGCGACGCTGGCCGTGGGGGCGGGGAGCCGGGCGATCCGGGAAGAGCCGGACCCGGAACGGACCTGCTTCGAGCGCGACCGCGACCGGATCGTCCACTCCACGGCCTTCCGGAGACTGGCCGGGAAGACCCAGGTCGTCGTCTTCCCGACCGATCACCAGCGCACCCGGCTCACCCACGCGCTGGAGGTCGCGCAGGTGGCGACGGCGATCGCGCGAGGCGTCGGAGCCAACGCCACCCTGGCCGAGGCGATCGCGCTGGGCCATGACTGCGGACACGGGCCCGGCGGGCATGCCAGCGAGGACGCGTTCGACGCGTTCATCGCCGAGGGCTACGACCATGGGCCGTGGGGAGCCGACGTCGTCCTGACCGGTCTCAACCTCTGCGCGGAGACGCTCGACGGGATCCGTAACCACTCCTGGTCGCGGCCTGCTCCCGCGAGCGTGGAGGGTGAGATCGTCAGCTGGGCCGACCGGATCGCGTACTGCGCCCACGACCTCGAGGACGCTGCCGACGCCGGCATCGTCGACCTGGCCGACCTGCCCGACGACGTGGTCGGCGTGGCCGGCCGAACGCGGCGCGCCCAGCTCGGGACCTTCGTACGGGCCGTGATCGCCACGGTGAGCACGAGCGGGTCGGTCGGAATGGCCGCCGAACCGGCCGCGGCCCTAGCCGCGCTGCGCGCGTTCAACTACGCCTCCATCTACACCCGCCCCGATTCGATCGCGCAGTCCGGCGCGGTCGTCGCCGTGCTGCGCGCGCTGGTGGACTACTACGCGGAGCGCCCGCTCGCCCTTCCGCCGGACTTCGTCGCGGCGGACCAGGGCCAGGAGGGCCGGGTCCGCGCAGCCGTCACCTATGTCGCGGGGATGACCGACCGCTTCGCCTTCGAGCAGGCCGTCGACCTCCTCGGCTGGAACCCGGCACGGCTGCCGAGGGGCATCGGCCGCGGCGCCTGAGCGCCGTCCCCCGTCAACTCCGCCACGGACGCCACCGAGACGCGTCGGCGCCACCGAGACTCCGGCGTCCTCGAGTGTCGTCGGCGTCTGCGTCTGAATGGCGGAGGCGGCCGCCGGTGGGAGTGGGGTCCGAGCGGGGGCGTCGGCTAGGGTGAGCCGCATGGGAACTCCCGGCGCAAGCGGCACGCGCTGACCCTCAGACGCGTGCCGGCCCCTCAGCGGAACTGATCCACCCGATCAGCGGCACGGCCAGGACGGTCGGCACATCGACTCGGCCCGTCCCTCGATCCCTTCGGAGTTCCGCGTGTTCCTCTCTTTCCTGGCCTATCTGGCCTTCTTCAGCATCGCCCTTCCCGACAGCATGCTCGGCGTGGCCTGGCCGAGCATGCGTCTCGACTTCGGCCAGTCCACCGGCGCGGCCGGCCTGGTACCTCCCTTCGGCGTGGCGGCGACGCTGGTCGCCACCAGCCTGACCGGCCGCCTGCTGGGCCGGCTCGGAATCGGCCGACTACTCGCGGCGAGCACGCTGCTGTCGACGGCATCGCTCGTCGTGGCGGCGACCAGCCACAGCTTCGCGCAGTTCCTGGCGAGCGTGGTTCTCGGCGGCTTGTCCAGCGGGGCCATCGACGCCGCGCTCAACGCCTACGCCGCGCGCTGGTTCGGCCCGCGCCGGATCAACCTGCTGCACGCGTCCTACGTGGTGGGGGCCGCCGCGTCGCCGCTGCTGGTCACCCTCACCATCCAGACCGGGCTGGGCTGGCGGTGGGCATGGGCCACGGTGGCGTGCGTCCAGGTCGTGCTCGCGGTGGTCTTCCTGCTCACCAGGAACCGCTGGGCGTCCGGGGGCGGTCCGCAGGCGGACGGCGGCCGCGCAGGCAGGCTCGCCGGCGCTCGTCCGCTGGACGTCGGGCTGGGGCTGCTCGCCGTCGCGGTGCAGACCGGCATCGAGTCGAGCGTGGCGCTGTGGGCGTTCACCTACCTGACTCAGGGAGCAGGCGTGTCCGCCGTGGTGGCCGGGACCGTCGCATCCGGCTACTGGCTGGCGATGTTCGCCGGCCGGGTGGTGCTCGGCGGGATCGCCGAGCGGACCGGAGCGTGGCCGGTGCTCGCCGGCGCCGTGGCCGGACTGGTACTGGCCGCAGGACTCGGGCTGATGGGCGGTCCGGTCGCGGCACCGATCGCGATCGGACTGTTCGGCCTGGCCGCCGCGCCGATCTACCCGCTGCTCACCCTCACGACGGCGGAACGCACGTCCGCGGCGGCAGCGGACACGGTGGTCGGCTTCCAGGCGGCGGCGTCGTCGCTGGGCGCGGCCGTGTTCCCACTGCTCGTCGGCATCGTGCTCGACCGGTCGACGGCCGACTTCCCGCTGGCCATCGGCGGGTTGTGCGTCGCCGCCGCGCTGCTGCAGGTCGCGCTGCAGGTCCGGCGCCGGAGGGCGGGATAACCGGGTCCGGGGTGCGGGGAGGCTGCCGCCGGACCGGCGTCCGGGGTCCCAGGCACGTCCTAGAATCACCGCGTGGCCGGCCTGATCAACGAAGAGGACCTGGCGACCGTCCGGGAGCGCTCGAGGATCGAGGACGTCGTCGGGTCCTATGTCACGCTCCGACGAGGTGGCGGGGGGTCGATGGTCGGCCTGTGCCCGTTCCACGACGAGAAGACGCCGTCCTTCCACGTCACACCCGCGCGCGGGTTCTTCCACTGCTTCGGCTGTGGAGAGGGCGGAGACGTGATCAGTTTCGTGCAGAAGATCAACCACGTCAGCTTCGCCGAGGCCGTCGAGTTCCTCGCCGACCGGGTCGGCGTCCAGCTGCGCTACACCGACGGCGGCGGCCAGCGGCTGGAGCCGGGCCTGCGGCTCAGGGTGCTGGAGGCCAACCAGCTCGCCGCCGAGTTCTACGCCGGCCAGCTGCTCAGCGGCACCGGTCTTCCCGGACGCCAGTTCCTCGACGGCCGCGGGTTCGACAAGGCGGCGGCGGAGCAGTTCGGGATCGGCTACGCACCGACCGGTGGACGCGAACTCGGGGCGCACCTGAAGGCGCGGGGGTTCACCGACGACGAGCTGGTCAAGGCCGGTCTGGTCAGGGAGAACGGCTGGGACTTCTTCCAGGGCAGGGTGCTGTGGCCGATCCGGGACGCGGGACGTTCCGTGCTGGGTTTCGGAGCCCGGAAGATCTTCGACGACGACCGGATGCCGGCCAAATACCTGAACACGCCGGAGACCATCGTCTACAAGAAGTCGAACGTGCTCTACGGGCTCGATCTGGCCCGGGGCAACATCGCGAGGAAGAACCAGGCTGTGGTCGTGGAGGGCTACACCGACGTGATGGCCTGCCACCTCGCCGGTGTCGACACGGCGGTCGCGTCCTGCGGCACGGCGTTCGGCGACGAGCACGCCCGGCTCCTGCAACGCCTGCTGGGCACCGGCGACGTCGCCGGTGGCGAGGTGGTCTTCACCTTCGACGGGGACGCGGCGGGACAGGCGGCCGCGCTGAAGGTGTTCAAGGGCGACCAGAATTTCCTCGCCCAGACCTACGTCGCTGTGGAACCGACCGGGCTCGATCCCTGCGACCTGCGGATGGAGCATGGTGACGCGGCCCTCCGCGAGCTCGTCGGCAGGCGGGTACCGCTGTACCGGTTCGTGATGCGCAACGTCGTCTCCGGTTTCGACCTCGACCGGGTCGACGGACGCCTCGCCGCGCTGCGTGCGGCTGCGCCGCTGGTCAGCAGCATCAGGGACGCGTCCCTGGTGTCGGGCTACCTGCGCGAACTGGCCCAGCTGCTCGGGATGGACCCCGAGGAGGTGCGCCGGGAGGTGAAGGTGACCGTGCAGCGGCGGGCCCGTCCGGACCAGCAGCAGCGACGGCCCGAACCCGATGCCACCGACGCCCTGCCCGGGATGCCGCCGCCGCGTCCGTCCCTGCCCGTGCCGGATCCGCGGGACCGCCGCCTGGAGGCCGAGCGCGGCACGCTGCGGCTGATCGTGCGGGCTCCCGAGACCTTCGGCGAGGAGTGGAACGGCCTGGTCGCGGACAATTTCCTCCACCCGGCCTATCGTGCGCTGTTCGAGGCCGTGCTCGCCGCGGGCGACGGGCCGGGCGGGTGGACCCAGCGGATCCTCCAGGCCAACCCCGACCCCGTTCTCGAACAGCTGGTGATCTCGCTGGCGGTGGAGCCCGTCCTGCGGGAACCGACCGAGGGCTACGCGCGCGAGTACTCCGCCCAGCTACGCGTCCAGGCGCTGTCCCGGCAGATCGCTGACGCCAAGTCGAAGCTGCAGCGGACGAATCCGCTCGACGACCAGCCGGCCTACAACCGGATGTTCGCCCAGCTGGTCGAGCTGGAGCGGCAGCGCAGGGAGTTGCTGGCGTTGGCCACAGGCCCCGCCGTCTGACCTTCTGCCCGGCGGCCGGCCCGACCGACCCGTCGGTGTCGTGCGGTCTCCCGCCGGGGTGTGAGGGCGTCCACAGGAACCGGGTGTTGTCCGAATGTTGCTCCCCAGTTGCGGTCCCCGGGGGTCAGATCGGAGGCGACGGCGGCAGGGTGGACGTATGCGATCCACCGCCACCGCTCTGCTCGACCCCCAGCAGGAGCGAACCCTCGCCAGGGCCATCGAAGCCGGGCTGCTGGCCCGCCACTTCCTGGAGACGGGGGAGCGGCCGGTCCCGGCCACCACGGACGAACTGCGGACACTCGTCGCACAGGGCGAGCGGGCCTGGCAGGAGTTCCTGCTCGCCAACGTCCGCCTCGTCTGGAAGCTCACCGGACGGGAGGTGCGCCGCAGCGGGCTGTCGGCGGACGAGCTCTTCCAGGAGGGCTTCGTGGCGCTGGCAGACGCCCTGCGCCGCTACGACGCCGAGCGAGGACGGTTCTCGACCTGGGCGACGATCCGCGTGCGCCAGCATCTCGCCGAGGTCGCGGCGGCACGGTTCGGCGAGCTCGCCCTTCCGCGCGGCACGGCGCTGCGGATGCGGAGGGCACGCGGGCTGGAGGACAGCCTCGGCCAGGAGCGGGGCGGCAGCGTGGACACCGCCGACCTGGCCGTCGAGCTGGGCAGGCCCGTCGATGCCACGCGACGGCTCGTCCGGTACCTGGCCCCTGTCGCGCTGGACCCGTTCGGGGACGCGCCCCAGGTCGCCGACCCCGACCCGCCCGACCCCGACGCGGCCATCTACGCGGCGCAGTTGCGTCGGCTGCTCGGCCGGCTCGACCCCGAGCAGGCGTCCGTCCTCCGGCTCCGGCACGGCTTCGTCACCGGCGAACCACTCGACCAGGCCGTCGTTGCCCAACGGCTCGGGATCAGCGTGAGCACGGTGCGTCGCCTCGAACAGCGGGCGATGGCGTCCCTGCGCGCCCTCCGTGCGGCCTTCGACCCCGAGTGGGACGCTCCCCGCGCCGGGTGAGGGACGTCAGGCGGTCCGGGGATCGAGCTTGCGCATCACCTCGTACGGGTCGCTGTCCAGCCGGCGTCCGGACCAGCCGAGCGCGAGGCGGCCGGCAACCACCGAGCCTGCCAGCATGATGATCCCGGTCAGCACGGGGCCGGCCCAGCCCGTCAGGGCCCACCACGCGCCCCCGCCCAGGCCGGCGACGGCGAAGAACCCCATGAACCAGCCGAACACCTTGAAGAAGGATCCACGACGCTGGCCGACGCGGGACTGGTCGCTCGGATTGAGCACACTGGAGGCCGAGCCCACTCCGAGCCCCAGCACCACCACGCAGGTGCCGGCGAGGATGGCGGTGAGCTGCGCCACCCCGTCCAGGCCCCGGAACGAGCCCTCGACGATGCTGAACGCCACCACCAGCGGCAGCAGGTACACCAGCGGTGCCAGCGCCTTGCCGCGCAGGACGCGGTGCAGCGGCGCTCCGCCCAGCACGAGATAGGTGAATCCGGGGCCGTCGTAGCCGAACAGGTTGAAGCTCCCCGCGACCACGGACATCGCGGCGAACGCGGCGCTCTGCGCGGGAAGGCCGTAGGCCGCGAAGCTGGCGTGGGCGACGACGACGCCCATCACGGGAGGAATGACGAGCGTCTGGATCGCGCGGGGGGAGCGGAGGAAGAAGTAGCGCAGTTGCTGGGACGCTGCAGCCGTCGTCGGGCCAGGGCGCAGGCCACGCAGGATCGCGGGGGCCAACGGCAGCGCCACGAGGCCGCGGCGGCGGCGCAGGTCGTGCGGGGTGCCGGAGGTCCCGTTCACCCGTTCGCCGAGTACCCAGGCCCAGGCCAGCAGCGCCAGGCCGGTCACCGCAGCCACCAGCAGGACGCGGGCCAGGGCGTCGAGCCAGTCGCCGTCCCGCGCACTCAGGATCGCCCTGGCCGCCGCGCCCGGCGGCGTCCAGCCGAGGACGCTGCCGATCGGGCCGGTCACGGTCTGCGTCCCCAGGGCCTCGGTGGCCGAGTGCGCCTGTTGCGCCAGCAGATACACCCCCAGCACCAGCACGCTGGCGGCGAAGGCGGCGATGTCGGTGCCGCGGCGGGACCGCATCGCCCCGGCCAGCAGGGCCTGCGCCGACCGCGAGACCGAGACACACATCACGGTGAACAGGGCTGCGACCGCCAGCGATGCCAGCCGGGCCGGCGGGGCCGCGCCGGCAGCGACGACACCGCCGGCGGCGAAGAGGAAGGTGAACGCGGCGGTAGGGGAGACGAGGGCGCCGAGGAGCAGCCCGCCCACCTGCTGGGCGCCGGTGAGCGGGAACTGCTCGAGCCGCCGCGGATCGACGACACCGTCGGCGAGGGTGGGTTCCACGATCGGCCCGATCACCCACGGCAGGAAGATCGAGAAGAAGGAGACGAGCAGCAGCAGGTCTCCGGTCCCGTCCCCCGACAGCAGCACCGCGCTGCCGAGTCCGGCCAGCAGGCCGCCGACACCGCCGATCACCCAGGACGCGGCGAAGTAGAGCCGGGCGCCGCTGCCCCGCCCGCGGGAGCGGCGGGCGATCGCCAGCCTCAGCCGGAGGAGGACGAGAGCCACGACAGCTCACCCTCCTCCAGATCTCGGCCGCCCACGAGCTCGACGAAGGCGTCCTGCAGGGTCCGCCCGCCGGAGACCTCCGCCACCGTGCCCTCGGCCAGCACCCGGCCGGCACCGATCACGACGAGCCGATCGCACAGGCGCTGCACGACATCCATCACGTGGCTGGCGAACACCACCGTGCCGCCGCCGCGTCGGTAGAGCTGGAGCATGTCCTCCATCACAGAGGTGTTGACCGGGTCGAGGGCGCCGAACGGCTCGTCGAGGACAAGGACGCGGGGGCTGTGCAGCAGGGCGACGGCCAGCCCGATCCGCTTGATCATGCCGAGGGAGAAGTCGGCGATCAGCTTCTCGCCCACGTCGGCGAGGTCGAGGACACGCAGCAGTTCGCCAGATCGGGTGGCGACCACGTCGGGGTCCATCCCGCGCAGCATGCCCGCGTACTCCAGCATCTCCGGTGCGGTCAGCCGGTCGAACAGCACCGGGTTGTCCGGCACGAAGCCGACCTTCGCCTTGGCGGGCAGCGGGTCGGGCCACACGGCGACGCCGTCGAGCACGGCGTTGCCGGAGTCCGGGCGCAACAGGCCGGTGAGCATGCGCAGGGTCGTCGACTTGCCCGCACCGTTCGGGCCGGCGATGCCGTAGAAGGTGCCCCGCGGAATGGCCAGGTCAATGCCGTCCACGGCGCGCACGTCACCGAAGGCCTTGACCAGGCCGTGCGCCTCCAGTGCCGTCGGCATCGTTCCCATCCCACCTCCACCGGCTGTCGGACGTGTCTCCTCCAAGACCGCCACTGCGGGCGCGAGCCTAGCGGGGCCCGACCGCCCCGCGCTGTCGCCCGTACTGGGACTGCCTGATGAAACGGCAGGGGCGGGACCTCCACGGCAGGGGCGGGACCTCAGTGGAAGAGCGCCAGTGCGGCCGGACCAAGTCAAGGCTCTCGAGAAAGACGGGTTGCTGCTGGCTGGCAAGTCCCTCGTGCTCTGAGACGCGCAGAACGACTCTCCTGCGAACGGGCTGGGCCTACTCGATGCAGGGTTGCCTCCCCGAGCGAACCACGGCGGCGGGACCCTTCGCCGGCGGTCACCGGGCGAGCAGCGGGGCGACGTCCTCGGTCCACACGTCGATGCCGAGTTTGACGATCAGGACGCCGACCACGACGAGGAAGGCGATCCGTACGAAGCCGGTGCCGCGGGCGATCGCCGTGCGGGAGCCGATGTAGCCCCCGGTCATGTTCGCGGCGCCGAGCACGAGGCCCAGGCCCCAGTGCACGGCCCCATGGGGCGCGAACAGGAGCAGCGCGCCCAGGTTGGTGGCGAAGTTGACGATCTTGGCCTTGGCGGATGCCTCGAGGAAGTTGTAGCCGAGGACGCTGACCAGGGCGATCACGAGGAAGGTGCCGGTGCCTGGCCCGAGCAGCCCGTCGTAGCAACCGATCACCGCGCCGATCAGTACCGCGCTGCCGTAGTGGCGGCGTCCACTGAACCGGAGGGCGGTCTCGCTGCCGAGGCTCGGGCGGGCCGCGGTGAAGACGGCGACGGCGAGCAGGGCCACGACGATGACCGGCTTGAACACCGCCGCCGGCAGAAGTGTGGCGAGGATGGCCCCGCCGAAGCTGCCGAGCAGGGCTGCGGCGGCCATCGGCAGCGCGGTCCGCAGGTCGGGGTGGACCCGGCGGTAGTAGGTCACGCTGCTGGTGGCCGTGCCGCAGATCGAGGCGAGCTTGTTGGTGGCCAGTGCCTGCACGGGCTGGATGCCGGGGATGAGCAGGAGAGCGGGGAGTTGGAGGAGCCCGCCGCCACCGACGACCGCATCCACCCAGCCGGCGGCCAGTGCCACGACGGCGAGCAGCGCCACCGCCTCCCAGCCGAGGCCGGAGGGGAAGAGGGCGGATGCGTCCACAGGTGCCTTCCGTTCGGGAGTCAGTGGGGACCGAGCACGACCCAGGCGGCCAGCGCGGCGAGGACGAGGGCGAGGCCGGAGGCCAGCATCGGCAACCGTCCGTCGGGGAGTGGCGGCGCGGAGTCCTGGCGCAGGCTGCGGCGCACCCGCAGATAGCGACGGCGGCTCGCGGTCAGGAGCACGCACGATCCTGCCACGACCACGCCGGCAGGGAGCAGCGCCCAGCCGTCGAGGGAGCTCCAGGTGAGCCGGGGTGCGGCGAGCCCGAGCACGAGCAGAGCGGCACAGGTGCGGTACCAGGCGAGGCTGGTGCGCTCCGGCTGCAGCCCCCCGGCGGGCCCGGATCCGGAACTCATCGGGTGGCCAGGGCGAGCACGACGAGCACTCCGGTCGCGGCGAGCAGGACGGGCAGGCCCACCAGCATCGGAGTGAACGGCAGTGGCCGGCCCTCGCGCAGCGCGGTCTCGACCTGACGCCATCCGAACCACGCCTGGACGGGGCAGCCGATGCCACCCAGGACGAGCAGGACGGACGCGGCCAGCCGGTACCCGGGCTGGAGGTTCAGCGCGAGGGATTCCAGGCCGACGCCGACCGAGATCAGCGCCAGGCCCACGCTGATCCAGGCCAGGAAGGTGCGTTCGTTGGCCAGACTGAACCGGGCATCGGGTTCCGTGCCGCGCGAGTACACCGACCTCGGAAAGCGGGACGTGCTCATCAGGGCCTTTCGCCGGTCGCCCCGGACCCGGAGCCCGGGTGCCGAGGCGAGGACCTCCACCGCCACGCTAGCCCGTACGAACCGGGTTGGGGATCCCTGTTCAGGCCAGCGCGATCGCGTCGCCCTCGCCGATCTCCCGTGGGTCCGTGTCGCGGCGGGTCGCCGCGACCCCGGCGGAGAACGCCACGGCGCACAGTGCCAGGCCGAGGACGGCGACCCCGGTCCAGCCTCCGGTCTGCCACAGCCAGGTCGCGAGCGCGCCGGCGAGCGTGCTGCCCAGGTAGTAGGTGCCGAGATAGGCGCTGGAGGCCTGGGCGGTGCCGCGTCCGGTGCGTTGGGCGCGGTCGACCACCCAGCCGCTGAGCAGGGAGTGCGTGCCGAGGAAAGCGAACGTGATCAGGCCGAGTCCCGCGACGACGGCCGGCAGCACGGGAAAGGAGAGCAGCACCACGCTCACGGCGAGGAGCGCCACGCCCGCCGTCGCGGCGCGACCGCGTCCGATGCGTGCGGCAAGCGCCCGGGCAACGGTGGGGGCGGCGATGCCCACCGGGTAGGCGAGGTACACCAGGGACGCGGCCGCGCCGAGCAGGAAGGGGGCGGCCTGCAACCGGAACGCGACAGCGTTGTAGCTGCCGACGAACGCTCCCATTGCCGCGAAGCCGACGACGCACAGCAGTCCGACGACGCGGTCAGCGGGCGCCCTGAGGGTGCCGGCCAGCGTCTCGCGCAGTGCCACCGGGTGGGCGCGGAACCCTCGTGAGGGCGGCAGCAGCACCACGAGCAGGACGCCCGCGGCGAGCGTGACCACACTCACGGTCCCCGCAGCCAGGGGCCAGCCCCCGATCGCGGCCAACGGTCCCGGGAGCAGCCGGCCCGCCGCACCGCCGACGGCGGTCCCGGCGATGTAGGCGGCGTTGGCGCGCGGGTGGGACGTGCCGTCCACCTCCTCGCGCAGGTAGGCCAGCGCGGCGCCGGGCAGGCCGGCGAGAGTGAGCCCGAGCAGCCCGCGCAGCAGGAGCAGGATCGACCAGGTGGGGGCAAGGGCGCAGAGCAGACCCAGCACGCCGGAGGCGAGCAGGGACCAGCGCATCACGGCCACCCTGCCGACCCGATCGGCCAGCGGGCCGGTCGCCGCGAGCCCGAGGATGATCGTCAGCGTGGTGATCGACAGGGCGTGGGCGGACTCGGCGGCGGTCACGCCGTAGTGGCTCGCCAGCATGGGCAGCAGCGGCTGCACGAAGTACATCAGGGAGAAGTTGGCGAGTCCGCCGGCCATCAGCGCCACCACGAGCCGTCGGTACGCCGGTGCGCCGGCGGCGTGGCCGGTCCACGCAGGGATGGTGGGAGCGTGGGTTGCCCGATCGACGGCTGTGGTCATGACCTCGATTGTGGAAGCCTGTTCAGGATGCGCCAAATGATCGAGAGAGGCTTATCGATGCGCTAGGCGCATCGATAAGCTGCGGTGGTGGATGAACAGACACTGCAGACCTTCCTCGTCCTCGCCGACACCGAGAACACCAGGGACGCGGCCGCTCTCCTGCGCGTGAACCAGTCCAACGTGTCCCGGGCGCTGGCCCGGCTCGAGTCCGACCTCGGCGCGACGCTGTTCACCCGGCGTGGCCGCAGCCTCGAGCTGAATCGCGCCGGAGCGGCATTCCGCGCCGACGCCCTGAGGATCGTGGAGGGCTTCGACCTGGGTCGCCGGCATGTCGACCAGCTCGCCGGCCCACGCGGGACGATCCGGCTGGGCTTCCTGCAGTCCGTCGCACTGTGGGCAGTGCCGCGGCTGGTCCGCCACCACAGGACCACCTCGCCCGGCAGCCGGTTCGAGCTGCGCCAGGGGTTCGCCAGGGATCTGTTCGGCTGGATCGGAACCGATGCCCTCGATGTGGCGTTCGTGACCGCCCCCGGCCCTGCCGCCACGGGCATCGCGTGGCGGCAGCTGGTCGACCAGCGGCTCGCCGTCGCCGTCCCCCCGCGGCACCGGTTCGCTGGCCTCGCCACCCTCGGAGCGGCCGAACTGGACGGAGAGGACTTCATCGCCTTCTCCCGCACCACGGAACTGCGCACGGTGATCGACCCGATGCTGGCCGCGGCAGGGGCGAGGGTGCGGATCGCCTTCGAGTCCAGCGAGATCGACACGATCCGCGGTCTCGTCGGGGCCGGCCTCGGCGTCGCCATCATTCCCGAACCGACCACCCCGTCCGCCGACAGCGCCGTGGCCTACGTCCCGATCGAGCCTCGCCACTCCCGCGGTCTCGGTGTCGCCTGGAGCGCGGAGCGGGAGCTGCCGGACAGCGTTGCGGCCTTCCTGGACGGCGCCACTCCCGACCTGTTCCTGAGGGGAGAACTGCGCAGCGAGCGCTGATCCGGGCCGGTGGCCGGGTCCTGGATGGTTAGGGTGTGGGGCCAGCACAGAGGAGGAGCATGAGCCCGATCCCCGTCATCATCGACACCGACACCGCACAGGACGACTGTGTCACCATCCTGCTCGGCCTGCTCGACCCGCGCGCGGACCTGCGGGCGATCACGATGGTGGCGGGCAATGTCGGCTTCGACCAGCAGGTCGCCAACGCCCACCTGACCCTGAACGTCGCCGGACGCCTGGGCCAGGTGCCGGTGCACGTCGGCTGCCGGGCGCCGATCCTGCGGGAGTGGGAGTCGGCCGAGGACGTTCACGGGGACGGGTCCGGAGGCCTGTCGATGGACCTGACGGACGCGAGCAACGCCGAGGAGCACGCGGTGAACGCGCTGCTGCGCCTGACGGCCGAGGCGCCGGGAGAGCTCAGCATCGTGGCGATCGGGCCGCTCACCAACATCGCCACGGCCGTCGTGATGGACCGCACCTTCGCCTCGAGGGTGAAGAGCCTCTACGTCATGGGCGGGTCGAACAACGGGCGCGGCAACATCACCCCGAGCGCCGAGTTCAACTTCTACGTCGACCCGGAGGCCGCCCAGGTTGTCCTGGACGCGGGCTTCCCGCAGCTGACGATCATCCCGTGGGCGCCGCTGACCCTGCGCGACGCCACCTTCGCCCGCCCGGAGTACGAGCGGCTGTATGCGCCGGGGACGCCGCTGGCCCGGTTCTTCCGGCGGATGTGCGACGCCACCATCGACTACGACGAGTCGGTCGGCGTGGAGGGTTCCACGCACCCGGATTCGCTCACCCTCGCCACCCTGCTGCACCCGGAACTGGTGCAGGACAGCGCGCCCTACCGCGTGGACGTGGACACCGTGTCCCCGCTCACCCGCGGCATGTCGTCGATGGCGTGGGCGAAGTTCGGCCGGACGCCGAACGCCACCGTGGTCGAGCGGGTCGACCGCTCGGGTTTCTACGCGCTGCTCGCCTCCCTGCTGGCCACCCCGACCGAGCCGAGCCGTCCGGTTGCCGGTCTGGGCTGACCGCCCGTCCCGAACAACGCGAACAACGCCGCCCGCCGACGTCCTCGGTCGACCGACTCACCCGGACCGAATTGGGGACGGTTCTCTATTCGGTCCACCTCCGGAATGGACCGAGTGAGGAACCGTCCCCAATCTGGTCCACGGACCGAGTGAGGAACCGTCCCCAAGCTGGTCCACTGCGGTGGGGCGGGTACTGCCGAATCCACCGCCGGTGGCCTCGGGGCGGTCTCGCCCGGCCGCGTGGCCGAAACGCCGGAGGCGCGGACGGCCCGGTCGTCGGTGGTCGATCGCGTCCGTCGCGCTCGTGGCCGGGTTGGTGCTGGTCACCCGGACGGAGGTCGCCCGCACGGGGTCTTATGCGCGCCTCCTCCGAGGGAGTTCCATCTTCCGGAGGAGGTATCAGCCGCCGCGGTGGCACCTCCGAGGGGCGAGGACCATGGAGGGGCCATGCTGAGGATCGACACCTGGGAGCCCAGTGCTCCGCCCGCGAGCGTCGGAGTCGCGACCCGCACGGGTCACTACTTCCGCCACGCCGGGCAGAGCCCGGCATCGCTGAGCCAGCTGGTCAGGGACCGCTCGTCCGACTTCCGCTGCCTCGATCGGGTCACGGCCTGGGCCGACGAGTCCCGCGGCGATCCGGCCCGCGAGGCCGACTACAGCGTCCTGGGGTGGACCAGCGCGGCCGTCCTGCGCACCTCGCTGTCGCGTCGGCTGGACGCACTGAACCCTGTCGCGGCGTTCCGGCTGCTAGACCAGCCGGAGATCGAGGCGCTGGACCGCTCCCGCCACGACTACATCGTGCTGCGCGGCCGTCTCGGCTACGGCAACGAATGGCGGCCCGAGCTGTCCGGCGCGGTCTCCGCCCTCGACCTCGACCTGTGGATCGGCGCGGGCCCCGGCGAACTGGACGGGGCGGTCGCCCTCGACGTCGACGCCTATCTGCGCCGCTTCGTCGCCACCGAGTTCAGCGACTGAGCCCCGCCGGACCTATCCCCGGGGTGGGCGCAGCGGCAATACTCGCCGCATGGGACGCGACCTCGAATCCGCGACCTTCACGCGCGAGCAGCGGCAGCGCTACCGCGAGAAGGTGAAGACCTGCCTGGACGTGTTCGAGCAGATGCTCGCCTCCAGTTCGTTCGAGTTCGACCGTCCACTGGTCGGCATGGAGATCGAACTGAACCTTGTCGATCCGGGCTACCGGCCGCGACTGGCCAATGCCGAGGTGCTGGCGGCGATCGCCGATCCCGAGTACCAGACCGAACTCGCCCGGTTCAACATCGAGTTCAACGTCGCCCCGCACCCGCTCGGCGGGGACAGCGCCGTCCAGTTGGAGAGCGATCTGCGGGCCTCGCTGAACGAGGCGGAGCGGCGCTGCGCGGAGGTCGGCGCGCACATCATCATGATCGGCATCCTTCCGACGATCACCCCTCAGACCTACGAGGGCGAATGGATGAGCGCCAATGCCCGCTACCAGGCGTTGAACGACGCCGTCCTGGCCGCGCGGGGCGAGGACATCCATCTCGACATCACCGGGCCGTCGGGGGAGCGGCTGCTGCGCTACGCGGACTCGCTGGCCCCGGAGTCGGCGTGCACGTCGATGCAGTTGCACCTCCAGGTGCGTCCTTCGGAGTTCGCCGCGCACTGGAACGCCGCCCAGGTGCTGGCCGGTCCGCAGCTGGCGCTCGGTGCGAACAGCCCGTACTTCATGGGCAAGGAGTTGTGGGCCGAGACCCGGATCGAGCTGTTCACGCAGGCGGCGGACACCCGCCCGGAGGAACTCAAGAACCAGGGGGTGCGGCCACGGGTGTTCTTCGGCGAGCGCTGGATCACCTCGATCTTCGACCTCTTCGAGGAGAACACCCGCTACTTCCCCGCGATGCTGCCCGAGCTCGACGACGAGGACCCCCAGGAGGCCTTCGACGCGGGCCGGACGCCGAGGTTGGAGGAGATGCGGCTGCACAACGGCACGATCTACCGCTGGAACCGGCCGATCTACGACCTCGTGGACGGCCGCCCGCACCTGCGGGTGGAGAACCGGGTGCTCCCGGCAGGGCCGACCATCGTGGACACGCTGGCGAACGCCGCCCTGTACTACGGCGCACTACACACGATGGCGCAGGACGACCGTCCGCTGTGGTCCCGGATGTCGTTCGGGACGGCTCGGGAGAACTTCCTGGCCGGGGCTCGCCACGGGATCGACGCCACCTTGTTCTGGCCCGGGCGGGGGGAGATCCCGGCCAGCGAACTGGTCCTGCGCGAACTGCTCCCGATGGCCCACCAGGGCCTCGACGCCTGGGGCGTCGCTCCTGCCGTCCGCAACCGCCTGCTCGGGGTGATCGAGGGACGTTGCCTGAGCGGCCAGAACGGGGCCGACTGGCAGGTGGCGACCGTCCGGAGGTGGGAGGCCCGCGGGCTGTCCCGTCCCGACGCGCTGCGCGAGATGCTCGCTGCGTACGCCGCGCACATGCATGCCAACGAGCCGGTGCACACCTGGGAACTGCCGGCCTGATGATTCCCCGGCGAAGCGGGTAACGTCGGGGCAGGACCTCGTGACGAAGCGGGGGCCGAGAGGAGGAGTCAGTCATGAGCGAGCAGAACAGGGAGTGGTCGGTAGGCAATCCCGGACCGACGGCTGATTCGCAGGACGAGACCGAGACCGACCGCGCGGTCGGCAACCCCGGTTCGACGCCGAACCCCGAGGACGAGCGCAACAACTCCTGGGCCCTCGGCAACCCGGGCCCGACCGCCGATCCCGCCGACGAGGTCACCAGCGAGAAGCCTTCGGGAAACCCCGGGCCGGCGGACTGATCGCGGCCGGGGACTGACCGCGGCCGGGCGCTCCGGACGGCGCGTCTCGGTGCCCATCGATTCGGCCGGACGTGCCCGGCGGCCCGGGAGGCGAATCAGGCCGATGGCGCCGCGCCGTAGGTGACGGTCAGGTACTCAGGGTGCCGCTGGATCCATCCCTTGATGAACGGGCAGACCGGCAGCGCCTTGCGGGTGCCTTCCTCGCGCAGTCGGTCCAGCGCATACCGGGCGATCGCGGAGCCGACGCCCGTGCCCTCGAAGGCCGGGAGCACCTCGGTGTGGGTGAAAACGACGAGTTCGTCTGTGAGTTCGTACTCGGCGAAGCCCGCCAGTTCGCCGCCGATGCGTGACTCGTAGCGTGACCTGCCCGGGTTGTTGTCGACGACGATCTGGGTCATGGCTGCTCCTCGGGTCCGACGGGCTGGACGTGGTCCGATCGTAGGCGCACCTCGGCATCGGCAGGACGGCCGGCGGGCATCCCGTTTGGAGTCCCCGGCAGAACGGGTAGCCCTGGGGGTGTCGAGTGCAGAAGGAGGTCGTGATGACGGGAATCGTCGCCACCGCCGAGGTCCGGGTGAACGCGACCCTCGAGCGGGTCTGGCGGGCACTGACCGATCCGGACGACGTGAAGGCCTGGATGTTCGGGACCACCCTTGAGACCGACTGGGTGCGGGGTCACCCGATCAGCTGGTCGGGGGAGTACGAGGGACGGGCCTACCGCGACACCGGCGAGGTCCTGGAGGTGGATCCGCCGACCAGGCTGTCGGTCACCCACTTCAGCCCGCTGTCCGGGCAGCCGGACACGCCGGAGAACCACCACACACTCACCTGGCTGCTCTCGGGGGACGCGGACGGCACCGACCTGAGCCTCAGCCAGGACGGCAACGCCGACGCGGAGGAGGCCCAGCGCTCGCAGGCCAACTGGGCGCAGGCGCTGACCGCGCTGAAGGCGCACGTCGAGGCGGAGTGAAGGGTCAGGACCCCCAGAACTGCCGGTAGGCGTCGCTGGACGGCGCCTCCATCAGAGCCTCGTAGTCGCCGGGCGAGAGGGCGAGGGCCGTCCCGGCGAGGTCGTGCGGGGCGGCGAAAGAGACCCCGAGACCCGCGCGACCCCCAGGGACGCCGAAGCCCAGCAGTTCCAGGGTCGTCGGCAGCACGGACAGCTGGTCGGCGTCCTCGCGTCCCCAGTGCACGCCCGCGGGACTCCACGCGCGGAAGAAGATCGTACGCTCCGGAGCCTGGTTGAGCTGGTCGCGGAACTGGTCGCTGTCGCCGGTGTTCTTGACGTGGTCACCGGTCAGGATGACGACGGTGTCGTCGAGGTATCCGTTCTGCTCGAGGTAGCTGAGGAAACCCGCCACGGCCTTCCCCGAGCACTTCAGCGCGGTCGCGTACCGGACGGCGTCCTCCCCCGTGCACGAGGGGTACACGGCGCCCGGATCGTGGGTGTCGAGGGTGAGCATCGTGAGGTTGAACGGCTTTCCGCCCGCGCGGAGGTCGGCCACCGTCTGTTCCGCGTGCGCGAACATGCGGGCGTCCGACAGGCCCCATGCCGAGACGTTCTCGCTGGTCTCGCCGGCGGCCAGCCAGTCGTCCAGGCCCTGGGTGCGGTCGTAGCCGTGGTCGAGGAGGTAGGTGTCCTTGCCCGCGAACCGGGCGTGCGCGCCACCGACGAAGGCACTGGTGTAGCCCTGCTGCTTCAACACATCGCCCAGGCAGGTGGCGCCAGGAAGGTAGGTCTCCAGCTCCTCGCCGAGGGTGTTGGAGTTGACGCCGAGGGTGAGCAGCTTGCTCTTCAGCGGGATCCCGCACTGGGTGCTCACGATGCCGGCCATGGTCCAGCCGCCGGTCGGGTACTGGTGGAGGTCGTAGGGCGCCCAGTCCCTGGTCGCGTCCTGGAGGTTGGCGAGCAGGTCCTCGCCGAAGATCGAGGCGTCCCCGAAGGTGTTCTCGGTCGACTCCAGGTAGATCGTGATCAGGTTCTTCGGGTGCGCGGGCACCGTGGTGACGGCAGGGGTCACGTAGTAGTCGGCGATGGTGCGGGTGTCGAGGGAGGCACGGACGAACTGGGGGACGCCCGCAGCCACGAGCAGGACGACGAACGAGAGCACCGCTGCCCCGGCGGGGACCAGGAGCCGGCGCCGTCGCCGGGTCACGTCCCGGCGCGGGCCCCACTGCCAGCGTCCGACCGCCGCCAGCGTGGTGAGGCTGATCGGAAGCACGAGGCAGACCTGGACGGCCTCGACCAGGAGGTTGTTGTTGCCGACGCCCTCGCCGTTGGAGATCGGCAGGTTCGTGATGATCTGCTCGAAACTCACCGAACCGAAGTGGTAGCGGATCCACGCGGCGAGCGCGAGCAGCACCAGGGCGACGGTGGACAGCAGCCAGGCGCCGAACGGAAAGACGCGGCGTCCTTCGATGGGTTTCTGTGTCATGACAAGCGCAGACCTTATCCCGTGGTCCTGTGGGCGGGGCCACCGGCCCACCGGGGCGCCGCGGGCTCACGCGCCGGCGGGGCGGTGCGAGGATGGCACCATGACCGACCCCGCCACTGTCGCCGCGCTCCGCGCCACCATCGCGGACACCATGCCTCAGGCCATCGCAGAGCTGACCGATCTCGTCGCCATTCCCTCGGTGTCCTGGCCCTCGTTCGACCAGGCCGAGGTCCGGCGCAGCGCCGAGGCGATCAGCGCCCTCGCGTCCGCGACCGGCGTGTTCGATGAGGTCGGCGTGTACACGGCCGCCATTCCCGGAACCTCCCAGACCGGCCAGCCGGCTGTCCTCGCGACCCGCGCGGCGCGACCCGGTTCACGCCGGGTCGTGCTCTATGCGCACCACGACGTGCAGCCCCCGGGCGACGAGGCGCTGTGGAACTCGCCGCCCTTCGTCGCGACCGAACGCGACGGCCGGCTCTACGGGCGCGGCACCGGCGACGACAAGGCCGGCGTTCTCACCCACCTCGCCGCGCTGCGTGCGCTGCGCACCGTCGTGGGCGAGGACCTGGGCGGACTGGGGGTGACCCTGTTCGTGGAGGGCGAGGAGGAGTACGGGTCCCGGTCCTTCGGGCAGTTCCTCTCCGACCACGCCGAGGCGCTGAGCGGCGACCTGATCGTGGTCGCCGACTCCGGCAACTGGGACTCGCGGACTCCGGGGATCACGGTGTCGCTGCGTGGCACCGCGCATTTCACGCTGACCGTGCGGACGCTGGCGCACGCGCTGCACTCGGGCATGTTCGGTGGCGCCGTCCCCGATGCGATGCTGGCCACCATCCGGCTGCTGTCCACCCTCTGGGACGCGGACGGCTCGGTCGCGGTGGAGGGACTGCGGATCCGCGAGTCGGCCACCCCGGCCTACGACGAGGCGCGGCTCAGGGAGGAGACCGACCTGCCGGCCTCGACGCATCCGATCGGGAAGGGCGAGTTGCTCTCCCGGATCTGGAACCAGCCGTCGATCACGGTGACGGGGATCGACTACGCGTCGGTCGCGACGGCGTCCAACACCCTGCACCCCGAGGTCAGCGTGGTGATCAGCGCGCGGGTCGCACCGGGGCAGGACGCGCGCGAGGCGTACGCGGCGCTGCGGCGTCACCTGGAGGCGCACGCACCCTTCGGAGCGCGACTCGAGTTCAGCGATGTCGACTGCGGCCAGGGCTTCCTCGCCGAGCCCGGCTGGGTGAGCGGTCCGGCGCGCTCGGCGCTGGCTGAGGGTTTCGGTGTGGAGCCGGTCGACCTCGGCGTGGGCGGTTCGATCCCGTTCATCGCCGAGCTGGCCCGCGAGTTCCCCGGCGCAGCGATCCTGGTCACCGCCGTGATGGACCCGCAGGGCAGCCCGCACGCGCCCGACGAGTCGCTGCACCTGGCGACCTTCGAGCACGCGATCCTCTCCGAGGCGATCCTGCTCGCCGACCTGGCCTGAGCGGGGCCGGCCGGCGGGACGGCCGCCGGCGCCCGGGAGAGCCACCCGGGCGCCGGTCGCGGGCCGGATGTATCGGGATGCCGGGGTGCCTGCTCTTCCTTCCAGGACAACCCGGAGGAGGAGCCATGACCGTCCACAAGGACCTGGCGACCCAGTACCACCAGCAGGACACCGACTACTACTGCGGGGCGGCCAGTGCCCAGATGGTGCTCCAGCAGTGCGGTTCGGGCCTGGTCGACCAGGCGACGCTGTACGCGGACAACCACGCCCACTCCACGGCCGAGTCCGGCTGGTACACCGCGCCGGACGGGCTCACCTGGACGATGAACAACCACCAGTCCACCAAGTACTTCGTGCTGGACGCCCGCGACGACGAGGACTCGATGTCGCGGATCATCGCCTGGACGATCCACCACTACCAGATCTCGCCGATCGCGATGGTCTACGGGTGGGCGCACTGGATCGTGGTCCGCGGCGTCACGACGTCAGCGACCCCGACGTCCTTCCTCGACGGCGGCTACACCATCAGCGGCTTCGACGTGAACAACCCGTGGCCGCCCACCCCTGCACCGCCAGGACCGCCGCCGCACACCAGCGGAGACGTCTGCGGGACGGGCGGGACGCGAGGGGTCGCCGACGAGCACATCTCCTACGCTACCTGGCAGGCCGACTACATGACCGGGATCCCCAGCGGGCACTGGGCCGGCAAGTTCGTGGCCGTCTGCGACCCCGAACCGCCGGGACGCGCCGTGGGGGTCGAGCGGGTCCCGATCCGGCCGCGCTTCGACGGCGTGGAACTGCTTGACGCCGAGGTGGCGGGCCGGTTGTCCCTCGAACTCGTCGAGGAGGCCGGACTCACGGAGCGTGCCCGGTGGCGAAAGGCGCTCGGGACCACGGTGGTCGGCAGGCCGGAGCTCGTCCAGCGGCTCGACCGCCCCGACTCGTTCTTCTACCTCGTGCCGCGCGGCGGCGACGGGCCGGCCACGTCGGTGGTGGCTCTGGATGCGCGCTTCGGCACCTACCAGCAGGCACGGATCGTCACCCGGCGTCGCCAGCCGGCACTGCTCACCCTCGAGCGGGACGCCATCGAGGAGTTCGTCTTCGGCAGGGTGCACCAACTGCCGGGCCGGCAGGGCGAGATCCGGATCCGTCCCGACATCGCGTGTGTCAGCCGGCACTGGGTGTGGCGGCCCTGCCGCGAGTCGCTCTCGCCCTACTACCCGTTCAAGCTCGTCAGCTACGGGCCGCACCGGTTCTACCTGCGCAGCGACGGGCGGATGTTCTCCCGGCTGACGGTGGCGGCGCGGGGAATCTAGGCTGCGCAGCATGAGCGCAACCGACGACGCCCGGGCGGTCGGGGCCGCCCGGGCAGCCACCGGCGCCGGGCCGGACGTCCCGGCACGGATCGCGGTGGTACGGCGCCTGGATCGTCCGGCCGCCTACCGGCTGGTGGCGCTCGGCCGGCCGGGGGAGCCGGGCTGGGTGGCCGCGGTCGGCGAGGACGGGGCGGTGATGTCGTGGGCGGCGTCGGCGACGGGCGAGCCGACCGTCCCCGCCGGCCCCGGCGAGTTGTGCTGGTGGCCGTCCGCCCGGACCGGGTCGGCCCTGTATCCGGTGCGGCGCACCGGGCCGGGCAGCTTCGTGGGCCTGGACGGACGCCACGTCGCCGGCCCCGAGAAAGGCTGAGGTCGCCCCGGGCTGGGGTCGCCACGCGGACCCGGCGATGGCGAAGATTGCCACCCCGGCGGCCGCAGACGAGCTGTACGGGCGTCTCTAGCATGAGGCGTACCCGCCGGGAGAAGAGGGGCCATGGCGGCAGGAACGGGCCGGGTCTTCATCAGCTATCGCCGCCAGGAGACGGCGTGGCCGGCCCGCCAGCTCTACGAGCTGCTGGCGGGCCGCTTCGGTGCGGAGAAGATCTTCAAGGACGTCGACAACATCGCGCCGGGCGAGGACTTCGTCGAGAAGCTCACCAGCGCCGTGTCGAACTGCCAGGTGCTGCTCGCACTGATCGGCCCGCAGTGGCTGGACCTGCGCGACGCGGAGGGGAACCGGCGCCTCGACGACCCCAATGACTTCGTGCGCCTGGAGCTGTCCGCCGCGCTCCAGCGTGGAGTGCTCGTGGTTCCGATCCTCGTCGACGGGGCGCGGATGCCGGCACCGGCAGCGCTGCCGCCGGAGCTCGGGCCGCTGACCCGGAGGCAGGCTGTGGAGATCAACCCGGTCGGCTTCAACACCGACCGGCTGATGGCCACGCTCACCGAGGTGCTGGACCCGCCGGACACCTCGCCCGTACCCGGGCCGACCAGGCGGCCCACGGAGCCGGTCCCGGTCGTGCCGATCACCCGGCCGCCGCCCGCCTGGTCCGGGTCGAGCGGCCCAGCGGCCCCCGCGGTCGGGGCGCCGGCCGTCTCGTCAACCGCGTCCTTCCCGTCGACCGGTCCGGCGGGTCCTGTGGTCGGGGCGCCGGATGTCTCGTCGACGGCGGCCGCCGCCGCGCCGCCGCCCGAGCCGCGACGGCGGTCCCGGCTGGTGGTGCCGGGAGTCGTCGGTGTCGGGGTGCTCGTCGTTGCCGCGGGTGTGTGGTTGCTGCCCGGTGCCCTGCGTCCGGCCGCGACCCCGGCTGCGCACGTGACGGTGTCGTCGTCGCCGGGGGCGACATCCGCGCCGACGGAGGGCGGCTCTCCGGCCGCCACGTTCCCCACGATCGTCGCGCACCGGGGCGGGCTCGAGGCGCACCAATTCGAGACCCAGCAGGCGATGGAGGCGTCCGCGCTGGCCGGCTACGCGGTGGAGACCGATGTGCGGTACACCAGGGACGGCGTCGCCGTCCTCGTCCACGACGACCACGCGACAAAGGGCCTCGACTGCGGCGGCGCCGACCTGCGGGTGTCGCGGGTGACGTGGGCGACGTTGCGCCGCACCTGCCACTCCAAGCCGACCTCGGTCGACCCGGCCTCGTACGACGTGCCCACCCTCGACGCGACCGTGGAGGCGATCGCCGCGGCCAGCCCGGACGCGTGGATCCTGGCGGAGCTGAAGACCGACCAGACGGCCGCCCAGCGCAAGGCGTACCTGGCCACGTTCGCGAAGTACGGCATGACCGATCGACTCGTGGCGACCTCGTTCGACCGGTCCCGCCTGGCCGCGATCGGAGCGATCGATCCGGGCACCCGCCGGATGCTGTTCGTCCAGGACAAGCGCGTCGCCGCGTCCACCCTGGCGTCCG
Source organism: Propionicimonas sp. (assembly GCF_047606205.1). GTDB lineage: Bacteria > Actinomycetota > Actinomycetes > Propionibacteriales > Propionibacteriaceae > Propionicimonas. Next base: position 2,567 of record NZ_JASGES010000198.1, on the reverse strand, counting down.
ACGGCCTGTGGGGCGTGGCGGTGGAGCAGGGGATCGCCACGGCGAGCTACACCTCCGAGCTGCAGCGGGCAGGCCTGAAGGTGATGATCTGGGTGCCGGACGACGAGGCCCACTGGACGGCCGCCGTCGCCCTGAAGCCCGACATCGTGATGACCGACTATCCCGCCCGCTACCAGAAGTGGCTCGCCGCCCGCTGACCCGGTCGCGGCCCGCGCCGGGTCGTCCCCGGCACCAGCCGTGAGCGGAAGGAACCGTCCCCGCGTGGTGGGGTGAGATCAGCCGACCCGACGGTAGCTGGCGGCGAAGTGGTCGGACGGGACGAGCCAGCGGTGGCCGTCGGCGTCCTCGACCAGCCAGGAGCCCGGGGTGCCCACGGTCACGCCTTCCTGGGTGGACACCTCCTCGCCGTCCCTGGCCAGGCGGGCGCGGACCACGCCCGCTCTGCGCCAGGTCCCGTCGGCGAGCTGCTCGTGCGTCGCCCGGAAGCTGTCGTCGGTGACGGTCCGGCGACCACCGGTGGCGTCGATGACCAGCCAGCTGCCTGCCGGAGACGTCAGGCTCTCGCCCCCGGGCGCCGTCCAGGCGACCGGTTCGGCGAGCGGCTCGGCCTCAACCGTGCCGAGCCGCTCGAACCGTGCCCAGGCCTCCGCCCCGGTCCGTACCGGACGGTAGCCCAGCGCCCGCAGCTGTACGAGGGTGTCGATCACGCCGACCCTGGTCCGTTCGCGGGCCTCGGGCGGCAGGTCCTCCCACCCCTTCAGCAACGGGTGGCGGCGCGCCGCGTCGTCCCGCGTCCCGCCGAACTCCCAGCCGTCGGCGCGGTAGTGCGCGAGCCATGACGCATGCTCGGCGATCGCGAGCCGCTCGAGCTCCGGACCGCTCAGGTCGAACAACCGGCTGCCCTCGGCGATCCGCGCGCCGGCCTCGTCGGATGCCAGCTGCGCCGGGTCGAACCGCACGTCCTCGGGCGAGGTCGGACGCCACGATCGCCCCAGCGCGGCCATCGCATCCAGGACCGAGTGCAGCTGGCGCCGGTTCGACTCCCGGTAGAACTCCCGGGGGAGGTCGTCCCACGCGACGGCGAGCGGCGAGGCCGGGAACCTCCGCCGGTACCGGTCGTGGACGGCCCGCGCCGCCCGCTCCCAGGCGTCGCCGCGGCGACCGTCTGCCCCGGAGAGGGCGAGACTGAAGGGCACGACCCGGCCCACCACGGGCAGGGCGCCCGAGGGGACGTCGTCGCGCGCCGACAGCTCGAACACCGGCAGGTCGGGGAAGCGGACGCCGAGCCGGCCGCCGAGCCGTGTGCCCGCGACGGTGACGATCACGGCCGTCGCCGCACCGGACGTCCGGACCAGCCCGACCACCCCGGGCAGGTCGGGCTCGGCATCGACGGCCGTGACCTCGAGCGGGTCGACGGCGAAGCGGTGCTGGCGCAGCTGGTGGTCCGCCACCACCTCGCCGGCCGCGCGTCCCACCACTGTCACCACGGGCGGGCTGGCCTCTTCGTCGGAGAACTGGTCCTCCCGGCCCCGCTGGGCGAGTTCCGCGCAGACCGACAGGGCGAGCGTGGTGTCCCCGATCAGCAGCACCCGGGCCGGCGCCAGGTCCCGCAGCCGCTCGACGAGATCGGCGGCGGTGGCCCCGTAGGTGCCGATCGCGTCGACCACGAGATGGGGGTCCCCGATCTGCGAGGTGGTCCAGTCGTCGGCGTGCCACGGGTCGTCGATGCGGGCGACCAGGGTGAGGGTGCCGGCGCCGGCCGCCACGGTCCTGCCGCGGGCGATGGCCTCTTTCAGCTGGGCCGCGCGGTCCCGGTTCAGGGCGGAGTCGCCGGAGAGCAGGTGGACGCGTCGCACCCGGCGCCACAGCGAGGTGCTGTCGAGGTCGAGCGGGTCGCCCGGCGGGGTTCTCAGGACCAGCATGCCGGCCGCCCTCGCCCTGGTCTCGAGCGGGGGGTCGGCGTCCTCGACGAGCAGGACGCAGCGCCGTCCGGCCCTGCGGCCGGCGGCGAGGCCGGCCGCGACCGGCCAGGAGGTGTCGTCGAGGCCCACCACCAGGGTGACCGTGCGGGCCCTGAGCAGTCCGAGCCGGTCGAGCTGGGCACGCGAGACCGACAGCAGCAGCGACACCGCACCGGAGAGCGTGGCGACGATGGCCAGGAGCCGGGCCAGGTGCAGCGCGAGCGGCGCCGGCTGGGGGCATGCCTCGCCGGGCCCGAACGGGAACTCGAAGCCGCCGAGGAACAGGCCCAGGGTGTCGGCGACCGCGTCCCACAGGGCCGGCCGGCTGCCCGCGCACGGCAGATAGGACGCGAGCCCGAGGACGCCGGCGGCGATCGCGCAGGCCGCGGAGAGGACGAACGGGACCCGCACGCCGTCGTAGGGCCGCGAGGCGAGGAGCAGGCCCAGCGAGGCGGCGGCCACCGCTATCGCGACGGTCATCGCCGTCGCGGACCCGGGAGTGGCCAGCCAGGCCAGGAATCGGGGCGCCGCGTCGCTGAGCCCGGGGGACAGCGCGGTGGCGGCGAGCCAGCCCAGCAGGAGCAGCCACGCACCGGTGGCGGCGAG
>NZ_JASGES010000197.1:0-35693 GCF_047606205.1 Propionicimonas sp. | reverse complement strand
ACGCCCGCGGCCGCCGACCCCGCCGCCCCCGGGGAGACCGCGGACGGGTACGCGGCACCGCTGCCGGACGCCGCGGCGTCGGACAGCCCGACGCAGGCGATCCCCGAGCAGACCCTGCCGTACGGGCAGCCGCAGTTCTCCCCACAGGAGCCGGTCGTCGGCGCAGCCGGCCAGCCCGGGGCCTACGGCCGGCCCGCACCGGAGCAGCCCCAGCAGTACGGCCAGCCCTCCCCCTCGCCACAGGGTCCCTATCCGGGGCAGCAGCCGTACGGGCAGGGCTACGGCCAGCAGTATCCGGTTCAGCCAGGCACCGGAACCCCGCCCTACGGCCAGTTCCCGGCCGCGGCCTCCTACGCCTCCTCGCAGGGCGCCCCCTACGGGCAGCAGTACCAGGGCCAGCCCTATCCTCCGGGCGGCCAGCAGTACCCCGGGCAGAGCGGGCAACCGTACCCCGGGCACCAGCAGTACCCCGGTCAGCCCGCCTACGGCCAGCCCGGCTACGGCCAGGGCATCCCGCCCCAGGCCCCCCACGGTGGCCCGCCGCAACAGCCGAAGAACCGGCTGCCGCTGCTCGTCGCGCTCGGCGTCGGTGGGCTCATCATCATCCTGATCGCGGTCTCCGCCCTGACCAGGGGCAGCAACCCCAGCACCACGCCGACCGCCGCCGCCACCACCGGCGGGCCCTCATCCGCGTCCGCGCCCCCGCAGGCGGCCGACGCCGCCTCCGCCGTCCGCAGCTACCTCGAGGCGCTCGCGAGCGGGGACGCGGCCACCGCCCTGTCCTACGCCGCGACGCCGCCGATCGAGACGTCGCTGCTCACCGACGACGTGCTCGCCGCGAGCCTGGCCGACGCCCCGATCAGCGACATCACCACGACCGCGGGCACCGGCGCGGACCACCAGACCGTGACCGCGGCCTACACCCTCGGATCGACCCCGGTCAGCACGACCTTCGAGACCAGCCTGGTCTCCGGCGCCTGGCTCCTGGACGACGTGGCCGTGCCGCTGCCGATCGACACCTCCGCCGTCGACGGCGTCGACCTCACGGTCAACGGGACGAGCTACCTCGGCAACGCCAACGTCTTCCCGGGCCGGTACACGGTGGCCAGCGCCGACAAGTGGTACACGATCTCCGGCGGCACCATCGACGTCGTCGACACCAGCACCGGCGCGGACGCGGCCAAGGTCACGGCGAAGCTCAGCAGCTCCGGCATCTCCGCGATCCGCAAAGCCGCCCAGGCCAAGCTGGACTCGTGCATCGCCAAGCACTCCCTCGCCCCCAAGGGCTGCGGGTTCTCGACCTGGCTGCCCGGCAAGAACAAGGTGCGCCCGGCCACGATCAACTGGGACGTGACCGGCGGCAGCAACGCCATGAAGAAGCTGAAGCCGAAGCTCTTCGCCGCGGGCAGCGCCACCGCCAACGTGTCGGTCAAGACCCGGGTGTACTGCTACTCGACCAACGGCATCCACTGGCGTGGCTACTCGAGCATCCATTCGGTGTACGCGACCCTCACCGACGACAAGGTGAGCGTCACCTTCGGTCTCTGAACCCGAGTTGCGGTGCAGCGGCCCGACACCCGTCCGACTCGTCAGTGGTTCCTCAGACGATGGCGAGGCCGGTGCCGTCCGCGGCGACGTCGAAGTGGACGGTGTCGCCGTCGGTGATGTCACCGGAGAGCACCCGGCGGGCCAGGCTGTCCTCGATCGTGGTCTGGACGAGGCGCTTCAGCGGACGCGCGCCGTACACCGGGTCGAAGCCGGTGAGCGCCAGCCAGTCCTTGCCCGCCGGGGTCACCTCGACCGTGATCCGGCGATCGGCCAGGCGCCGGTTCAGCCAGCGCAGCTGGATGTCGACGATCCGGCTCAGCTCCTCGGTGCCCAGCGGGTCGAACACGACGATCTCGTCCAGCCGGTTCAGGAACTCCGGCTTGAACGACTGCCGCACCACGCCCATCACGGCCTCGCGCTTGGTCTGGGGCTGCAGCTTCGGGTCGGCCATGAACTGCGAGCCCAGGTTGGAGGTGAGGATCAGGATCACGTTGCGGAAGTCCACCGTCCGGCCCTGGCCGTCGGTGAGCCGGCCGTCGTCCAGCACCTGCAACAGGATGTTGAAGACCTCCGGATGCGCCTTCTCCACCTCGTCGAGGAGGACCACGGAGTAGGGGCGGCGCCGGACGGCCTCGGTCAGCTGGCCGCCCTCCTCGTAGCCGATGTAGCCGGGCGGCGCACCCACCAGCCGGGACACCGAGTGCTTCTCGCCGTACTCGCTCATGTCGATCCGCACCATCGCGTGCTCGTCGTCGAAGAGGAAATCGGCCAGCGACTTGGCCAGCTCGGTCTTGCCGACGCCGGTCGGGCCGAGGAACAGGAACGAACCCGTCGGACGGTTCGGGTCGGAGATGCCGGCCCGCGACCGACGGACCGCGTCCGCCACCGCCTCCACCGCCTGGCGCTGGCCGATCAGCCGCTCGCCGAGGTGATCCTCCATGCTGAGCAGCTTCTCGCTCTCACCCTGCAGCATCTTGCCGACCGGGATCCCGGTCCACGCGGAGACCACCTCGGCGATGTCCGTCGAGGACACCTCCTCGCTGACCATCGGAGTCGTGGCCTGCTCGGCCTCCGCCGCCGCGGCCCGCTCGGCCTCCAGCGCCGGGATCTCCCCGTACAGGATCTGGGACGCCCGGGTCAGGTCGCCCTCGCGCTGGGCGCGCTCGGCGTCCACCCGCAGGCGGTCGATGTGCTCGGCGATCTCGCCGACCCGGTTCAGGCCGGACTTCTCGGCCTCCCACCGGGCCTCGAGCCCGCGCAACTCCTCCCTGGCGTCGGCCAGGTCCGCGGTCAGGCGCGTGTAGCGCTCGCGGGAGTTGGCATCCTCCTCCTTCTCCAGGGCGAACGCCTGCATGGTCATCCGGTCGATGTCGCGACGCAGCTGGTCGATCTCCTCCGGCGAGGAGTCGATCTCCATCCGCAGCCGCGACGCGGCCTCGTCGATCAGGTCGATGGCCTTGTCCGGCAGCTGCCGGGAGGTGATGTACCGGTTCGACAGGGACGCGGCCGCGACCAGCGCGGAGTCCGTGATCCGCACCTTGTGGTGCGCCTCGTACCGCTGGCGCAGGCCACGCAGGATCGCGATCGTGTCCTCCACGCTCGGCTCCCCCACGAACACCTGCTGGAACCGCCGCTCCAGCGCCGGATCCTTCTCGATCCGTTCGCGGTACTCGTCCAGGGTGGTCGCACCGATCATCCGCAGCTCGCCGCGGGCGAGCATCGGCTTGAGCATGTTGCCCGCGTCCATCGAGGAGTCGCCGGAGGCGCCGGCGCCGACCACGGTGTGCAGCTCGTCGATGAAGGTGATGATCCTGCCCTCGGCGTCGCGGATCTCGTTCAGGACGGCCTTCAGCCGTTCCTCGAACTCGCCGCGGTACTTCGCCCCGGCCACCATCGACGCCAGGTCGAGCGAGACCACGCGCCGGTCCTTCAGCGAGTCGGGCACGTCGCCGGCCACCACCCGCTGCGCCAGGCCCTCCACCACGGCGGTCTTGCCGACGCCGGGCTCGCCGATCAGCACCGGGTTGTTCTTCGTCCGCCGGGCCAGCACCTGGACCACCCGGCGGATCTCCGAGTCGCGTCCGATCACGGGGTCGAGCCTGCCCTCGCGCGCCTTCGCGGTGAGGTCGACGGAGTACTTGTCCAGCGCCGACTGCGCACCCTCGTCCTCGGGGGAGGTGACCCGCTTCGTCCCGCGGGCCGCCGCGAACGCCTCGCTGAGCTTCTCGACCGTCACACCGAGGTCGTTCAGGATGGTGCGGGCGTCGGAGCGGACGGCGGCGAGGCCGAGCAGCAGGTGTTCGGTCGCGACGAAAGCGTCGCCCAGTTGCTGCGCGCGGGTCTCGGCATCGGCGAGGACGCGGGCCAGACCGCCCGACAGGGACGGCTGCGAGACCGACGACCCCTGCGCGGAGGGCAGCTTCGTGATCGCCCCGCGGGCCGCAGCGTCCACGACGGCGGGGTCGGCGCCGACGGCGGTCAGCAGCGGTGCGACCGGGTTCTCAGGCACCAGCAGCAGCGCGTGCAGCAGGTGCGCCGGCTCGGCGCTGGGGTTTCCGTTGGTCAGTGCGGTGCGAACAGCGGCCGACACCGCATCCCGGCTGCGGGTGGTCAGCTTCTCGGTGTCCATCGAGGTGGTATCTCCTTGGGTAAAGTTGAGTTCACCAGACTCAACTAGCCTAGCGGCTGGAGTATTCCGGCGCAGCGATGGCCGTGGGCGATGTCGATCTCGGTCGACGATCCGCCTGGCCGTGGCCGGTGACGTCCGCAGGATCAGGGCAGCGATCGCGACCTGCGGGGCGCGACACGTGCTGGCCGGAGCAGGGCCGGGACTGCTCAGGGAGGCTCAGCCACCGTCGGGTCAGCGACGGGCGTTCCGCCATCCCAGCGCGGCGTAGCCGAGGCCGCGCAGGCTGTCGCCCGCGCGGTGGATCCCATGGCCGGCCAGCCGCCCGAACCCGATCTCGCGACCCGCCCGCAGGTCGTGCCGGAGGTGGACGAGCAGCTGTCGCCCCGCCCGATCGGGAGACCGCCGGAAGTCCGGCCCCTGCCCCGTCGCAGCGGAGAGGATTCCGGCCATCGCCGCCACCGCCACGTCGATCGGCACGTGGGTGACCGCAGCGCCCGGTGCCGGCGCAGCCGGGGCGGCCAGGAGGGCGGGGTCCCCGATCACCCGCACCCCGGAGGCGGCCACCGCCTCCGCGATCCGCTCCCCCTCGCGGTTGGCCAGCGGGACGGCCCACTCGGGCAGCTCGACGCGCTGCCCGGGCGCCGGCGAGGCGAGCAGCCGGTCCACTCCGCCGCGCACCACCAGCCGCTCGTGGTCGGGCCAGGGAAGTCCCTCCCTGCGGGTGAGCTGGTTGAGCCGGCGCAGCAACTCCGCCTCCGGTGCGCTCAGGCTGCGGTTGCTCCCACCCGGCGTCCCGTCCAGCAGGCCGGCCGGCAGGCCGAGCAGGCCCTCGAACGCCCGGAAGGCGAAGCCCTGGTCGGCCGGGTCCAGCACGACGACCGACACCTTGCCCCGACCTGCGCCGGCGATCCAGCGCTCGAGCATCGCCACGTGGTCGTAGCGGTCACGCCGGCCACCGGCCTCGCCGGGGCAGAGCACGGAGCGCAGCCACGGCTCGAACGCCCGGCGTCCGCCGTTGAGCTTGAGGTGTTCCTGCCAGATCGACGGCAGCATCCCGGCGAAACCGCGCAGGGTGATCACCACCTCGAGCGAGGGTCCCAGCGCGTTCGCGAACCGGCCGATCTGGCCGGGGTCGGCGTGCGCCGCGTACTCGTGGCCGAACCAGGTGCGGCGCTCTCCCTCCGCGGCCAGCTCGCCGACGAGCTCGAACCAGTGCCGCATCGACGGGGCGCGACGCCCACCACCCCAGCCGGTTCCCCTGCCGAGGAAGGCGGCGACGGCCAGCCGGTGGTTCCTGGACGTGCCCGGGTACCGGACCCCGTGCGCGAGCAGCTGCGTCCTCCGCGCGGCGGCCGCGGCCTGCAGTGCTGTCGTCCCGGTCTTCGGCGGCCCGACGTGGAACAGCCTGGCCCCCGGCGGCAACTCGGTCACCGGCATCCACCTCCCGCGCCAAGGGAATCGTGCGAACCCCTGACCCGGGTGTGACGGCGATGTGCGCGTGCTGTGAGCCGCTCAGCTCAGGAAGCCGGCTCCGACGGTCCGGTTGGTCGACTCGTCGACCAGGATCACCGCACCGGTGGCCCGGTTCTCCGAGTAGTCGTCCATGAACAGCGGCCTCGTGCAGCGCAGCCGCACCCGGCCGATCTCGTTCAGCGCCAGACCGTTGGCGCTCTCGTCGCGGTGCAAGGTGTTCACGTCGACCTTGTAGACGACCTCGCGCACCTTCGCCCTCGCCCACACCGTGGTGTGCTTGATCGCGAGCATCCGGCCGGGGGTGAGCGCGGACGCCTCGTCCATCCAGCAGACCCTCAGGTCGAGGTCCTGCCGTCCGTCGGGCGCGTTGTTGGGGCGGACGAGCATGTCTCCGCGACTGATGTCGATCTCGTCCGCGAGCCGGAGCACCACCGACATCGGGGGGAAGGCCTCCTCGACCGGACCCTGCGGGGTGTCGATCGCCGCCACGGTCGTGGTGAAGCCGCTGGGCAGCGCCATGATCGGATCGCCCACCCTGATCACACCGCTGGCCACCTCACCGGCGTAGCCGCGATAGTCACGGGCCTTCGCGGACTGCGGACGGATCACGTACTGGACCGGGAACCGGACGTCGGTGAGGTTGCGGTCGGAGGCGACGTGCAGGTGCTCGAGGTGATAGAGCAGCGCAGGGCCGTCGTACCACGGCGTCCGCTCGCTGCGCCTCACCACGTTGTCGCCGGCCAGTGCCGAGATCGGGATGAACGCCAGGTCACCCACGTGGAGGCGGCTCGCGAACGACGTGAACTCGTCCACGATCGCGGTGTAGACGTCCTGCGAGAAGTCGACCAGGTCCATCTTGTTGATGCACACGACGAGGTGCCTCACGCCCAGCAACGTGGCGAGGAAGGAGTGCCGCCTGCTCTGCTCGGTGAGCCCCTTCCTGGCGTCCACCAGGATCAGCGCCGCATCCGCCGTCGACGCACCGGTGACCATGTTCCGCGTGTACTGCGGATGCCCGGGGGTGTCGGCGATGATGAACTTCCGCTTCGGAGTGGCGAAATAGCGGTACGCCACGTCGATCGTGATCCCCTGCTCGCGCTCTGCGCGCAGGCCGTCGGTGAGCAGCGCGAGGTCCACGTAGTCGTCGCCGCGCTGTGCGCTGACCCGCTCCACCGCCTCGTACTGGTCGACGAAGATCGCCTTCGAGTCGTACAGCAGCCGCCCGATCAGGGTGCTCTTGCCGTCGTCCACGCTTCCGGCCGTGGCGAACCGCAACAGGTCCATGCTCATCAGAAGTAGCCCTCCTTCTTGCGATCCTCCATGGCGGCCTCGCTGACCTTGTCGTCACCCCGGGTCGCCCCGCGCTCGGTGAGCCGTGCCGCGGAGATCTCGGCCACGATCGCCTCGTTGGTGTCGGCGCGCGACTCCACCGCTGCGGTCAGGTTCGCGTCGCCCATCGTGCGGTAGCGGACGCTCAGCCGGCGGATCTCCTCGCCGTCCTTCGGGGTGATGAACTCATTGACCGCGTAGAGCATGCCGTCGCGGGTGACGACGTCCCGTTCCTGCGCGTAGTAGAGGTTCGGCAGCGGGATCTCCTCCTCGGCGATGTAGGCCCAGGTGTCCAGCTCGGTCCAGTTCGACATCGGGAACACCCGGATGCTCTCTCCGGAGAACACCTTGCCGTTGTACAGGTTCCACAGTTCGGGGCGCTGGTTCTTCGGGTCCCACTGGCCGAACTCGTCGCGGAACGAGAACACCCTCTCCTTCGCGCGGGCCTTCTCCTCGTCGCGGCGGGCGCCACCGAAGAGGGCGTCGAACCGGTGGGTCTCCGCCGCCTCGAGGAGCACCGGCGTCTGGATCCGGTTGCGGGAACCGTTGGGCTCCTCCCTGACCAGGCCGCGTTCGATCGCCTCCGGCACGGACGCGACCACGAGCTGCACCTCGAGCTGGTCCATCCACCAGTCGCGGAAGGCGAGCACCTCGGGGAAGTTCAGGCCCGTGTCCACGTGCATGAACGGGAACGGGATCCGGGCGGGCGCGAACGCCTTGCGCGCGAGCACGCTCATCACCACCGAGTCCTTGCCGCCCGAGAAGAGCAGGCAGGGCCGCTGCATCTCGGCCGCCACCTCCCGGATGATGTGGATGCTCTCGGCCTCCAGCGCACGAAGCTGGCTCAGCACGTAGCCGCTCATCGTCCTCCTTCGATCTGGTCGGCCACCAGCCGTGGCCTGCCCTGTTCCCCGCGTGCGCCCCGGCCGGGCGCGCGCGGACTGGAATTCTTTCCGACGGGCCCGGGGGCGTCCAGTCGGGCCTGTGTCGCCACCGACGCGGTCATGACCACCGCCTGGACAGCTGCCTGCCGTACCGGGACGCGGCCGCGGCGAGACCGCGGACACCACCGGCCGCCAGCGAGTCCCTGATCCGGCCCGGCAGGGCACGCCAGCCCCCGTCGGGACCGCCGCCCCTGGTCGCAGCCTCGATGACCCCGACCGCGAGCTCGACGGCGGCGTCGATCGGCACCGCCTCCTGCCCGGCGTGGTTCTGCGCCGGCGACTCCCGCACCCGGGCCGGCTCCCGCAGGTTCTCCACGTCACCGATCATCCGTACGCCCGAGGCGAGCAGGCCGTCGACGATCCTCGCCTGGTACGCGTCCGCCTGCTTCGCCGCCCACGGGGTCAGCCGCAGCGACGGCTCCGCCGGGCCGGGCCTGCGGTTGCTGAGCATTCCGGACAGGCCGCCGTGGACCATCAGCGCCTCGTACTCGCGCCACGGCAGCCCCTCCTCGCGCAACCTCAGGTTCAGGGTGCGGACGAACTCGATCTCCGGCGTCGACATTCCGCGGTTCGCCGCACGGGAGGGCACCTCGGCGCCGGCCAGGAGCCCGCGGGGCAGGTCCAGCAGGTCCTCGAACGCCGTCATCAGGAACGAGTGGTCGTGCCGGTCGGCGATCACGACGGTGAGGTTGTCGACACCGACCACGTCGGCCCAGCGCCGGACGAGCGCGGCATGGTCGTGCCGGATGTGGAACTTGGAGCCGGCGCGTTCGGCCTCGGGCAGCCGGAACGTCCGCTTCACGAACCCGTCGAAGGTGCTGGTGCTGCCGGCCTTGTTGTACTCCTGCCAGACCGACGGCAGCATCGTGGTGAAGCTGCGCAGCGTGACCACGACGTGCAGGCCGGGACCGATGGCCTGGGCGAACCCGGCGACCTGCTCCGGCGATGCGCTCGCCGCGTACTCGTGACCGAACCACGCCCTGCGCGTCGGGTCCGCGCGGACCTCGCGCATCATCACGTCCCAGGCCGCCCTGCGGGGGGCGGCGGGCGGGTTGGGGTCCGCGGAGTACTGGACGGCGCGGCCGAGGAAGGCCGCGACGGCCGTCCGCTGGCTGCGCTCCCTGCCGGGATAACGCACGCCGTGCTCGAGCAGGGCGGCCCGCGACACCGCTGCCGCGGCCTGCAGCGAGGTCGTCCCGGTCTTCGGGGGCCCGATGTGGAAGAGCCGGGCGTGGCCGGGCAGCGGCTCGGTCAGCCGGGGCGAGGGCTGCTCAGATGTCATAGGTGACCACCGGCCCCTGCGGATCCGCGATCCGCGCACTGTCGGTGAGTTCCTGGCCGCGCCGCAGGGCCATCGCCTCGAGCTCGGCGACAACGAGCGCGACCGCCTCGTCGATGCCCACCTGCGCGGTGTCGATGACCAGGTCGGCGTCGGTGGGATCCTCGTAGGGCGAGTCGATCCCGGTGAAGTGGGGGATCCGGCCGGCCCTCGCCTGCGCGTAGAGGCCCTTGCGGTCCCTGCGCTCGCACTCGTCGATCGAGGTGGAGACCCAGACCAGCAGGAAGTCGCCGGCGTCCCTGGCCATCCGCCTGGCCTCGGCGCGGCCCTCGGCGAACGGCGCGATCAGCGCGGTGATCGCGATCCCGCCGTGGCGCGCCAGCAGCGCCGCGACCCAGCTCACCCGGCGCACGTTGGCGGCGCGTCCCTCGTCGTCGAAGCCCAGGCCGGCGGACAGCATCCTGCGCACGTCGTCGCCGTCGAGGAGGGTGATCTCCCGGTCGGTACGCTGCTCGAGCGCTCCGCGCAGCGCCTGCGCGATCGTCGACTTGCCGGACCCGGACAGGCCGGTGAAGAACACCACAGTGCCGCCGCGGTCGGTTCTCCGGCTCTCGCGGTGGGCCTCGCCGACGACGACGAAGTGCCTGGCCCCGTGCGACGCGGCGACCGCCGGCGGGTCGGGGAGCAGCGGTCGTTCGAACACCGAACGGCTGCCCGGCGCGGGCCACGGAGCACGCGCCAGCCGGTGGTGGCCCTGCGGGCGCTGCGCCAGCACCGGCGGGATCGCCGCGAGGAGTTCTCGGCCGTCCCTGGTCCGGCTGGCGAGGACGATCCACAGCACCTGGCTGTGCGGAGCGGTCAAGGCGTCCACCCTGGCCAGGTCGGAGGCGGACGGCACCTCCCGCACGATCACGGCGAGGTCGACCGGCTGGTCGTCGTCCCGCAGGTTCGGGACGTCAAGAGGGGCGCCCGCGCGGCGCAGCGGCTCGACGGCGAGGGTGTCGGCGCTACGCCGACCCAGCAGCAGCGGCGTCGCCTCGACGTCCCTGACGACCACGGCGTCCACATCGGACAGCGCGGCGAGTGCCGTGTAGGACAGGCGCAGTCGGGGCTCGACCAGGCCGAGCTGGACGAGCTCGACGAGGTCGAGATCGCCCGCCTCGACCGTCACGGTCGGCAGCCCGGCGATCAGGTCCCAGTCGATCGGGTCATGGCCCATTCGCGGCCTCCTCCTCTTGCCGATGGGGATCGGGCGGCTCCTCGACCTTCTCCGCCGCACCGTACCGGCGGCGCAGGATCGCCCAGGCGATCGGCCCCAGCACGACGGCGCCGCCGGACGCGGCCAGGACGGCCGGCGTGGGGGCCCCGAGCAGCTTGAGCCCCGAGGCCATCAGCAGGATCGCCAAAGCCCTGCGGATCACCCCGCCCGGCGCCCGTGAGGAGATCTGCGCCCCGATGAAGGCTCCCGGGATCGCCCCGATCAGCATCGAGCCGGTGATCCCCAGCGACACCTGCCCGAAGATCAGGTGTCCGAGCGAGGCGGACGCGACCAGCGGCACGGCCTGGACGAGGTCGGTGCCGACCAGCTGGGACGGCTTCAGCCGCGGGTACAGGACCAGCAGCAGGGTGAGGATCAGCGATCCCGCTCCGACCGAGGTCATGCCGACCATGGCCCCGCCGAGGACGCCGAGGGCGACCGTGGCCACCTTTCGCACCTCGACCTCCGCCGAGGCCATCGGTGCCGGGCCCTCGCCCCAGGGCAGGCTGCGCCGGGTCAGCTGGAACCAGGCCCGGATGATCAGCCCGGACGCGGCCAGCAGCAGGGCCACGCCCAGCATCGCCAGCAGAATCTCCTCGAAACCGGGCAGGAGCTTCAGGTGGTCGACCACCATCGCCCCGAGGAAGGCCGCGGGGACCGAGCCGACGCACAGCCACAGGGCGAGCTGGAGGTTGGCCGTCTTCCGGACGATGTGCACGACGGCGCCGGCCGGCTTCATGAACAGGCTGCTGACCACGTCGCTGGAGATCGCCGTGAGGGCGTCCACCTTGAAGAAGAAGACGAGCACCGGGGTCATCAGGGCCCCTCCGCCCATCCCGGTCAGGCCGACGACGACGCCCACCAGCAGCCCTGCCAGTGCGATGCCTACGTCCATGCCCCACTTCCCGAAGCGCAGATGGGCCGTGCTGCGGGCGCTGGGTGACGGGCGAGGAATGGTCCGGCGCCGGCGCCGCGAGCGCCGCGACTGACCTCTTTTCGACGAGAAAGGCTATCTCATCACGCGACAGGCTATCTCATCATGTGACGGGACCCCCGGGCGAGATCTCGGGGGCAGGGACACCGGTGCGCACCCGTCGGGTCCGCGGCCGGGGGCGGGTCGCACGATCACACCGGCTGCGGCGCGGTGTCCGGGACGGGCGTCGCCTGCCGCGCCGCGGGCAGCCCGGCCAGCGAGGCGAGCAGCGCGACGGCGGCGAACAGTGCGGCGGCGACCACCGCGTACAGCGTGCGGACGCCGACGCCCGCGCCGCCGAGCATCGCCACGGCCAGGGCGAGTTCGGCGACCAGCAGCCCGGCGACCAGCAGGCCGGTGCCGCGCAGATCGGTGCTGCGCAGGGCACGGACGACGCTCAGGGCGATCAGCACGGCGGCCGTGAGGGCGAGGGCGAGCCTCAGCGCCTGGACGAGCGGCCAGCGGTCGACCTCGACGAGGCCCAGCGGCCAGCTCAGGCAGCGGGTGAACGAGTTCTCTCCCGCCACGGCGATCCCGAGCAGGTGCATGACGCCGAGGGTGCCCACGGCGGCCCACGCGAGCCGCGACGTCGGGGTGGGCGTGGCCAGGGGCCGGGTGAGCAGCAGCCGGGCCCGGATCATGGCCACGGTGGCGGCCAGCGCGCAGGCGAGGTCCACCATGCCCAGCCACCACGGGATGCCGACCCTCACCGTCAGCATCCCGAACACACCCGCCGCCAGGGCGCCGCCCAGCGCGACCCAGGCCAGGATCCGGGGACGGGGGTCGGCGAGCCGGCGTCCGAGGAGGGCGGCGACCAGGACGACGGGACCGGTCGCCCCCGCGACCACCCGGTGGGCGAACTCGACGAGCGGGTTCGTCGCCAGGCCCGCGGCGGGCACGGGGAGGAACTGGCCGGCATAGCAGCCGGGCCAGTTCGGGCAGGACGCCCCGGACTGGGTGGCGCAGACGACCGCGCCCATCACGATCGATGCGAGGGCGAGCACCGCGGCGGCGGTGAACCAGCTGGTTCTGCGCATTGTCCTGTTGTCCCCGTTCTGGACCACTTCCGCGTGGCTCGCGTCCGACATTCTCCCGCTAGCTCCGGGCTCGCCGCTGCCGTCCCCAGGAACCGAGCGCGGCCACCGCCGAACCGGCGAGCAGCAGGACGCCGACGACGACGCCCAGGTTGTCCACCGCCTGCTGCCATGGCGCATAGCTGAGCTCGATGTTGTCGCCGCGAGGCAACCACATGAACGGGGCCACGACCAGCCAGGCGACATAGCCGAGGCCGGTCCAGCGCAGGACGCCGGGGAGTTCGCGGCGCTGCCACAGCACGATGCCCAGCGGCACCACCCACACGTAGTGGTGGGACCAGGAGATCGGCGAGGCGAGCAGGCTGGTCAGGCCCGCCAGGGTCAGGGCGTACCCGACCTGGCCGGCGCGGTGCATCCCGACAGCGGCGACGACGCCCAGCACCACGACCAGGACGCTGAGCACGAGCCCGCCGCGGCTCGGTTCGCCGGTCAGCCGGTTCCACACCCCCAGCACCGACTGGTTGGTGGCGTACACGATGCCCGAGTTCAGCCCGGAATCACCGGAGAGCAGCTTCTGCCAGTAGGTCAGGGACGCCGAGGGCACCACGACGAACGCGACCGCGGTGGCCGCGAGGAAGCCGAGGAAGGCGACGACGCCGGGCTTGCGGCGTCCGGCGAAGAAGTTGTAGGCCGCGACGACCGCGGGCGTCAGCTTCACCGCTGTGGCGATGCCGACCAACCAGCCCTCGGGAAGTACCCGGCGGCGCAGCAGCCGGGGACCCGGCATCGAGTCGAGGACCGCAGCGGCGACCAGGAAGATGCCGAGCTGGCCGAAGCCGAGGGTGTCCCGGACCGGCTGCACGAACAGGACGGCCAGCGTGGTGAGCAGGCTCAGCACCCAGCCGGTGTAGCCGAGCCGGTACAGCATCGCCCCCAGCGCGGCCGTGCACAGCACGAGCCACGCCGCGGCCGCCGCACCCGCCGGCAGCACCGCGAACGGGATCGTGAGCAGCGCACCGAACGCGGGGTAGATCCACGGCAGCTCGCCGCCGGAGGCATAGATGTCGCCGCCGGACAGCAGGATCTGGCCCGCCCGCTGGTAGACCTGCAGATCGATCATGTTGGGCTGCCACGGCCACAGCGATCCGCCCGCGATCTGCGTCCCGCCGACGTAGAGCGCGGCGAGCACCGGTATGAGGGCGAGGCCGAGCCACGCCGCCCCGCGCCGGACCTGCTCCACAGCCACCTCCCTGGTCGAGACCGGGACACAGCTTAGGGAACCTCTGCTCGATGATGTCACCGCCGGCGCGCCGCGACACCGACGGGCGATCCGGCCTCCGGCCGAGTCGGCAGAGTCCCCACCGGCGATCACCGGCCGAGATTCTGACGACTCGGCGGATGTCGGGCGGACGCGCGCCGCTCAGCCGGGGTCTGGGGGGCCACCCACCGCAGGGCATCCGCACGAGTGGCGCAGCAGAAGGCTCATCGCGAAGGTCTGGTGGGTCGGCGGCAGCGGGTGGACGATCTGGCTGACCGCGGCGGCAGCCATCGCGGCGACGGGCTGGCGAACGGTGGTGAGTGGAGGGGCGGAGTAGCGGGTCTCCTCGGTGCCGTCGAAGCTCGCGACGGCGAGGTCCTCGGGCACGCGCAGGTGCAGGTCGCGGGCGGCCAGCAGCAGGCCGATGGCCTGCAGGTCGGAACTCGTCACGACGGCGGTCGGCCGGTCGGCGCGCCGCAGCAGGTCGAGCCCGGCCCGATAGCCGCCGTCACGGGTGAAGGCGACTCGCGCCAGCCGTCCGATGTCACGACCACGGCCGGCATGCGCGAGCCTCCAGCCGGTTTCGCGTCCATCCGTTGCCGGCTCCACCTCGCCCATGATCAGGGAGACGCTGCGGTGCTGATGAACCTCCAGGAGGTGCCCGACCACCCTTGCCATCCCGTCGGCGGCATCGGGACCGACGGCGGCGTAGCCGGTGACCGGGGCGGCGGCGTCGATGATGACCACCGGCGGCTGCGGGCCTCGGCGCAGGAGTTCCTCGAGCCGGCCGACGGCGGTGGCCCGAGCGACGATCAACCCGTCGATCTGGCGATCGCAGAGGTCGAGCATCGAGCGGAGCTCTGCATCGGGCCCGGGCCCGCCGGAGGTCATCAGCAACGCGTAGCCCCGCTCGGCCGCGGCCTGCTGCAACTGGAGGGTGTACTCGGCGAAGAACGGGTTGGTGGTGTCGGGGACGACCAGGCCCAGGGTCTTCGTGCTCCCCAGGGAGAGCGCACGGGCCGTCCGGTTCGGCCGGTAACCCAGGTGCGCAACCGCGTCCAGGACCCGGCGCCTGGTCGCCTCCGACACCGGCTTCGGGCCGCCGTTCACCACAAAGCTGACGACCGCCGTGCTGACCCCGGCGTAGCGCGCGACATCGGTCCGGGTGGGGGCTCGAGGCCTGCTCCGGGGCGGCGGCTCCGACGACACGTGGCAGCCTTTCCTGCGCGGGGTCAATGGACGCTTCCAGCGCGGGTCCCCGGAAGCTGCGGCCATCCTAGATCACCTTGCGGACAGCGAAGTTACCCGGGTAACTTGTCCCTCAGCACTCATCGAGAGGAACCTCCACCACCATGAAGATCGGCGTCATCGGAACCGGCCAGTTCGCCCGCAACTTCATCAGCCTCTGGCGGCTGCACCCCGCAGTGGAGGAGGTGTATGTCACCGACCTGGTCGCTGAGCGCGCTGCCCAGCACGTCGAGCGGTACGACCTCGCCGGCAGCTTCCCCGACCTCGAGTCGATGCTCGCCTCCGACGTCGACTCGGTGGCGGTGATCACCCAGCGGTGGAGCCACGGCGAGCTGGCGCTCAAGGCGCTCGAGGCGGGCAAGAACGTGTACTCGGCGGTACCGATGGCGATCAGTGCCGAGGAGATCGCCGCCATCGTGGCGAAGGTGGAGCAGACCGGGCTGATCTACATGATGGGCGAGACGAGCTACTACAACCCGGCCGTGATCTGGGCGCGGCAGCGGATCGCCGCCGGAGACTTCGGGCGCGTCTTCTACTCCGAGGGCGACTACGTCCACGACATGGACAACGGCTTCTCCGCCGCCTACCGGTTCAGCGGCGGCGAGAACTGGAAGTCGACCGCCAGCTACCCACCCATGCTCTACCCGACGCACGCTGTCGGCGGGGTGCTCGGGGCGCTGCCCACCCACGCGACCACGGTGTCGTGCATCGGCATCCCCGACAACGGGACCGATGGCATCTTCGACAAGGGCATCTCGCTGTGGGGCAACGACTTCTCCAACATGACCGCCCTCTTCGAGCTGGCCGACGGCGGGGCGATGCGCACCAACGAGTTCCGCAGGGTGGGCTACTGGCGCGGACACGAGTCGCGGTTCCGCTTCTACGGCACCGAGCAGGTCTTCGAGCAGTCCGGCGACGCGGCGACGCTGAGCGTCAAGACCGAGGGCGAGGACTATGCCAAGGGCGACACCCTCGATCTCAGCGACCTCTTCCACACCGGCGGCGCCGACCTGCCCGAGGGGTTCGGCGATGTCGACCCCGCGCTGATGCAGAGCTTCGGCTCCGGCACCGCGAAGGTCCAGGACCGCACCCGGCTGCCGCGGGAGTTCGACGGCGCTCACAACGGGCACGAGGGCAGCCACCACTACCTGGCCGACGACTTCGTCCGCGCGGTCACCACCCGGACGCAGCCTCCGGTCAATGCGTGGCGGGCGGCGCGGTTCACCCTGCCGGGCGTGGTGGCGTTCGAGTCCGCACGCCAGGGCGGCGCACGGCTCCCGATCCCCGACCACGGGGACGGGCCGGCCGATCCCGGCTGGGACTGACCCCGCCTCTCCGGGCCGGGTCCCGCCGGACCGAGTGAGCACACCGCCCCGGCGCCGACCCGGGCCGACCCGCCGGTCGCGTCCGCGCAGGGGTGGCCGGTGCGGTGCGGTGGCCGGTCCTGCGGTGGCCACCACCGCGCGGGCCGTCCGGCCCGTGGATCAGAGCCGGTGCTCCATCAGCACGACCTGGTAGGGGTTCCAGGTCGACAGGGTGTAGCGCAGCACCAGGTGGTCTCCGTCGACGGCCGTGTCGTAGATGTAGGGGGCGTAGGCGGCACCCGTCCCGGACGCCTGCGCCCGGAAGATGCGGTCGCCGACGTCCTCGTCGTCCAGGGTGGCCCTGATGAACCGCGTGTGCGGGTCGGGCGACATCCCGGTCGACACCCCGTCGAGCAGCCGCTGCCGCGGCGACCACGGACCCCACGGCTGGGCCGCCGAGCGCAGCACCACGGCGTTGCCGATGTCCTCCTGGGGCGCGGAGGCGGTGAGCATCAGGTAGCGTCCCGCCGCCTGCGACCAGCGCACCGAGAGCTCGCCGACCGCGGCCGGGCGGAACAACGGGCGGGCATCGGTCTCGGTTCGTGACCAGCCCGCGCCGGTCCAGTACCGGGGCCGCAGCGGGTCCCGAGGATCCGCGGCCGCCAGGCGCACCTCCGACGCGCGGTACGGGCCGGTCCCCCACACCAGCAGCACGTCGCCGTCCCCGTCCCATCCGCGCACGGCGGACGCGGGCCGCCGC
This sequence comes from Propionicimonas sp., assembly GCF_047606205.1. Lineage (GTDB taxonomy): Bacteria > Actinomycetota > Actinomycetes > Propionibacteriales > Propionibacteriaceae > Propionicimonas. The sequence goes on along the minus strand of NZ_JASGES010000197.1, from coordinate 18,656 downwards.
TGCACGGACACGTTGATGAAGTGCCGCTCGCTGAACGTGCCGAGCACCTCGAACCGCACCGGACACCGGCGGGCGCCGCTGTCGATCACGGGCTCGGCCTCGACCGCCCGCGCGAGCACCGACCGCCCCATCACCCGGCCATCGCTGAAGTGGTTCGAGCTGAAGAAGGCGTGCAGCCGACCGCTCTCGGAGAAGCCGTCGAGAGGGACGTCGTACTCGCGCATCGTCACCCGCCCTGCCGCGCGACCGACCAGCCGCATGGGCGAGCCGTGGAACCTCACCGCCGGGCGGGTGCCGGACGGGGAGTCGACCTCGGCGATCGCATCCCTGGTGGCCAGCCACGGCCGCGTCCAGTGCGTGTCTCCGAACAGCAGGAAGGTCCGCCCGCCGTGGTCGACGCGTACGCCGAGGTCCGTACCGCGAATGCCGGCCGTCGTGAGCGACCGGCTGAGCGTCGCGACGCGCTCGCCCCACGGCGTCGGGGTGGCGTCGACGTCGCCGGTCAGCTGGGCCAGCTTCACCGACTCCCGTGGGGCGACGACGAAGGGCTCGGGGTCGGCCAGTCGCAGGCAGCTGTCGCGCTCCCAGCTGCCGTCCCTGCGACGGCGGTAGCCGAACACCGAGCCGTCCTCGTCCGCCAGCGCGAAGGGATGCCCCTCGACGGCGGCGACCGCACGCAGGCCTCCAAGGTCGGCTCCCGGCAGCGCGTCAAGGGCCCCGACCGGCTCGCGCACCGGGAACGGGACAGGTTGCGTCGGCACCCAGCCACCGGACGCCAGCAGGTACCAGGCCTCGCCGCCCGCCTCCGGGACCTGGGCGAGAAGTCTCCTGCCGAGACGGAGCAGCCGCCCCGACCCGGTGGCCGCCCCGCTCACGGTCGCACGCCGCAGCCACGGACGGTCGGGACGGTCGAGCAGCCGCTCGTAGTGGTCCAGGCCCTCCGGACCGAGGACGAGCGCGTCCAGACGCCCCGCTCCGGGGCGTCGCGGCGACCACACTGCGCAGCCCGGGCCGATCGTCACCCCACGACCCTAACGGCGGCCGCTCAGACCAGGGCAGGGGGTCGCGAGAGCTCCGGGACCCCAGCCGTCGGCACACCCGCGGCGGGGAGTGCCCGTGCGGGCAGTCCCACCGCGAGGACCACGACCGGGATCACGCTGAGCACCTCGCCCAGGATCGGGTCGTCCAGGACGTACAGGTCCGGCCAGTCCAGGAAGGGCGTGCCGAGGGCGTAGGCGGCCAGCAGCAGGGCTCCGGCGACGGCGGGCCCGCGCCGGCGCAGCAACAGTAGGTAGAGAGCGGTCAGCGGGAGCCACGCCTGGTGGTGCACCCAGGAGATCGGGCTGACCGCCACGGAGAGGATGCCGACGGTCAGCGCCGCCGCGAACTCCTCCCCGCGCAGGTGGTGACGACGCGCCCGCCACAGCGCGACGGCCGCGACCACGGCACAGAGCAGGAGCCAGGCCAGCATGCGATGGTCGCCACCCAGGTCCCAGCGGGCCAGCAGGCCGGTCAGCGACTTGTTCGCCCGGGCCTCGGGCTCACCGACACGCCCGGTGGCGAAGACCATCCGGGTCCAGTAGAGGAGCGACTCCCTCGGCGCGACGACGAACGCCAGCAGCGTCGCCGCTGCGAACGACACCGCGGCATTGCGGGCGGCCCGCCACTGCCGGGTGATCAGGAAGTACGGCACGAACACCAGCGGGACCAGCTTGATCGCTCCGGCCAGGCCGACCAGCACCCCTCGCCACCGGGCCGGCAGGATCCCGCCCGCGTCCAGCAGCGCCATCGCCGTGATCACCAGGCTCACCTGGCCGAGCGCCAGCCCGTCGTCGACCGGGGCGGAGAGGAGCAGCGCAATTGTGACCAGCGAGCCGCCGAGCAGCGCGCGACCCGACAACCGGCGGCGCGCGCCGGGTGCCTGTCGCAGGAGGACCACGGCCAACAACGCCGTCAGCGCCAGGAGCATCGCCAGCCACAACCGGTTGGCCACGACATCGGGCACCCACGCGAGGGGAAGCAGAACCAGGACCGCGAACGGCGGATAGGTGAAAGGCATCACCTCGCCGTCGGGCCCGGTGTTGTGGAAGCCGTAGAGGTCCTGGCCACTCAGCCATACCTGCACGCCCCTGCGATACACCTGCAGGTCCGGCATCGGACTGGAGTCGAGGCCACGCACCAGCATGGCGACCAGGAGGATGCCGAGTCCCAGCCCGAGCAGGGCAAGCAGGAGCACCGGCATCGACAGTGGTCTGCGCCCGGTCCCGGTCCACCGGGCGGGACCGCGCAGCACCCGCGCCTCGGTGGCTCCGGGTTCAGGCATGGACGGCTCCCGCGGCGGCCAGCGACTGCCGCCGTCCGGGCCGCAACCCGAACCCGATCACCAGCAGAACCGCCAGCGCGGGCAGTTCGACACCGACACCCAGCAGCGGGCCGAGGGTTCCGGCCGGGTAGTCGTCGAACCAGGCGTAGCCGAAGAAGATCGCGAACAACCCTGCTCCCAGCGCGAGCGACGCCCGGCCGCGCTGCAGGAGGTACCAGGCTGCAGCGAACACCAGCCACAGCTGATGGTGCGGCCAGGAGATCGGGGACAGCGCGACGGACAGCGCGCCCACGACGAGGGTGGCGGCCAGCAGGTCGCCGTCGGCGAAGGAGCGCGACGCCCGCCAGTAGGCCAGCGCCGCCACGGCGACGGCCACCGCCAGCCAGACGACGGTCACCGGGGCGCCGTCAGGAAGCTGCCGGGCCAGCAGGCCGAGCAGGGACTTGTTCACCGTGGAGTCGGTGCGGCCCACCCGGCTGGTCTGCCACAGCATGCTGGTCCAGTACTCCACCGACGCACCGGGAAGCACGAGGAAGGCGAGTCCCGTCGCCGCGGCGAAAGTGCCACCGCACAACGCGGCCTGCCGCCACTGCCGGGTGAGCAGGTAGTACGGCACGAACACCAGTGGGGTGAGCTTGATCGCGCCGGAGAGCCCCACCAGCACTCCCTGCCACCGCTGCGGCAGCAACTGGTCGCACAGCGCGAGCGCCACGACGAACAGGCTGACCTGGCCCACGATCAGGTTGTGCAGGAACGGGTAGGTCGCCATCACGGGGATCGACAACCCCGCGACCCAGGCGGTCCTCGCCTGGCGGGACGCGGTCCGGGCCAGCCTGCTCTGCGGGTCATGCCGGGCGTGCCGGACCAGGACGTGGACGCAGCCGACCACGACGACGAAAGTCAGGATCGTCCAGACGATCTTGGCCGGCAGCGACGCCATCAGCGCGAACGGGAGCAGCACCAGCGCGGCGAACGGGGGGTAGGTGAACCCGAGCCCGTGCACGGTCGGGTGCTGGTAGGTGTAGGTGTAGAGATCGTTGCCCGCCAGCGCCCACGAGACGGCGCCGCGATAGATGTCGAGATCGCCCAGCAGGCCGGCCACCCCCATCGTCGCGCTCAGGCCCCAGACCAGGACGGCGGCCTCGGCGATCGCCACCGCGACCAGCCCGAGCGCGAGCAGCCGCACGCGGTCGCCCGACGTCGACTCGGCCACCCGTGCGCCCCCTTCCGTGAGTCCTGCCCGGACGAGCCTAGGTGGAGGACCGGTGCCGCGTCTGTTCCCCGTGCGGGGACAGTTTCCGCTCCGCACTCCCCGGGCTGGCCAGCGGCACGGGTTGCCAGCAGGATGGTGCGGTGCTCCGCTTCACCGACGCGCAGCGCCGGACGCGTCTGGCCGTCCGGCACGGCCTCCACCCCGACCACCGCTACCCGGACCCGGTTCGGGCCACGCGGGCGATGACCGCCCTGCACGCCACCGAACCGGCAACCGTCCACCTCTCGCTGCACGCACGGGTGGACGGTCTGGACATCGACGGCATCGAGGCGGAACTGAACTCCCGGCGCACGATCGTGAAGCAGCTCGCGATGCGGCGCACCCTGTTCGGCATCACCCCCGACCTGCTGCCCGCCGTCCTGGGCAGCGCGTCGGCGCGGGTGGCGGCCGCCGAGCTGCGCCGCCTCGCCGCCGACGTGGAGAGGGCGGGGATCGCTCCGGACGGGGTCGCGTGGGTGGAACAGGTGGCGGCGGCCGTGCTCGCCGAGCTCGGTGAGGACGGCGCCGTCGAGACGGCGGCGCTGCGCGAGCGCGTGCCCGCCCTCGCCCGGCGGATCGTGTTCGGGTCGGGAAAATGGGCGCAGGAGGCGCCGGTCGCCCCGCGCGTGCTCACCGTCCTCGGCGCCCGCGGCCTGGTGTTCCGCGGTCGCAACGCCGGCACCTGGCGGACCTCGCGCCCCCGCTGGACGCCGGCGCGGGCCTGGCTGGGCACCGAGCCGTCCCGGCTCGAGGAGGCCGAGGGGTACGCCGAACTCGTCCGGCACTGGCTGTGGACGTTCGGTCCGGGCACCGAGACCGACCTGGTCTGGTGGCTCGGGTCGACCCGGTCGGCCGCGCGCCGGGCGCTCGCGGACGTCGCGGCCGTTCCCGTGGCGCTCGACTCCGGTGAGGTCGGGTGGGTGCTGCCCGGCGAGGAGGAGCCCGAACCGGAGGTTTCGCCGTGGGCCGCGCTGCTGCCCGCCCTCGACCCGACGACGATGGGCTGGAAGCAGCGGGACTTCTATCTTGCCCCGGGCCACGTCCCCTACCTGTTCGACCGGGCGGGCAACGCGGGGACGACGGCGTGGTGGAACGGGCACATCGTCGGCTGCTGGGTGCAGGGCCCGGACGCCGCGGTCCGGGTCGTGTGTCGCGACCGGCCCGGAGCCCGGGCGCGGGCTGCGCTGGAGCGAGAGGCGGACCGGCTGACCGCCTTCCTCGGCGGCCAGGTGCTGGCGTCGGTGTATGCCTCTCCACAGATGCGGGGCGAGAAACTGCGCTGAACCACGGCGCGGCCGGGGCGCCGTGCAGCCCGGGCGGGCAGGGCGTGCGGACCAGCACGTCGCGGCCGCGCGAGATCGGGAGGACGGACAGATCGCACGCCGTCTCGATGGCGAAACCGGCCAGGCGGGATCAGGCTGGCGGGAATTGAACAGGCCGCGAGACCTTCGGGGAGCCTCGCGACCTGTCGCAGATCAGAGCGCCGTGCCCCTCAGCGGCTCGGTCCGGGGGCCGGCGCCTCCCCTCAGCGACACCAGCCCGATCCGTCCGCACATCTCCCCCGCGATGCGCCGCACGAACAGCGTTCTCCAATTGCCCTCCAAGAAAACCACTCCTCGTGAGAGAATGCAAGAACACTGTTCACTAGACTTTTGCGGAGGCACGGTGGCGACACGCTCGCAGCACAGGGAAACCACGGAGGCAGCGATCGTCAGCGCCGGGCTCCGGCTGCTCGCCGAAGGCGGTGCGGACGAACTCACCGTCCGTGGACTGGCCCGGGAACTGCATCTCGTGCCGTCGGCGCTCTACCGCTACGTCACGAACCGCGACGACCTGCTCTCGCTCCTGCTCACCCATGCCTACTCCGACCTCGCCGACACCATTCAGGCCGCGCACGACGCCGTGCCGGACGAGGACATCGAGGGGCGCTGGCGCGCCTTCGCGTTCACGCTGCGCAGCTGGTCGCTGGCCCACCGTCACGAGTGGCTGCTGATCCAGCGCAGCGTGGTGGCCGGACCCCGCCCCTTCGGCGAGCACACCTTCCGGCTGCACCGGCTCCTGCTGAGACTCGGCGCGGACGCCGAAGCGAGCGGACTGCGCCCGACCGTCTGCCCGCCGACCCCCACCCCGGTGATGCCGGGGCTGCCGGATCTGCTCACCGCGAGCGGCGCCAGCGTGTCCGAGCAGACCGTGCTGGCAGGACTCGCCGGCTGGCACCTGCTCGACGGCGTCCTCTACACCGAGCTGCTGCAGCTCGCCGGCGCGGAACTCATGGATCCCGACGCCTACTACGCCGCGATGGTGTCCGCGACGGAGATCCTGGTCCTCGGTCGCCGCTGACACCGCGTCCCAGGATTCCCGCCCGCCAGCCGTGGTTCAGCGGCGGTGCCACGCCTCCTCGGATCAGCGGCGGTGCCACGCCTCCTCGGAGGAGATCAACTCCCGGACGTGCCCGGGCAGCTCGCCGGAGACCAGGTCGGCCACCGTCGTCCCCTCGAGGATCATCCGGACGGCGGCGCGCACGGCCACCCAGATCTCGGTGAGCGCGGCGGCGGCACCCTCGTAGGTCGCGCCCTCCGGAGCGACTCCGCGCACCGCCGCCAGCGGTCCGTCGACGGCGCGAACGACCTCGGCCAGCGTCAGTTCGGACGCGGGGACCGCGAGCTGGAAGCCCCCTCCGGCGCCCCGGCGGGACACCAGGACGCCCTCGCGGACGAGGTCGCGCAGGATCGACTCCAGGAACTTGCCGGGCAGGTCCTGGGCGGTGGCGAGCTCGTTGCGGGAGAAGGAACGCCCCGGATCGGCGGCCAGTTCTGCCACGGCGCGCAGGGCGTACTCCACGCGTGCCGTGACCTGCATGCGACCTCCTCAGAGCAACGTGGCCCCGAGTCCGCGGTTCACCCTCACGATCTCGGAGAGCTTGCTGAACAGCTTGTCGAACACCATTCCCAGAACCAGCACCACGATCATCGTAGCGATCAGGGCGGGGGCGTTCGCGAACTCACGGTAGTACTGCAGCTGCACGCCGAGCGAGGGCTTGTTGGCGATGATCACCAGCAGTTCGCCGGCCATCAGCGACCGCCAGGCGAACGCCCAGCCCTGCTTGAGGCCGGCCACGTACGTCGGCAGCGCGGACGGCAGGATCACCCAGCGGTACAGCGTGAAGCCCTTCGCGCCGAGGACCTGTGCGGTCCGCAGCAGCGGCGGCGGAACGTCGTCGATGCCCGAGATCAGTCCGTTCGCGATGGACGGAGCCGCGCCCAGCACCACCACGAAGGTGATCGCATTCTCGGTCAGGCCGAACAGCAGGATCGCGAACGGGAACCAGGCGATCGACGGCATCGTCTGCAGACCGGTCAGCATCGAGCCGAAGGCGGTCCGGAGCACCTTGGACGCGGACACGGCGATTCCGAGCACCGTGCCGATCACCAGCGCCAACCCGAACCCGATCACGGCCCGCAGCAGCGTGTTGAGGATGGCCTGCCAGAACTTCGGCTGGCTGAGGAACGCCACCAGCTGCGCGCCCACCTCGGCCGGCGACGGCAGGACGTAATCGGGCTTCCAGCCGGAGACGAACACCAGCTCCCAGGCGATCACGACCAGCGCCACGGCCAGAAGGCCCGGCCAGGAGGCCGACCAGATCCGGCGCGGCGTCCAGCGCCGCTCGGCCACCGCCGAGGCGGGGCCCGGCGCCGCCGCGGCGGTCGCGTCGGCGTCGAGATCGTCGGCGACCCGGAGCGCTCCGCTCCGGGAGGACTCCGACTCCACCAGCGAGGAACTCATGAGGCCCTCCGTTCGGCGACCGGACCGTCGTGCCTGTCGAGCAGGTCGTGCAGCGTGCCGGAGAGTTCCGCGACCGCGACGTCGGACATCTGGCGGGGACGGGGCAGGGCGATCCTCACCTCGTCGACGATCCGCCCGGGCGTCGGCGACATCACGACCACGCGATCGCCGAGTCGGGCGGCCTCCCGCACGTTGTGGGTGACGAACACGATCGTGAGGCCGCGCTCGGCCCAGACGCGCTCGATCTCCTCGTGCAGCGCGTCCCTGGTGATCGCGTCGAGCGCCCCGAACGGCTCGTCCATCAGCAGCACCTTGCACTCCTGCGCCAGCGCCCGTGCCAGGGCCACGCGCTGGCGCATGCCACCGGACAACTGGTGGGGGCGCTTGTCGCCGGCCTGCGGCAACTGCACGATCGTGAGCAGCTCCGCGACCCGGTCGGCCCAGTCCCGCCGGGGAACACCGGAAAGCCGCAGGGCGAGCTCGATGTTGCCCCGCACCGTGAGCCAAGGGAACAGGTTGGCGTCCTGGAACATCATCCCGACCCGCAGCCCGTGGGTGTCCACCTCGCCCGAGGTGGGACGGGCGAGGCCCGCGATCATCGACAGCAGGGTGCTCTTGCCGCAGCCGGAGCGGCCGAGCAGGCAGACGAACTCGCCGTCGGCGATCTCGAGATCCGCCGCGTCGAGCGCGACGGTGGACCGTCCGGGATCGGTGAAGACCTTGGTGACGCCCTTGACCGAGACCGCCGGATGGGCGATCGAGGTGATGGTGGCTGCTGCTTCCCCACGCAGTTGTTCGGGGGAGCGCAGCGGAGGTGACGAGCTCCGCGGGGTGCTCACTGCAGCGCTCATGAGTCGCTGACCTCCTTGTCGCCGCGCTCCTTCAGGAGGCCGTTGAGGATGTCCAGCGAGTACAGACCGCTGAGGTCCGGCTTCTCCAGCAGCCCGACGGCCACGGCGTGGTCCGCGCCAGCCTTCAGCGTGCTCGCCAACGGGTCGGAGGTGAACACGACGTTCTGCCATGCGGTGTCGAGCACGGAGGAGTCCAGGCCCTTGCCGGTGAGGTCGGCGAGGGCGTCGTTGACGGTCTTCTTGGCGTCGTCGGGATTCTTCGCGATGTCGTCCAGCGAGTCGAGCAGGCCGGAGAGGACCGCCTTCACCTCGTCGGGGTGATCGGTGAGGAACTGGGTGCGGACGATCACATTGGTCACGATGAACTGCTTGTTGGGCCACAGGTCGGCCTCATTGACCAGCACGTGTCCGCCCGCCTGGACGAGCCGGGTCGCCCACGGTTCGGGCACCCACGCACCGCTGATGTCACCGCTGGTGAAGGACTGCAGTGCGGTCGCGTTGTCCTGCGGCATGATGCTGACGTCGCCGCCGCCTTCGGTGGTCGTGGTGTAGCCCTGCTCCTTCAGCCAGTAGCGCAGGGCCACGTCCTGGGTGTTGCCGAGTTGCGGCGAGGCGATCTTGGTGCCCTTCAGCTGCGCGGCGGTGGTGATGTCCTTGCTCACCACGAGGGACGCCCCGTTGGCCGCGGCTCCGGCGATCACGCGAAGGGACTGCCCCTTCGACTGCGTGAACCCGGTGATCGTCGGGTTCGGGCCGATGAACGCGATGTCCAGCGAGCCGGCGTTCAGCGCCTCCAGCGCCGCCGGGCCCGCGTTGAACGTCGCCGTCTTCAGCTCGACGCTGTTCCCCAGCGCCTTCGCGAAGTACCCCTTGCTCACGCCGACCAGGGCCGGTGCGTGGGTGAGGTTCGGGAAGTAGCCGATGGTCACCGTGCTGGTCGCGGCGGACGACCCGGAGGTCCCGCCGGTGCTGCTGCAAGCGCTCAGGCCGATCGAAGCGACCACGGTCAGCGCGATGGCTGCGGCCGTGTTCCGTCCGCGCCTTCCCCCCATGTTTCCCAGAATCCCCATGTATCCCATTAAAACGATGGGATTAGATGAACGCAAGTGGACGCCGCCCATTTGGGACGTCCGACGATGCGCCTCTTCGCCTGCTACGGCACGTCGCGCGACCGGGCCGCGACGGACGGCGGTCACTCGTTGCCGTCGGCCCTCGGCGCCGGAGCGATGGCCAGCGGACGCAGCCGTCGCACCCTGCCGAGATGGACCTGGCCGGACTGCTCGGCCGTGAACAGCCGCACCGCCTCGGGGAACAGCTGGAGCTGCTGGAGCACCTCGGATATCCGCGAGAGCTGCTGGCGGGCCTGGTCGAGTTCCGCCTCCAGCGCGAGAATCCGGCGGATCCCCTCCAGGTTGATCCCCTCGTCCTGGGAGAGGTGCTGGATGTGCCGCAGCCTGGCGATGTCGCGGAGCGAGTAGCGCCGGCCGCGGCCGCGCGCACGGCCCGGCACGACCAGGCCCAGGCGGTCGTAACCGCGCAGGGTCTGGGGGTGCATGTCGGCGAGCTGGGCAGCCACGGAGATGACGAAGATCGGGGCGTCCGCGTCCATCCGGTCGGGCAGGTGGTCGCTCATCAGGCACCGCCCAGCATGGCCGCCCGCGGGTCGCGGCCACCGGTCAGCGCCTGGAACTCGGCCAGCGCCGCCCTGGCCTCGTCCGTCAGGTGGGTGGGCACCTCGACCGCCACGGTGACCAGCATGTCCCCGTCGGCCGCGCCGCCCTTCACGCCTCGCCCGCGGACGCGGAAGGTCCGTCCGTTCGGGGTGCCCGCCGGGATCTTCAGCCGCACCGGGCCACCGTCCAGCGTCGGCACCTGGATGTCGGCGCCCAGCGCGGCCTCCGCGAACGTGACCGGCACGGTGAGCGTGAGGTGATCCCCCTTGCGCCCGAACAGCTTGTGCGGGCGGACGTGCACCAGCACGTAGAGGTCCCCGGCGGCGCCGGAGTTCTCCCCGGCCCCACCCTTGCCCTTGATCCGGATCCGCTGGCCGTCGGTGACGCCGGCCGGGATCCTCACCTGCATGGTGCGGGTGGACGCGCTGCGTCCGCTGCCATGGCAGGTGGGGCACGGCTCCTCGACGATCATGCCGCGGCCGCGGCATTCCCGGCAGGGCTCGCTGACCGCGAACACGCCGCCGGAGGTCGAGGTCTGCATGCCGCTGCCCTGGCAGACCGGGCAGACCTTGGGCTGGGTGCCCGGGCGGGCTCCCGTGCCGTGGCACGTCCCGCACGCGGCGTCCGAGGTGGTCTGGAGGCTGACGGTCGCACCGGCGAGCGCGTCGGCGAAGTCGATCGTCACCTCGCCCTCGATGTCGGCGCCGCGGCGCGGGCCCCTGCTGGTCCGGCGGGTGGTCGCCCCGCCGCCGAACAAGCCGCCGAACAGGTCGCCCAGTCCGGAGTCACCGGCACCGCGGAACAGGTCGTCCATCGACGGGCCGGCGCCGCCCTGGCCGGCCCCGGGGAACCGGAACCCGCCGCCCCCGAACAGGCTGCGCGCCTCGTCGTACTCCTTGCGCTTGTCCGGATCGGAGAGGACGGCGTTCGCCTCGGAGATCTCCTTGAACTTCGACTCGGCGTCGGCATTCGTCTTGTTCTGGTCGGGGTGGTACTCCCTGGCCAGCTTGCGGAACGCCTTCTTGATCTCGTCGGGCTTGGCGTCCTTGGAGACGCCGAGCACCTTGTAGTAGTCCTTCTCCAGATAGTCCTTGGTACTCACCGCGCCCCCTCCCTGTCCATCATGGGCTCTCGCTTCACTCCGGGTTGGCGACCCCCACGCGGGCGGGTCGCAGCACCCGATCATTCAACCTCACGCCGCGCTGCATCACCGCCGAGATCGTGGCCACCTCGACCGGTTCGCTGTGCGGCATCTGCATCAGGGCCTCATGGACCTGCGGATCGAACTCCTCACCCACCTCGCCGAAGGCGACCAGGCCGTACTTGGCCGTGATCCGCTCCAGCTCGTCGGCGACCAGCTTGAAGCCGCCGGTGAGTTCGTCGTGCTCGCGGGCGGCCTCGACGCTGTCGAGGACGGGCAGCAGGTCCAGCACGACCTGTTCCACCCCGCCCTGCCGGGACAGCGCCCGGTCGCGGTCCACGCGCTTCTTGTAGTTCGCGTACTCGGCGTGGAGCCGTTGCAGGTCGGCGGTACGTTCGTCCACCAGTTCCTGCAGTTCGGCGACCTGCGCGTCGAGGATCCCGCCGGAGGCCGGCGTGGCCTCCAGCGGCTCCTCCACACCGTCGCCGCCGGCCTCTCCCTCGGCAACAATTCCCTCGGGGAGGTCGGTCGGCTCGGGAGCCGTGGGATCGGCGTCCGTCACTTGTCCTTGTCCTCGTCCACGATCTCGGCGTCCACGACGTCGTCATCGCCATCGGCCTGGCCCGCCTCCGACGGGGCGGACGCCTCGGACTGCTGTGCGGCCTGGGCGGCGGCGTACATCGCCTGGCCCATGGTGGCGGCCTTGGTGTTCAGGTCGTCCATGGCGGCCTTGACCGCGTCGTTGTCGTCGGTCTTGAGCGCTTCCTTCAGCTTCTCCAGAGCCTCCACGACCGGCGCCTTGGTGTCCTCGGGGAGGGTCTCCGCGTTGTCGGCGAGCAGCTTCTCGGTGCGGAAGGCCAGCCCGTCGGCCTCGTTGCGCATCTCCACGGCCTCACGGCGCTTGTGGTCCTCGGCGGCGTGCGCCTCGGCCTCCTTCACCATGCGGTCGATGTCGTCCTTGCCCAGCGCCGAGCCACCGGTCACGGTCATGGACTGCTCCTTGCCCGTGGCGAGGTCCTTGGCATGGACGTGGACGATGCCGTTGGCGTCGATGTCGAAGGCCACCTCGATCTGCGGCACGCCGCGCGGGGCGGGCATCAGGCCGGTCAACTCGAAGTTGCCCAGGCTCTTGTTGTCCCGGGCGAAGTCGCGCTCGCCCTGGTACACCTGGATCATCACGGACGGCTGGCTGTCCTCGGCGGTCGTGAACACCTCGGAGCGCCGGGTCGGGATCGTGGTGTTGCGCTCGATGATCTTGGTCATCACGCCGCCCTTGGTCTCGATGCCGAGGCTCAGCGGGGTGACGTCGAGCAGCAGCACGTCCTTCACCTCGCCCTTCAGCACACCGGCCTGCAGGGACGCGCCCAGGGCCACGACCTCGTCGGGGTTCACGCCCTTGTTCGGCTCCTTGCCGCCGGTGAGTTCCTTGACCAGGTCGACGACGGCCGGCATCCGGGTGGAGCCGCCGACCAGGATCACGTGGTCGATCTTGCCGATCGAGGTGTTCGCGTCCGCGATCACCGCGTTGAACGGCGCCCGGCAGCGGTCGAGCAGGTCCTGGGTCAGCCGCTGGAACTCGGCCCGGGTGAGCTTCTCGTCCAGATGCAGCGGGCCCTCGGCGCCGGCCGTGATGTAGGGCAGGTTGATCGCAGTCTCCTGGGTGCTGGACAGCTCGATCTTGGCGCGCTCGGCGGCCTCCTGGAGACGCTGGCGGGCCATCTTGTCCTTGCTCAGGTCGATGCCGTTGGCGTTCTTGAACTGCTTGACCAGCCAGTCGACGATGCGCTGGTCCCAGTCGTCGCCACCGAGGCGGGCGTCGCCCTTGGTGGCCTTCACCTCGAAGACGCCGTCGGCGATCTCCAGCAGGGACACGTCGAACGTGCCGCCGCCGAGGTCGAAGACGAGGACGGTCTGCTCGGCCCCGCCCTTGTCGAGGCCGTAGGCCAGCGCCGCGGCGGTGGGCTCGTTGATGATCCGGTCGACGGTGAGCCCGGCGATCTCGCCGGCCTCCTTGGTCGCCTGACGCTCCGCGTCGCCGAAGTACGCCGGGACGGTGATCACCGCGTTGGTGACGGGCTCGCCCAGGTACGCCTCCGCGTCACGCTTGAGCTTCATCAGGACACGGGCGCTGATCTCCTGCGGCGTGTAGGCCTTGCCGTCGATGTCGACGGTCCAGCTGGTGCCCATGTGGCGCTTCACCGAGCGGATCGTCCGGTCGACGTTGGTGACGGCCTGGCGCTTGGCGACCTCGCCGACGAGGACCTCGCCGCCCTTGGCGAAGGCGACCACGGACGGAGTCGTCCGCGACCCTTCGGCGTTCGGGATGACGGTGGGCTCGCCGCCCTCGAGGACGGCGACGACAGAGTTGGTGGTGCCGAGGTCGATACCGACTGCTCGTGCCATTGTTTGCTACCTCCGGTTGAGTCTTGGACGGGTTGAGCTTAGCAGGCTCAACTCCAAAGCTTGAGTTCACCAGACTCAACTATGGGTCAGCTGTACGTATTCCCGGATTCTTCCCCGAGTTCCCGGCGAGGAGATCGGCGGTCAGCCCTCGCCCAGCATGGCGTCGATCAGCTGGGTGAGGGCGGGGAAGGAGTGCCACAGCTGATGGCCCAGCCCGTCCACCGTGATCGTCGGGCCGGGCACGCCGTGCGCGGCCAGCGATGCGTCCACCGCCTCGAAGTCGCGCCGGCGGCACAACGAGCTGCGCGAGCCGCGGGCGAGCGCGCAGCGGGCGAGCTCGACCTCGTCCATCCGGCGGCCCAGTTCCTCGCTGGCCAGGACGGTGGCGATCGCGAGCAGGTCGCTGGCCGAGTACTTCACGTTCGGCTCGCGCCACTGGCCGCGGTAGGCGCTCATCACCCAGTCGTGGCCGAGGTTCGTCGCGAGCGCCACGGGCATGCGTCCGAAATCGGCCAGGTTGTGGGCGTGCAGGGAGGCGAGGTTCCGCCTGCTGATCGCGACCGGCTCGACGAGGTTCAGGCCCTCGATCGGCCCCCAGCCGGCCAGCGCGGGCAACGCGGCCGCGGCCAGCGAGCAGCCGGTCGAGTAGCCCAGGGCCTGCATGTGCTCGGTCTCGGCGACCCCGCCCGCCTCCAGTGCGGCGGCGATGTAGGCGAGGGTCAGCTCGGCCCACGGCCCGGGCCGTCTGCGCAGCATGTCGGAGCGGACGGCCTTCGGGATCGGGTGGCCGTACCGGCTCATCCCCGGGATCTCGGAGAGCACGACGTGCATGGAGGTGGCGTCGGCCAGGTACTGGCACTTCGCGGTCTCCCACGGACCGAGCGGGGTGTTGAACCCGGGGAAGTAGACCAGCACCCCTTTCGGCTCGGGCGGGGTCGCGACCAGGGCGTCCAGGGTGGCCAGCCCTCCCCCGGGCCGCAGCGTGTGGCGCACCACCTCGATCGCCGGGCGCCGCCGGGCCAGCCGCCACTCGAAGCGCAGGCTGAGTTGCGGGCGGACGGCTTCGGGCACGCCCCGATGGTAGTGGCGGTTGCCCGCGGGAAGGCGTGCTGGTCCGGAGCACCTGCCGGCGGGTGAAGAATGTCAGCCATGGTGAGCGCGGTCGTCTTCGACATGGACGGAACCCTGACCGACACCGAGCACCTGTGGGACGTGGTCCGCCGCGGGCTCGCCGCGGCGGAGGGCCTCCCGTGGCCGGAGGCGGCCACGCGGGCCATGATGGGGATGTCGACGCAGGAGTGGTCGATCTACCTCAGCGAGGAGGTCGGGCTCTCCGGGACACCGCAGGACGCCGCCCGGCGCACGATCGAAGCCATGGCCGCCCACCACGCGGATGGCGTCGAGCTGCTCCCCGGAGCGGTGCCGGCCGTCCGCCGGATGGCAGGGTCGTGGCCGGTCGGGCTGGCCAGTTCGTCCCCGCGGGTCCTGATCGACACCGGCGTCCACGCGATGGGGCTGGACGGGGTCTTCGGCGCCACCGTGAGCACGGAGGAACTCAACGCGGGGAAGCCCGCCCCCGACGTCTACCTCGAGGTGTGCCGCCGGCTCGGCGCGGACCCGCAGCGCAGCGTGGCGGTCGAGGACGCGGAGGCCGGCATCCGGTCCGCCCATGCCGCCGGCCTCGTCGTGGTGGCGGTCCCGCCGCACTTCAACCCGCCGTCCGCGGCGACGCTGGCACTGGCGGGGGCCGTGCTCGGCGCGCTCGACGACCTCACCACTGACCTGGTCGAACACCTGATGGAGAACCGATGAAATCCCTGGATGCGCTGCTGCGCACCGGTCTGCTCGCCGTCGCCCGTAGTGAGCGGGTGAAGGCCCTCGCCGTCCGGCTGCCACTCACCGCGTCCGTCGTGGCCCGCTTCGTCCCGGGCGAGACGGTGGCCGACTGCCTGGCCGCGGTCCGGTCGCTGGCGGCGGAGGGCCTGTCCGCGACCATCGACTTCCTCGGCGAGGACACGACCAGCCCCGCCCAGGCGGCGGCCGTCCGGGACGGCTATCTGGAGGTGCTCAACCAGCTGGCCCGGGCGGGCCTCACCACGGTGGCCGAGGTCTCGGTCAAACTGACCGCGCTCGGGCTGGGCCTGCCCGGGGGCGATGAGCTCGCCCTGGGCCATGCGAGGGACATCTGCGCGGCGGCGAGCGCCGCCGGCACCACGGTCACCCTCGACATGGAGGACCACACCGCCACCGACGGAACCCTCGCCGTCCTCGCCGAGTTGCGCCGCGACTACCCGGGCACCGGCGGCGTGCTGCAGGCCTACCTGCACCGGACGCTGGAGGACTGCGGGCTGCTCGCCGGGGAGGGATCGCGGATCCGGCTGTGCAAGGGCGCGTACGCCGAACCCGTCGAGGTCGCCCACCAGACCCGGGAGGAGGTGTCCGCGTCCTACGTGGCGTGTGCGCGCGTCCTGCTGGGCGGAGCCGGCTACCCGATGCTGGCCACCCACGACCCGGAGATGATCGCCGCGGTCGGCGAGCTGGCCACCCGGTTCGACAGGGAGCAGGGCAGCTACGAGTTCCAGATGCTGTACGGCATCCGCTCCGACGAGCAGCGCCGTCTCGCCGCCGCCGGGGAGACGGTCCGCGTCTACGTCCCCTTCGGCACCGACTGGTGGGGCTACTTCGTCCGCCGCCTCGCCGAGCGTCCGGCCAACCTGCTCTTCTTCCTCCGCGCGCTGATCGGCCGCTGACCGGGAACGGAACCGTCCCCGTTCCCGTTCAGGGGACGGTTCCTTTCCCGTTCGCAGGTCCGTCCCCGTTCCCGTTCAGGGGACGGTTCCGTCCCCCGGTCAAGGACGCCCGCGGGGATCCGCCTTCGCACGGCCCGGCGGACGCTCGGCGGGTGGCTCACCCACGGAGCTCGGTGGACGGGAGCCCACCCTGAGCGCTCCGGGCGCGATCCAGGCCCGCGCGCAGGTCCGCGACCAGGTCGGACGCATCCTCCACGCCCAGGCTCAGCCGCAGCATGCCCGGCGTGATCCCGGCCGCAGCCTGGACCTGGGGCGGCATTGCCGCGTGGGTCATGGTCGCGGGGTGCGAGACCAGCGACTCCACACCCCCGAGGCTCTCGGCGAGGCAGAAGCAGTCCAGCCCGTCCACCAGTGCCCTGACCGCGTCCTGGCCGCCGACATCGAAGGTGACGATCGCACCGAAGCCGTCCATGGTGCGCGCGGCGAGCTCGTGCTGCGGATGCGACGCCAGCCCCGGGTAGTGCACCGCGGTCACGGCGGGATGAGCGGTGAGCAGGTCCACGACCGCGGCGGCGTTGACCTGTGCCGCAGCCATCCGCAGATGCAGGGTGCGCAGGCCACGCAGCGTGAGGTAGGCGTCCAGCGCACCCCCGGTGACCCCGAGGGTGTTCGCCCACCAGGCGAGGTGCGCCACGCGCTCCTCCGACGCCGCGACGACGGCCCCGGAGACCACGTCGCTGTGGCCGTTGAGGTACTTCGTCGCCGAATGGACGACGACGTCCGCGCCGTGTTCGAGGGGACGCTGCACCACGGGGCTGGCGAAGGTGTTGTCCGCAACGACCAATGCCCCGGCTGCGTGTGCCGCCTCGCTGACCGCCGCGATGTCCGTGACCCGCAGGAGCGGGTTGGAGGGGGTCTCCAGCCAGACGACGTCGGCACCGTCGAGCTCCTCCCTGGCGGCGGCGTCGCTGAGGTCGACCAGCCGCAGCCGTAGCCGGCCGGAGCGCTCGAGCGCGTCGAACAGCCGCCACGATCCGCCGTAGGCGTCGAAGGGCGCGACCAGCGTCCCGTCCGGCGGCAGCAGGGCGAGTACGGTCGCCGTGATCGCCGCCATGCCCGACGCCGTGACCACACCACCGGCCCCGCCCTCCAGATCGGCGATCGCGGAGGCCAGCGTCGAGCGGGTGGGGTTGCCGGACCGGCTGTAGTCGAACTCCCCCGGCTCGCCGAAGCCGGAAAACGCGTAGGTCGTCGACATGAAGACCGGGGGAACCACTGCGCCGTGGGCCGGATCGGTGGCGATCCCTGCCCTCACTGCCTGGGTGCGAGGGTGCTGCTCGGTCATGACCGCAGACCCTACCAAGCGGCAGTTGCCACACCGCGCGGGCTCTGGTGCTGGGCACCGGCTCGGGGTAGCGTCCCGATATGAAGATCGAGGACATCATCCGCAAGAAGGGCGCGGACGTGGTCACCATCGCCCCCGCCGCCACCGTCGCCGAACTCGTGGACTTCCTCGCCAAGTACAACATCGGCGCGGTCGTGGTCAGCGAGGACGGCGAGGCCATCGCCGGCATCGTGAGCGAACGTGATGTGGTGCGACGGCTCGCCAAGGACGGCGCGGACGTGCTCGCCCAGCCGGTCTCGGCGATCATGACCGCCAACGTGCTGACCTGCTCCATCGAGGACAGCCTGGAGGCCACCGGTCACACCATGACCTACTCGCGCATCCGCCACCTGCCGGTGGTCAGGGACGGGAAGCTGACCGGGATCATCTCCATCGGCGACGTCGTGAAGTACCGCATCGACCAGCTCACCGACGAGCGCAACCACCTGCTCGAGTACCTGCACGCCTGAGCCGGATGGCTGAGTTCGACCCGTCGGCGGCCCCACCGCCCGAAGCCCCCGCCGAGGCGGCGTTGCGCGCGGCCGGGATCGACTACCGAGTGGTCCGGCACCGCCGGGTCGGGTCGCTGGCCGAGGCGGCCGCGCTGCGCGGCATCACCCCGGCCGACATCATCAAGACCCTCGTCGTGCGCCGTGGCGAGGACGACTACCTGTTCGTGCTGGTACCGGGCGACCGCGAGATCGCCTGGCCGAAGCTGCGCGCCCACCTGGGCGTGAGCCGGCTGTCGATGCCGGACGCCGCTACCGCGTTCGCCGCCACCGGCTATGAGCGCGGCACGATCACCCCGTTCGGCGCCAGGGTCGCCTGGCCGGTCGTCGCGGACGCGAGCATCGCCGGACGCACGATCTCGCTGGGCGCCGGCGAGCACGGCGCCACGGTGCTGGTGGACGCCGACACCGCCCTGGCTGCCCTGGCCGCAGCCGTCGCCGACATCAGCGACCCGTCCACCTGAGCTCGGCCAACCCTCTTCGATCCACCGCCGCGACGGCAGGTCCCATGGACGCCGCCTCTCCCCTGCCCTGACGCTCCCGAAAAGCGGGTTTTGACACCCGATCCGGGGGGCAAAGACGGAGTT
>NZ_JASGES010000196.1:0-11364 GCF_047606205.1 Propionicimonas sp. | reverse complement strand
GCCGCCCGGCCCGGATGCGGGCGCCGCCACACCGGTCCCGGGTGCCGCGCGCCGGCGGGCCGCGGAGGTAACGTGGCGCCGTGATCAACCGGCGCTGCTCGCGGACGGCGTGCACCGAGCCGGCCGTGGCCACGCTCACCTATGTGTACGCCGACTCCACCGCCGTCGTCGGCCCGCTGGCCCTTCGTGCCGAGCCGGGCACCTACGACCTGTGCCGCGAGCACTCGCGCCGGCTGAGCGCGCCCCGCGGCTGGGAGGTGATCCGGCTGCCCGGCGACGACTCCGGTCCCCGGGCGTCCAGCGACGACCTGATGGCGCTGGCGGACGCCGTGCGCAGGGTGGGCCTGGGCGAGGGCGCACCGGACCCGGGACAGCCACCCGCGGTGAGCCGGCGGAAGGGCCACCTCGCCGTCCTCGCCGACCTGCCGGAGGCCTGAGCAACCGGCACTCGCCGGGCTGCCGGCGTGCGCTTCGCGCCACCCGGAGCGGGCGCTAGGCTCGCAGCGTGATCGAACCCCAGGTCTTCAAGGCCAACGACATCCGCGGTCTCGTCGGTGGCGACCATCCCGAGTGGGACCTCGACGGTGCCCGGGCGATCGGAGCGGCGTTCGCCGTGGCCTTCGATCTGGCCGGCAGGGAGTTCGTGCTGGGCCGTGACATGCGCGCAGGGGGACGCGAGCTCAGCCTCGCCTTCGCCGACGGCGCGATGGGCCAGGGCGCCGACGTCCTCGACATCGGCCTGGCCAGCACGGACGGCGTCTGGTTCGCCTCCGGCCACACTCACCTGCCGGCCGTGCAGTTCACCGCGTCGCACAATCCGGCCACCTACAACGGCGTGAAGTTCTGCCTGCCCGACGCCGCCCCGATCACACCGGAACTCATGCTTCGGATCCGCGAGCTGTCGTACGTTGAACTACCTGAACGCGAGCCCCGCGGTCAGTACCGGACCGCCGACCTGCTCCCCGACTACGTCGCCCACCTGCACTCCCTCGTGCCCCTGGGCGGGATGCGTCGACTCAAGGTCGTCGTCGACGCCGGCAACGGGATGGGTGGCTTCACCACCCCGGCGGTCCTCGGGCCGCTCGACGTCGACGTGGTCGGCCTGTTCATGGACCTCGACGGGAGCTTCCCCAACCACCAGCCCAACCCGCTGGAGCCGGCCAACCTCGTCGATGCCCAGCGGGCCGTCGTCGAGCACGGCGCCGACCTCGCCCTCGTCTTCGACGGGGACGCGGACCGCTGTTTCATCATCGACGAGCGCGGCGAGGTGGTCAGTCCCTCGGTGGTGACCGCGCTGATCGCCCGACAGGAGCTCGTGCGCGAGCCGGGTGGGACGATCGTGGTGAACACGATCACCTCCCGGACCGTCGCGGAGGTCGTGGCCGCAGCGGGCGGCAGGATCGCGGTGAGCGCTGTCGGCCACACCCGGATGAAGGCCGTGATGGCCGCCCACCACGCGATCTTCGGCGGCGAGCATTCCGCGCACTACTACTTCCGCGACTTCTGGGGCGCCGACACCGGCATGCTGGCCGGGCTGCACGCCCTCGCGCTGGTCGGCCGTTCCGGCCGCCCGATGTCCGAACTGGCCGCCGAGCTCCCGCGGTACGCGGCGTCCGGGGAGATCAACTCGACCCTCGCCGACCCGCGGGCAGCCATGACCGAGGTGGCCGAGGCCTTCGCCGGCCGCGGTGAGGTCTCCTGGGTGGACGGCCTGCTGGTCAGCACGCCCGACTGGTGGGTGAGCGTGCGGGAGTCGAACACGGAGCCGCTGCTGCGGCTCAACGTCGAAGCCAGGGATCCCGGTGTCGTCGCAGCCCTGCGCGACGAGGCCCTGGCCATCATCCGAAAGGACCGTTGATGAGTGATCTGCCCGCCGAGGTGCTGGAGTTGCTGGTCTGCCCCTCCTGCCACACCGCCCTGGCCTGGGACTACGAGGCGTCGGAGCTGGTCTGCACCGGACCCGACTGCGGCCTGGCCTATCCGGTGCGGGACGGCATCCCGATCCTGCTCATCGATGAGGCCAGGCGCCCCGGCGACGCCGGCTAGACGGCCGTGTACGAGTTCGACGACGCGCGCCTTGAGGACGCCGATGCACTGCGCGCTGCCGACCACCTGCTTCGTCCGCTCGCCGAGGCCGGCGCGCGGGTGCGCCGCGAGGCCGCGTCCGCCGAGGTGCCGCTGAGCCGGCTCGACCCCGACGACCGGCCCAGGGCGATGATCACCTTCGGCCCCGAGGCGCGACTGCTCAGGGCCGTGCTCGAGCCGACCTGTCCGGTGCCTCTGGTGGCGTGGCCCCGGCTGGGCCTGCCCGGGTGGGTCGGGCCGCTGGATATCGTCGTGGTGATGGGCGGGGGCGACAAGGTCAGTCTCGCCGCAGCCTTCGAGGCGGTGCGGCGCGGCTGCCGGCTCCTGGTCGCATGCCCCGCCGACTCGGTGCTGGCCCGCCAGTCCGCCTCCGCGTCCACCACGCTGTTGCCGACCTCCACCGGCGACCCACTCGCCGCCGCGGTCGTCGCGCTGGTCGCCCTGCACCGGCTCGGCCTCGGCCCCCTGGTCAGTCCCGAGGCTGTGGCCGACGCGATGGACGTCGTCGCCGCGGAGTCGTCGCTCGCTCTCGACGCCACCCAGAACCCGGCCAAGGCTGTTGCGCTCGAGCTCGCCGACGCCAAGCCGATGGTGTGGGGCGGGTCGATTCTCGCCGCGCGCGCCAGCCGCCGGATTGCAGAGGCGCTGCGGTCGGCGAGCGGACGGATCGTGCTGTCGGCGGACGCGGGCGCGTTGCGTCCGCTGCTGGCCGAGGTGCCGCTGCGCGACCCCTTCGCCGACCCGTTCGAGGAGACCGGCGTCGAGCCGCGCCCAGGCCTCGTCCTGGTCGACGACGGGATGGATGACGAGCAGGCGGCGGAGGAGCGCATCCTGCTGCGCTCCTCGGCGCTCGCCAAGGACGTGCTGGTCTCCAACCTCGCCCACACCCAGGGCACCGCCGTCGAACGCTACGTGACCGTGCTCCAGCAGGGTCTGTTCGCCGCCGCGTACCTCCAGGTCGGTCTCGGCCGCGCCTGACCGGCGTCCCGTCCGCACCCCGGCCGCCGGCTGGGACGCCGGCGATCCGGCCGCGCAGGCGCTCTGGCAGGATGTGGGAGTGAGCAGTCACGGTGGGACCAGGGCGATCATCGCCGCACTCTCTGCAAACGCGTTCATCGCGGCGACGAAGTTCGGGGCATGGGCCCTGACCGGGGCGGCCTCGATGCTGGCGGAGGGCGTCCACTCGCTGGCCGACACCTCGAACCAGATCCTGCTGCTGCGCGGCGGGCAGGTCGCCAGGCGGGAGGCCAGCGAGGAGCACCCGTTCGGTTACGGCAGGGCGCCGTTCATCAACGCCTTCCTCGTCTCGGTGATCCTGTTCAGCCTCGGCGGCCTGTTCGCCGTCTACGAGGCCTTCCACAAGTACGAGGAGGTCGTTGCCGGCCACCCCAACGAGCTCCTGGAGAGCCAGTGGTGGTGGGTCCCGATCGCCGTGCTGGTGTTCGCCGTCGGGGCCGAGGGGCTCAGCTTCCGCACCGCGGTGCGGGAGTCGACGCCGCTCAAGGGACGCCAGTCCTGGCTGCAGTACATCCGCTCGGCCAAGTCACCCGACCTGCCGGTGATCCTGCTGGAGGACTTCGCGGCCCTGCTCGGCCTGGTCTTCGCGCTGATCGGCGTCGGGATGACCCTGCTCACCCACAACGGCCTGTGGGACGCGTTCGGCACGGGCCTGATCGGCGTGCTGCTGATCGCCGTCGCCGTGACCCTCGCTGTCGAGACCCGCAGCCTGTTGCTGGGCGAGTCGGCGACGCCGGAGGCCGTCCGGCAGATCACCGATGCCCTGGCCGGCGCGGACGGCGTCCAGCGGGTGATCCACCTCAAGACGCTCCACCTCGGTCCGGCCGAGGTGCTGGTGGCGGCGAAGATCGCCGTGGAGCCGACCACGTCCGCGGCCAGGGTGGCGGAGGTGATCGACAACGCGGAGGCGGCGATCCGCGCGGCCAACCCGATGGTGACCTCCCTCTACCTCGAGCCCGACATCGATCGCGCCCCCAGGGCCACCTGACCGCGACTCGGGGACGGTTCCTTTCCCGTTCGGGGGACGGTTCCTTTCCCGTTCAGGCAGCGTCCCCGCCGGGTCGGCGACGGTGAACGGGAATCCGGGACAGACCTGCGAACGGAAAAGGAACCGTCCCCCTTCTCGTCCGGGCGGGCGGCGAGAGCAGGGGACGGCGGGACTTCGCGTAGGGTTGCTCCTCGTGGATCATCGCGTCGCAGACCTGAACCTGGCCCCCTCCGGACGAGAGCAGATCACCCTCGCCGAGCACGAGATGCCGGGCCTGATGGCCCTGCGCGAGCGCTACGGCGCGAGCAAACCGCTGCGCGGGGCGCGGATCGCCGGCTCGCTGCACATGACCGTCCAGACCGCGGTCCTGATCGAGACCCTCGTCGCGCTGGGCGCCGAGGTGCGCTGGGCGTCGTGCAACATCTTCTCCACCCAGGACGAGGCCGCCGCAGCCGTCGTCGTCGGCAGGGACGGGACGCCGGAGGAGCCCAAAGGGGTGTCGGTGTTCGCCTGGAAGGGCGAGGCGCTGGAGGACTACTGGGCCTGCACGGAGAAAATCCTCGACTGGGGCGACCGGACGCCGAACATGATCCTCGACGACGGCGGCGACGCGACCCTGCTCGTCCACAAGGGCGTTGAGTTCGCCAAGGCCGGCGCCGTCCCGGAGGCGTCGGCGTCCGACTCGCACGAGTACCGGGTGGTCCTGGCGACGCTGCGTGCGTCCACGCTGGACTGGGTGGCGATCGCCAACAGCATCTTCGGCGTCACCGAGGAGACCACCACCGGCGTCCACCGGCTCTACGAGATGGCCCGCAACAACTCGCTGCTCTTCCCCGCGATCAACGTCAACGACTCGGTCACCAAGAGCAAGTTCGACAACCGGTACGGCATCAGGCACTCCCTGATCGACGGCATCAACCGCGCCACCGACGTGCTGATCGGCGGCAAGACGGCGGTGGTCTGCGGGTACGGCGACGTCGGCAAGGGTTGTGCGGCGGCCCTGGCGGGTCAGGGCGCCCGGGTGATCGTCACCGAGGTCGACCCGATCTGCGCGCTGCAGGCCGCGATGGACGGCCACCAGGTCGCCACGCTGGAGGACGTGCTGGAGACCGCCGACATCTTCATCACCGCCACCGGCTGCCTGAAGGTGATCACCGCGGAGCAGATGTCGCGGATGAAGCACCTGGCGATCGTCGGCAACATCGGCCACTTCGACAACGAGATCGACATGGCCGGCCTGGAGACGCTCGACGGCGCGACCAGGACCACCATCAAGCCCCAGGTGGATCGCTGGAACTTCGCCGACGGCCACTCCGTCATCGTGCTCAGCGAGGGCCGCCTGCTCAACCTCGGCAACGCCACCGGCCACCCGAGCTTCGTGATGAGCACGTCGTTCGCGAACCAGGTGCTCGCCCAGATCGAGCTGTTCACCCGGCCGGAGACCTACCCCGTCGGCGTCCACACCCTGCCCAAGCACCTCGACGAGTACGTTGCGACGCTGCACCTGGCCGCGCTCGGCGTCCACCTCAGCCAGCTCAGCCAGGAGCAGGCCGACTACCTCGGCGTCCCGGTGGAGGGGCCGTTCAAGGCCGAGCACTACCGCTACTGAGCACGGCGGACGCAGGGCAGACCCGGTCCCGATCGGCGGAGGCGCGCCGGCACACTCGTCCACGGGGGCGGCCCGGTCGGCGACGGCCGCCGCGGTGGCTAGGCTCGTCATGACCCGAACGACCGAGGAGGGCGCGAATGCGTCAGCGCGACTTCAACCTGGACACCACCACCCGCGACGCTGTGCTCCAGATCAGTGCGCGGGGCCGGTTGATCCTCGTGCACCCGATGGCCAACCGCGGCACCGCCTTCACCCTCGCCGAGCGTGAGGAACTCGGGCTCTCGGGGCTGCTGCCGAGCCGGGTCACCACGATCGAGGAGCAGTTGCGCCGCATCTACGCGCAGTACAGCCGGTCCCCGTCGCCGCTGGCGAAGTTCATCCAGCTGACCCAGCTGCGCGACCGCAACGAGGTGCTGTTCTACCGGCTGCTCAGCGAGCACATCGAGGAGATGCTGCCGATCATCTACACCCCGACGATCGGCGAGGCGATCGAGCGGTTCAGCCACGAGTACACCGGCGCCAGGGGCGTGTTCCTCTCGATCGACCACCCCGAGCTCATGGAGAAGTCGCTGGCCGACTTCGAGATGGACGCCGACGACGTGGACCTGATCGTCGTCACCGACTCCGAGGGAATCCTCGGCATCGGCGACCAGGGCATCGGGGGCATCCAGATCGCGATCGGCAAGCTCGGCGTGTACACCGCGGCGGCCGGCATCCACCCGCGGCGGGTGATCCCCGTCGTGCTGGACGTCGGCACCGACAACCTGGGCCTGCTGAACAGCGACCTCTACCTCGGCGAACGGCACGCCCGGGTGCGCGGCGAGCGGTACGACGAGTTCATTGACCTGTTCGTGACCACCGTCACCCGGCTGTTCCCCAACGCGATGCTGCACTGGGAGGACTTCGGGGCCGGCAACGCCCATCGCATCCTCAACCGGTACAGCGACAGCATCTGCACCTTCAACGACGACATCCAGGGCACCGCGGCCGTGGTCCTGGCCGCCGTGCTCGCCGCCGTCCGGCTCACCGGGGTGCCGCTGCCCGAGCACCGCGTGCTGATCTACGGGGCAGGGACGGCGGGGGTCGGCGTCGCCGACCTGATCCGCGAGGCGATGGACCGCTCCGGGCTGCCCGCGCAGGACGCGTACGAGCGGTTCTGGGCGTTCAACTCTCGCGGTCTGATCCTTCAGGACAGCAGCGGCGTGCGCGACTTCCAGGTTCCCTACGCGCGCCGGCGGGCCGAGGTGGCCGACTGGACGGTCGCCGACCCCGACCGGATCAGCCTGCTCGAGGCGGTGCGAGCGGTGCAGCCGACCATCCTGATCGGCACATCCGCGCAACACGGGGCGTTCACCGAGGACGTCGTGCGCGCGATGGCCGAGCACTGCGAGCGCCCGATCGTCATGCCGCTGTCGAACCCGACCAGCCGCAGCGAGGCGCAGCCGGCCGACCTGCTGGAGTGGACCCAGGGCCGTGTCCTGATCGCCACCGGCAGCCCGTTCGGCACCATCCGGCACGGCGAGGTGTACCACACGATCGCGCAGGCCAACAACGCGCTGATCTTCCCCGGTCTCGGGTTGGGCGTCGCGGTGGTGCAGGCCGAGCGGGTCACGCCGGAGATGATCTACGCCGCGGCGGACGCCCTGGCCGGGCTGCAGAACGAGTACCGGCCCGGCGCGTCCCTGCTGCCGGCGATGAGCGATCTCCGGCTGGTCGCCGCGACCGTGGCCAAAGCCGTCGCACAGACCGCGCAGGCCCAGGGACTGGCCCGGCGACCGATGACCAACCCGATCAACGACATCTACCAGCACATGTGGAAACCGGAGTATCCGCGGCTGGACATCCTGCCCGCCAGCCCGGTGAGCTGACCCCGCTCGCGCCCGGGGTCGCCGGGGAGCCGGGCGGCGTCAGCTGACGCCGAGATAGCGCTCGAGGGTCTTCGTCCTGGTGGCGTCGACGCCCCTGGCCACGTCCACCCCGACGTAGCGGAAGTGCCACGGCTCGAACGCGATGCCGGTGATCTTCGACTCGTTCGTCGGGTAGCGCAGAATGAACCCGTAGGCGGCGGCGTGGGCGAGCAGCCACCGGCCGGTCCGCGACGTGCCCAGCGTGGTGCCGCGGACGAGCCGTCCGTTCTCGATCCCGGCCAGGTCGACCGCCAGCCCGGACTGGTGCTCGCTGGCGCCGGGCGCTGCCGTGTAGAGGTGGCTCATCGTCGCGTACCACCTGCTCTGGGTCGCATAGGAGCGGTAGGAGGACCGCACCACCGGGGTGAACCCCGCCTTGCGGGCGGCGGCGAAGAAGCGAACCAGCGCCGTCGCGGCCGCCGGCTGCAGGCGGACGCTCGGGACGCCGGAGGCCCGCACCTTCACGGTGACCAGCTTCGGCGCGTAGCCGGCGCTCACCCGGTGGTGGCTGTTGATGATCTCGACCCCGCACACGGTGAACGGCGTGGCCTTCTGCGCAGCGGAGCGCCGGGTGTCCTTCGCGCCCCGGCACGCCGTGCTGGTCGCCGTCGTGCTGCTGGTCGCCGCCGGTGCCGACGCTGTCGGCGTCACGGGCGTCGTGGTGGACGGAGACGCGGCGACGTCCGCCGCGACCGGCGTGGCCGTCTCGGTGACCGCCGCTGCCGCCGTCGCCGCGGCCTGGTGGGAGACATCGATCCCGAGCAGGGGTCCGGCGGCCAGGCCAGCGACGAAGCTCACCAGAATGCCGAGCGCGCCCAGCAGGCGGTAGCCGCGCACGCGTGCGGGCCGCGCGGGGAGGGCGTGGCGGGGTGTGCTGTCGGTGGGCTCGGGCGGGACTCCGCGCCGAGGCTCAGCCCCTCGGGATCTCAAAGCGCTGGAGGGTCGCCCTGCCGGCGTCCAGGGTCTTCCAGCCACCCCGGTAGGTGAGGACGGCGAGCCCCGCGGTGGGGAACTTGGCCTCGATCTTCGCGGTCAGCGGCGAGGGCTTGGCCAGGGTGGTGATCAGGTCGCCCAGCGTCGGTTGGTGCCCGATCAGCAGCACGGTGTGGACGGTCTCGTCGAGCTCGTGCAGTTCGGAGAGCAGCTCGCCGGGCCAGGCGTGGTAGATCAGCTCGGACACCCGGACGTCGGAGCAGGCCGCACCACCCTCGACGGCCCCCTGCCAGGTCTGCTGGACGCGGGTCGCGGTGGAGGCGAGTACCGCGTCGAGGGCGTACTCGGCGAGAATCCTGCCCGCGGCCACCGCGTCCCGTTCGCCACGCTCGGAGAGCGGGCGGCGCAGGTCGGCCTCCGCGGTCTGCCAGGACGACTTCGCGTGCCTCAGGACGATCAGGGTCTTCGATGCCACGGGATCATCCTAGGAGACTGCGGAACAATCCTGTCCCGTGCTGCGGTGTGCCGGGTCGGGCGACCTGCGGCGGCCACATCGTGGGGCACAGGGCCAGGATCGCCCCCAGGATGTGGCCGTGCCGATCAGCCTGCCCGGCACGTCCTCGCTCGGAACAGCATTGACCGGCAGCCGCCGCGGGACCGGCGCTCAGACATGCGTCGTCGTCGCGTCGTGCAACCCCCGCGGGAGGTCCGGGTCTCGGCGCCCCGGGCGGCCGGTTCAGGCCTGGTCGTCGCCCTCGCCGGGACGCATCGACTGCCAGATCTCCTTGCACTCCGGGCATACCGGGTAGCGGTCGGGATTGCGGGACGGCACCCACACCTTGCCGCACAGCGCGATCACCGGCGTGCCCATCACCATCGCCTCGGTGAGCTTCGCCTTCGGCACGTAGTGGGAGAAGCGCTCGTGGTCGCCCTCCTCCGGGCGCAGGTCGGGGCGCGCGTCGGTGCGCTCCTTGACGATCGTGGTCACCGTCGGGGACGGGTTCTCCGTGGTCATCTGGCACCCTTCGCACGGCCGAGCTGTCGGATCAGACCAAAGGTACCCAGTGCGGCGAAGAGGAAGTACATCACCACATTGCCCGCGTAGGACTGCCAGACGTCGGGCTGCAGGAGGTTGGACAGGACGAAGTCGGCCTTCTCGCCGAACGACGCGTCCGGGTACTGGGTGGCGAGGTAGTCGAGCGCGTCCACCGCCACGACGGACGCGAGCGACACCACGACTCCCGCGACGATGATCGCGATCACCCCGCCGACGCCCCTGCGGGGCGGGGTGCCCGCTCCCTTGGTGTACAGCCAGATGGTGGCGTAGGCCATCGCGAAGCTCGTGATCGATGCGATGAAGTTGAGCTTCCAGAGCAGGATCGTGATCACGACGCCGACGACGATGCCGCCCAGCGAGAACAGCAGCCCGCGCCCCACCTGCTCGGTCGGGGCCGCGGGCGCGAGAACCGGCGCGGGCTGGGCGTAGGGCTGACCGGCGGGCGGCTGCCCGGGGAACGGCTGGCCCGGGTACGGCAGGCCGGCGGAAGAAGGGACCGGGTGCTGTTGGCCCGGGTACTGCGGGCCAGGATACGGCTGGGCCGGATACGGCTGCCCCTGGTACGGCTGCCCCTGGTACGGCTGCCCGGCGTAGCCCTGGCCCTGGTACGGCGGGGCGGGATACTGCTGACCTGCGGAGGGCTGACCGGGGTACGGCGTGGCCTGCTGCGAGGCGTACGGGGAGGACGGCTGCGCGGCGGCCGGTCCCGGCGGAGCGTACCCGCCCGGCGCGGACGCCGCGTACGGCTGGGACGGGCCCGGCTGCGGGTAGCCGTTCGACGGCTGCGTCGCGGGGGCGGTGAACCCTGGTGTCGTGCCCGTACCGTCCGGGGACGGTACGGGGCTGGACGGCTCGGTCGAGGACATGGGGCTCCCGGATCGTGAGAGACTGACGGGCTGATCGTAACCGCAGAAGGGAGGGGCCGGTGGCAGGGCCGGGTACGCCGGGCGCGGAGCGGGCCTCGTCACGGCGTGGCCTCACCGTCGGCCTGCTGCTCAGCGTGGTCGCGATCGCCTTCGAGGCGATGGCGGTGCTGACGGCGATGCCCGCCGCGGCGGACGACCTCGGCGACGTCGACCTCTACGCGTGGACGTTCACCGCGTTCATGCTGGCCCAGACGTTCGCGATCGTCGCGGCCGGGCAGTTCAGCGACCGGCTCGGGCCGAAGGTGCCGCTCGTGGCGGGTTTCGGGGTTTTCGCCGTGGGGCTCGTCGTCTCCGCGTCCGCGCCCACCATGGCCGCGCTGCTGGCCGGGCGCTTCGTCCAGGGCCTGGGCGGCGGCACCATGAACCTGGCGGTGATGGTCGTGGTCGCCCGCGTCTTCGACGCCCGCGAGCGGGCCGTCGTGCTGACCGGATTCTCGGCCGCCTGGATGGTGCCGTCCTTCGTCGGCCCCGCGATCGCCGCCTGGCTGTCCGACACGTGGTCGTGGCACTGGGTGTTCTGGTCGGTGCTGCCACTGATGGCGATCGCCGGTGCCCTGATGCTGAAGCCGCTGCGGACGGTCCGGCTGCCGCCGCACGACGACGTCCCCGCGGCGCCCCGGCAGCTCGCCTGGGCCGCGCTCGTCGCTGCGGGGGCCGTGGCGCTGCAGTACGCCGGCCAGGACCTGCAGGCGTGGTCGCTGCTGTGGGCAGGGCTCGGCCTGGCCATGCTGTGGTTCGGCCTGCCCCCGCTGCTGCCGGCGGGCTTCCGGCCGGCCGGGCGCGGCCTGCCCTCGGTGATCGTGGTCCGCGCGCTCACCGCGGCGGGTTTCGCCGGCGCCCAG
>NZ_JASGES010000195.1:0-3932 GCF_047606205.1 Propionicimonas sp. | reverse complement strand
CGCTGCGGCTCGCCGCGCTGGGCGCTGGGCTGGTCATGCCCGGGGTGCCGCGCCCCACGGTGGGCCCCGCCTCACCGCAGGCCGCCCGGTCCCGCGGCCGGTCGGCCTGGACCGAGCCCCGCACGCTGCTGATCGGCGTGGTGGCCTTCGCCGCGGCGATCAGCGAGGGCGCCGCCAACAACTGGCTCTCGCTGGCCTTCGTCGACGGCTTCGGAGCCACCGAGGCGTTCGGCGGCATCGTCCTGGGCGTGTTCATCGGGTCGATGGCGGTCGTGCGCGCGGTGGGGACGCGCGCGATCGACCGGCTCGGGCGCGTCGCCGCCCTGCAGTTGTCGGGGCTGTTCGGCGTCGCCGGGCTGGCCCTGTTCGCACTGTCGTCCCGCCCGCAGCTGGCCATCGTCGGCGTCGCGCTGTGGGGGCTCGGGGCAGCGCTGTGCTTCCCCCTCTCCGTGGCCGCGGTCTCCGAGGACCCGTGGCGGGCGCCCGCGCGGGTCTCGGTGATGGCGTCCCTCGGCTCGGTGGCGGCGATGACCGCCTCCCCGATGATCGGTCTCGCCGCCGAGACGCTGGGCGGCACCCGCCACGCCCTGCTGGTGGTCCTGGTCGCACTGCTCGCCAGCCTGGCGGTCTCCCGCTTCGTGGGACCCTCGCTGAGCAGGGTGGCCGACCCCAGGGACGCGCTCAACGCCGAGCCCGTCCCGGCCTGAGCCGTCCCGGCCTGACATCCTCCCGACGGTGCCGGCGGCTCCCGGGGCCTGCCGGCGAGACCGGTGAGGTCGGCCGTTGGCACCGCCGGCTCCCCGGCCCGACCCCACTCAGGGGCGGGACAGCACCCGCACAGCCGGCGTGTAACCTGGCCGTCAGATTTCGGGACTAGTCTCCGGCACATGCCGAGGGCAGTACGCGCCACGATCGTCCAGCCGGATCCGAGCGTGCCCGTCGACCGGTTCGGCCCGTGGCTGGCCAGCAACCGGGTGCTGGTTCGCGCCGTCCCGCTGTGGCAGCGCGACGTCCCCTCCGTGGACAACGTGGGCGACGGCATCCTCGTGCTGGGTGGCACGATGAGCGCACACGACGGCGCTCGTCACGCCTGGCTCGAGCCGCTCAAGCAGCTCATGGTGGCCGCGGTGGACGCCGACGTCCCGGTCCTGGCCATCTGCCTGGGTCACCAGCTGCTCGCCGAGGCATTCGGCGGCGAGGTGACCGTGGCGCATCCCGACGGCGGCGAACACGGCGCCTACCCCGTCGCCTGGCATCCCGGGGCGTCCAGCGACCCGCTGCTGGGCCGGCTCGCCGAGATGGGCCACTCCCTCGTCGCGGAGTCCCACCACGACGCGGTCACCGCCTTGCCCGGCGGAGCCGAGCAACTCGCCAGCACCGCGCGCTATCCGAACCAGGCGTTCCGGGTCGGCTCGGCCGTGGGCGTCCAGTTCCACCCCGAGGCGTCGCCCGAGTTGATGGGGCGCTGGGCCGAGCTCGACGGCCACGACGGACGCGACATGCGCCGCTCGATGCACGCCCAGGACACCGAGGTGTCGCGCACCGGGCGACTGCTGGCCCAGGCGTTCTGCGGCCAGCTGCGGGCCCGCGCGATGGCCGCCTGAGCGAGCCCGCCAGGACCGCGACCGTCGCGGAGATGCTGCGACTATCGTTGGAGGCAGCCAACCCGGGAGTCCGATGATCCGTCTGCTGCCGTTCGCGCTCGAGGCGATCCTGCTCGTCTTCTGCCTCATCGACTGCGTCCTCGCCGACGACGCACGCGTCCGGAACCTGCCCAAGTGGGGCTGGATCCTGTTGATCGTGGTCGTCCCCCTGGTCGGCGGCGTCGCCTGGCTGCTGGCCGGGCGTCCGGCCAGGACCGCCGATCGGCCCGCGAGCGCGACCCCGCAGTGGGAGAGCCCGCCCACCGTGCGTCCGCGCGCACCCGACGACGACCCCGAGTTCCTCGCCAAGCTGACCCGCGACAACGCCGACCAGGAGCGCTTCCTCAAGCGCTGGGAGGACGATCTGCGCCGGCGTGAGGAGGAACTGCGACAGCAGGACGGCGCGGGCGATCCCACCGACCCCAACCCGGACGACCAGCGCTGAGCGCCCGGCCCCCGGGACCGGCCTGCCGCAGCGCGCCGATCATCACCCCGGCGACGACGACGAGTCCGCCGGCCAGTTCCAGCCCGCTCGGCCGCTCGCCGAGGACGAGCGCCGCCGTGATGATCCCGGCCACCGGCACGAGCATGGAGAACGGTGCGACGACACCGGCCGGGTGCCGGGCGAGCAGCCAGGTCCAGATCCCCGAGCCCACCGCCGTCCCGATCAGGCAGGTGTAGGCGAGGCCGATCCACGCAGGGACGGCGGACGGGGCCAGCGAGGTCGCCAGCGAGGCGAGGATCTGTTCAGGACCCTCGAACACCAGCGACAGGGCGAGCATCGGGACCGGGACCACCACCGACATCCACAAGGTGAAGTGGAGCGGGTTCGGCGCCTGGGCCATCCGGCTGGCCAGGTTTCCGAACGCCCAGCCGAGTCCCCCGGCCAGGACCAGCAGGAACGGCACCAGGCCGGCGGCCTGCGCGCGGGCCACACCGACGACCGCCATGCCGATGATCGCGACGGCGATGCCCAGCCACTGACGCCCGTTGACGCGTTCGCGGAGCAGGACGGCGCCGAGCGCGAGCGTGAACGGTCCCGACGCCTGCAGCACCAGTGAGGCCAGACCGGTCGGAAGGCCCGCCGCCATGCCCGCGTAGAGGAAGGTGAACTGCGCCACGCCGAAACCCAGGCCATAGCCGATCAGCCAGCGCACCGGCACCCGCGGGCGGGGTACGAGCAGGACGGTCGGGAGCGCGATCAGGGCGAACCGCAGCGCGACGAGGAAGAACGGGGGGAACTGGTCGAGGGAGGCGTGGATGGCCAGGAAGTTGACCCCCCAGACGGCTGCGACGGCGATGGCGAGGAGGCGATGACGAACGGGCACGGATCCATGGTCGAGCACCGGACAGTGAAGGACCATCCCCGATTCTCTACAGAGACGCTTTAGGCTGCCTACATGGACTTGCGACATCTGGAGCTCCTGCGGGCACTCGCCGACCGGGGCACGATCACGGCCGTGGCGGCCGCGACCTACCGCACCCCTTCCGCGGTCAGCCAGCAGTTGCGCAACGCCGAGCGGGCCTTCGGCGCGGCGCTCGTCGAACCGGAGGGACGCGGGCTGCGGCTGACCGCCGCCGGCCGGCTGCTCGCCGAAGGAGCCGGCGAGGTCGCCACCACGCTGGCCCGGCTGCAGCGGAACCTGGACGACCTGCAGGGACGCCCGAGGGGGACGGTGACGCTCGCGGGCCTGCCGAGCGCGCTGGAGTTCCTCGTGCCCGGCGTGCTCCCGCGCCTGGAGGGCTCCGGCATCGAGATCGTCCTCACCGACGCCGACGTCGCCGAGGCGGGCTTCGCCGCCTACGCGGCCGACCACGACCTGGTCATCGGGCACAGCCTCGCCGAGACCCCCGAGGGCTCCGACCGGCTGGTCGCCCGCACGGTCGCCAGGGAGCCGCTGGACGTGGCGCTGCCCGCGTCCCACCGGCTCGCGGGACGGCGGAGCCTCGCCGCCGCCGACCTGGCCGGTGAACGCTGGATCGGGGTGCCCCTCGGCTTCCCCTTCGACACCGTGCGGATCGCCATCGAGAACCGGGCCGGCCACGCGCTGGACGTCGTCCAGCGGATCAGGGACAACCGCGTCGTCGAGGTGCTGGTCGCCTCGGGTGCGGGGTGCGCGCTGCTGCCCCGGTTCACCACCCGCCCCCGCCCGGGGCTCGCGCTCGTCCCCCTCGTCGACATCCGCTCCGTGCGCTCGGTCGTCGCCCTCGGCCGCCCGGACCGCCTGGAGCGCGCGGCCGTCCGGGTGGTCCTCGCCGCCCTGGCCGAGGCCGGCGCCGCCGCCGCGT
>NZ_JASGES010000194.1:0-4058 GCF_047606205.1 Propionicimonas sp. | reverse complement strand
TCGGGCCCGCTCGCGCTGACGCCCGGCCCGGCCCGGCTCGGCCCGGCCCAACTCGGCCCGGCTCGCTTCGCGCCAGCCGCCGCGGCGCAGGTAGTTTGGGGGAGTTCACGTCGCCTGACCCGAGGAGCACCGTGGCGATCCAGCCGATCCGACTCTTCGGCGATCCGGTCCTGCGGCAGAAGGCCGTGCCGGTCGTCGACTTCGACAAGGAGCTGCGCCGGCTCGTCCAGGATCTGACCGACACCATGCTGGCGGCGCCCGGCGCGGGCCTGGCGGCGCCGCAGCTGGGGGTGGGGCTGCGGGTCTTCACCTGGTACGTCGACGGCGAGGTCGGTCACCTGGTCAACCCCGAGCTCGGCCTGTCCGAGGAGATCCAGGACGGTGACGAGGGCTGTCTCTCCCTGCCGGAGCTGAGCTACGACTGCCGGCGCGCCAAGCTGGTGGTGGCGCACGGGTTCGACCAGCACGGTGAGCCGGTGGTGGTCGAGGGCTCGGACCTGCTGGCCCGGGCGATCCAGCACGAGACCGACCACCTCGACGGGGTCCTCTTCATCGACCGGCTCGACCAGGCCGCCCGCAAGGCGGCGATGAAGCAGATCCGCGAGTCGGACTGGTTCGGGCTCGAGCGGCCGACGGTCAAGGTCAGCCCGCACGCCACCCGCGGTCTGGGTCTCTAGCGGTGCGCGTCGTCTTCGCCGGCACCCCGGAGGTGGCCGTGGTGTCGCTGGACGCGATCGCCGCCAGCGGCCACCACCTGGTCGGGGTGGTCACCCGGCCGGATGCCCGCGTGGGCCGGGGTCGCCGGCTGGTGCCGAGCCCGGTCGCCGTCCGAGCCGTCGAGCTCGGCGTACCGGTGCTCACGCCGGAGCATCCGCGCGATCCCGGGTTCGCCGAGGAGCTGGCGGCGCTTGCCCCGGACGTCTGCGCGGTGGTGGCCTACGGTGCCCTGCTGCCCGGGTCGGTGCTCGACCTGGTGCCGCACGGCTGGATCAACCTGCACTTCTCCCTGCTGCCCGCCTATCGTGGCGCGGCGCCGGTGCAGCGCGCGATCTGGGCGGGTGAGGAGCTCACCGGCGCCACCACGTTCCGGATCGTCAAGGAGCTCGACGCCGGCCCGACCTACGGCGTGATGACACAGGCGATCGGACCCGAGGAGACCGCGGGCGGCCTGCTCGCCACCCTCGCCGAAGGCGGCGCGGGCCTGTTGACCGCCACCCTCGACGGCATCGCCGACGGTTCGCTCGAGGCCCGGCCACAGCCCGCGGAGGGGATCTCGATGGCCGCGAAGCTCACCACCGAGGACGCGCACGTCGAATGGACCGAGCCCGCGGTCGCGGTCGATCGTCGGATCCGGGCGTGCACCCCGGCTCCGGGCGCCTGGACGCAATGCGGCTCGGAGCGGGTCAAGCTCGGGCCGGTGAAGCCGGCCGTCGGCTCGCCGATGCTCGCGCCCGGTGAGCTGTCGATCGGCAAGCGCGACGTGCTCGTCGGGACCGGCACCGCCCCGGTGCGGCTGGGTCGGGTGCGGCCGAGCGGCAAGAAGGAGATGGCCGCGGCCGACTGGGCGCGCGGCGTACGGCTGGAGTCCGGTGCCCGGTTCGCGTGACCGTCGTCGTCCCGCCGCCGGGCCGCGGGGGCGACGTCCGGCCGACCCGGCGCGGTTGGCGGCCTACGAGGTGCTGCGTGCGGTCCGGGTCGAGGACGCCTACGCCAACCTGGTGCTGCCGCACGTGCTGGCCCGGCTCGGCCTGGGCGGTCGCGATGCCGCGTTCGCCACCGAGCTCGCCTCCGGCGCCCTGCGGCAGCGCGGGACCTACGACGCGGTGGTGGCCGCCTGCGTGGACCGCGGCCGGGTGGAGGCCAAGGTGCTCGATCTGCTGCGGCTCGGCGCCCATCAGCTGCTCGCCATGCGGGTGCCCGACCATGCGGCGATCAGCACCACCGTCGAGCTCGCCCGGACGAAGGCCGATCAGCGGGCGGCGGGATTCGTCAACGCGGTCCTACGCCGGATCGCTCGGCAGCCGCTCGCGGCGTGGATCGCCCAGGTAGCACCGGACCGGGAGGTCGACCACGACGGCTGGGCGAGCGTCGCGCACTCCCATCCGCGCTGGGTCGTCGCACTGCTGCGCGAGGCGCTCGGCGGCGACGTCGAGGAGACCGACGCGCTGCTGACCGCCGACAATCTCGCGCCCCGGGTGACCCTGGTCGCCCGACCCGGACGGGCCGGCGTGGCCGAGCTGCCCGGTACGCCGACCGGCTACTCGCCCTTCGGCGTCGTGCTCGAGAGCGGGTCGCCGTCCGCCGTACCGGCCGTCGCCGAGGGCCGGGCCGGGGTCCAGGACGAGGGCTCGCAGCTGGTCGCACTGGCGTTGGCCGAGTCGGGAGGGGACCGGGCCGGCCCGGACAGGTCTGACAGGTCGGATGGGTCGGATGGGTCGGATGGCCCGGCGGGAGAGGTCTGGCTGGACCTGTGCGCCGGCCCCGGCGGCAAGAGCGCCCTGCTGGCGGCGCTCGCCGCCGAGCGCGGTGCCGTGCTGGTGGCCAACGAGCGACAGCCGCACCGGGCCGGGCTGGTTCGTGGCAACCTCACCGAGGTCTCCGGGGGTCCGGTCCCGGGTGCGGTGGGGGTCGTGGCCGGGGACGGCCTGCACCCGCCGTACCCACCCGGGTCCTTCGACCGGATCCTGGTCGACGCGCCCTGCAGCGGCCTCGGTGCACTGCGGCGGCGGCCGGAGGCCCGCTGGCGTCGCAGCCCCGGAGACCTGCCCGGCCTGGTCGAGCTCCAGCGCGGGCTGCTCACCACGGCGCTCGGCCTGGTGCGGCCGGGTGGGCTGGTGCTCTACTCCACCTGTTCTCCCGTGCTGGCCGAGACCGGAGGAGTGGTGGAGGCGGTCCTGGCCGCGCGCGGCGAGGCGGCCATCGCGAGGATCGGCGGCGTCGCCGCCCGCATCCCGGACGCGGCCGGCCCGGTGCCCGGCACCGTGCAACTCTGGCCCCACCGACACGGCACCGACGCCATGTTCCTCGCTCTGCTCAGGAGGTCGCGATGAGCCACTACCTCGCCTTCGTGCTCTTCGCCGCGGCGGTCGCCGTCGCGCCGGGTCCGGACTCGTTCCTCACCCTGCGCAGCACCGTGCTGGGCGGACGCACCCGTGGACTGTGGACGGCGCTCGGCATCACGATCGCCGGCACGATCCAGGGCGTCCTCGCCGCGACCGGCCTGGGCGCCGTGATCACCCACGCCGAACCGGTCTTCGCCGCGATCCGCTGGGCGGGGGTCTGCTACCTGGTCTACCTCGGCGTCACGGCGATCCTCGGCGCGATCCGCAACCGCGGGGCCGGCTGGAGTGCCGGCTCCGGCCCGGCCGTGCGGCCGCCGACCGCGTTCCGCCAGGGCTTCTTGTGCAACATCACCAACCCGAAGGTGCTGGCCTTCAACCTGGCGGTGCTGCCCCAGTTCGTGGGGGCCGGCGCGGGTCTCGGCGTCCTGCTCGCCTACGCGCTCACGCTGACCCTGTGCGGCATCGTGGTCCTGCTGACGATCGTCGCCGCGGCCACGGCGGCGCGCCGCGCGCTCGCCGACCGGACGGTGCGTCGCGGCATCGAGGGTGCCACCGGCGCGGTGTTCCTCGGGTTCGCGGCGGCTCTCGGGGCCGAGGGCTGAGCCGGGCCCGGACGGAGCCGCGGCACGCCGGGTCCCTACACCCCGGTGGCGACCCGGTCGCGGAGCAGGGCCATCCAGTCCCGGTCGCGCCCGGGGACCGGCGACTCGATCCACCAGGTCACGCCCAGTCGCTGGTGGGCGGGGATCTCCGCCCTCAGGGCGGCCGCGGCCGTCGGGCCGGCGGCCACCCGGTCCCAGACCACCAGATCGAAGTCGTCGAGTGAGCCGCGCTCGGCGGCGATGGTCTCGCCCGCGGCGGCCAGCTGGTCCGGTCCCGGCCGGACCAGCTGCCCATCGGCGTACGCGATGGGGACGGCGCCCTGCCACCGGGCCGCCCGCCGCAGTGGCCGACGGGCGGGCAGCACACCGCCCACCCAGACCGGGACCCGGCCGC
>NZ_JASGES010000193.1:0-16744 GCF_047606205.1 Propionicimonas sp. | reverse complement strand
GCCGACGACCACTCCGGCGGGCGACTGGGCCGCCGGCTTCGTCGAGGCGGCGGCCGCCACCCTGGCCGGCGGCCGCGGTGCCCTCCTGCTCGCCCCGGACGCGCGCCACCTGGCCCCGCTCGAGGCAGCGGCCACGGCCAGGTTCGGACGCGGCAGCTTCGCCGTCCTCGCCGCGGACGCCGGCCCGGCGTCCCGCTACCGCAACTTCCTGGCCACCTCCCGCGGACGCGTCCGGCTCGCCCTCGGCACCAGGGCCGCGGTCTTCGCCCCCGTCCATGAGCTCGGCCTGGTCGCGCTGTGGGACGACGGCAACGACGCCTGGTCGGAACCCCACGCGCCCTACTGGCACGCCAGGGACGTCGCGGCCCTGCGCGCCCACCTGGAAGGCTGCGGCCTCCTCCTCGCCGGCCACGCGCGGACCGCGGAGGTGCAACAGCTCGTCGACCGTGGCTGGCTGGCTTCCCTCGCGCTGAGCCCCGCCGAGGCGCGGCGCGGGGCGGCAGCGGTGCGAACCACCGGCAGTGACCCGGGCCGTGACCCCCACGCCGCCACCGCCCGTCTGCCGCACGACGCCTTCAGTGCTGTCCGGGCCGGACTCGCCGCCGGGCCCGTGCTCATCCAGGTGCCGCGGGCCGGCTACCTGCCCGTGCTGGTGTGTGCGACCTGCCGGGCGCCGGCGAGGTGCCCCTCCTGCGGGCAGGGACTCTCCGACCCCTCCGGCAGCGGCCTGCGCTGCCGCTGGTGCGGTCCGCTGCTGAAGGCGTGGCGCTGCCCCGAGTGCGGCGGGACCCGGCTCCGCACCCCTGTGGTCGGGGTGGCGCGCACCGCCGAGGAGTTCGGCAAGGCCTTCCCGGGCACCCCCGTCCTGCAGGCCAGCGCCGACAAGCCGCTGGCCACGGTGAAGGACGAGCCCGCGCTCGTCCTGGCCACTCCCGGAGCGGCGCCGGTCGCCGCGGGAGGCTACTCCGCGGCGGTGCTCCTCGACGCCGAACTGATGCTCGGCCGGCCGGACCTGCGGGCGGGCGAGGAGGCCCTGCGCCGCTGGCTGGCCGTGGTGGCGCTGGTCCGTCCCGGCGCCCAGGGGGGGACGGTGGTCGCGGTCGCGGACCCCGGGCTGCGGGAGATCCAGGCCCTGCTCCGGCTCGACCCCGTGGGCTACGCGGAGCGGGAACTTCTCGACCGCGCATCGGCGGGCTTTCCCCCCGCGATCAAGCTGCTCACGATCGAGGGGGCGCCGGACGCCGTCGAGGCCGCGCGGATCGGCCTCGGGCTCGGTCTGGAGGCGGGGGACGCCCAGCTCGGCGTGCTCGGGCCCTTCGCCCTGCCCGGGGACGACGACCTGGCCCGGCTCACGCTGCGGGTACCGCTGGCGGAGGGCTCCGCCCTCGTGGCGCGGGTGCGCACGATGCTGTCGGTACGGGCCGCCAAGAAGGAGCCGCCGCTGCGCGTCCGGGTGGACCCGCAGGTGCTGGGCTGACCTGCCCCCACCGGACTGCCGGGAAGGGCCGCGCGGCACCACGGCGGCGCGCGTGCCGCGCGGCAGCCGAGGCGTCCGTCTAGGCTGGTGGTCATGCGCCTCGTGTTCGCCGGGACCCCGCAGGTGGCGGCGGACACCCTCCTTCAGTTGCTCGACCGGGGCCGCCACGATGTGGTCGCCGTGCTCACCAGGCCCGACGCTCCGCAGGGCCGCAGCGCGCGGCCGGTGCCCAGTCCGGTCGCCACCGTGGCCCTGGACCGGGGGATCGAGGTTCTGCGCCCGGTCCGGCCCGGTGACCCGGACCTGGCCACCCGCCTCGCCGAGCTCGCGCCCGACTGCTGCCCCATCGTCGCCTACGGCGGTCTGATCCCGCCTCGGTTGCTGGCCCTGCCCGGGAAGGGCTGGGTGAACGTGCACTTCTCGCTGCTGCCGCGCTGGCGGGGCGCGGCGCCCGTCCAGCACGCGATCCTCGCCGGTGACCAGGTCACCGGGGTGACCGTGTTCGAACTCGTCGAGGACCTGGACGCGGGCCCGGTGCTGGCCACCCGGACCTACCCGCTCGGCGGGCGCGAGACCTCCGGCGAGGTCCTGGCTGACCTGCAGGACATCGGCGCCGCCCTCCTGGCCGACACTCTCGATGCGGTCGAGGACGGCACGGCCACCCCGGTCGCCCAGCCGGTCGACGGCATCACGCTGGCGCCGAAGCTCACCGTCCCCGCCGCCCGGATCGACTGGGCGCAGCCCGCGGCCGCCATCGACCGGCAGGTCCGCGCGAACAACCCCTCACCCATGGCCTGGACCGACCTCCACGGCGAGCGACTCCGCGTGCTGCGCTCGGCCGTCGGCCCGGATGCGGGGCTGGCCCCGGGCGAGATCGTCCCTGCCAAGCGGGAGGTGCTGGTCGGCACCGGCGAGGGCAGCCTGGCCCTGCTCGAGGTGCAGCCGGCGGGCAGGAAGTCCCTGCCCGGACCGGACTGGGGACGTGGCCTGCGCGGGCCGCGCCGGCTCGCGTGAGCCGTCCGACCCGCCCGCGTCGACGCAGGGACGCCGCCCGTACCGTCGCCTACCGCGTGCTGCGGGCCGTCACCGCCGACGGCGCCTACGCCAATCTCGAACTCGCCCGGCGGCGCGCCGGCCTGTCCCCGGCCGATGCCGCCTTCGCGACCGAGCTGGTTGCGGGGACCTGCCGCGCGATGGGCACCTACGACAGGGTGGTCGAGCGGGCCTCGGGGCGCCCGCTGCGCAGCCTCCAGCCCGCCGTCCTCGACGTGCTGCGGCTGGGCACCCACCAGCTGCTGGCGATGCGGGTGCCCGCCCACGCCGCCCTGGCCACGAGCGTCGACCTGGCGGCACTCGAGGTGGGGGAGCGGGTCGCCGGCCTGGTGAACGCCGTGCTGCGGCGCGTCTCGGAGCGGGACGAGCAGGAGTGGCTTGAGCTGCTCTGCGCGGGGGAGGACGACCACGGCCGGCTCGCCCTGACCCGCTTCCATCCGCGCTGGATCGTGGAGGCGTGGTCCCGGGTCCTCCCCGCGGACGAACTCGAACCCGCGCTGGCGGCGGACAACGCCGCCCCGGTGCCGACCCTCGTCGTCCGGCCCGGCCTCGCCGGCGTGGCCGAGTTGGGCGGGCAGCCCGCGCGCTGGTCGCCGTACGGGGCCTACCGGGAGGGTGATCCGGGCATGGTGCCCGCCGTCGCGGAGGGTCGGGCCGGCGTCCAGGACGAGGGTTCCCAGCTGGTGGCGCTCGCGTTGGCCAGGGCCCAGACGCCGGCCGGACCGTGGCTCGACCTGTGTGCGGGGCCCGGCGGCAAGTCCGCCCTGCTCGCCGGTCTGGCCCGCCGGGCCGGGACCCGGCTGGTCGCCGCCGAACTGCAGGAGCACCGCGCCCGGCTCGTCGCGGAGAACCTCCGCGGCTACCCGGAGCCGCACCGCCCCGCCACCATCGTCGCCGACGGCACCCGTCCGGCCTGGCCGGAGGCGGCGTTCGCCCGAGTGCTCGCCGATGTGCCGTGCACGGGACTCGGCGCCCTGCGGCGCCGTCCGGAGAGCCGCTGGCGCCGCCGCCCGTCCGACCTTCCGGGCCTGACCGCGCTCCAGCGCGGCCTGCTCGCGACGGCTATCGCGT
Organism: Propionicimonas sp.; assembly: GCF_047606205.1. GTDB lineage: Bacteria > Actinomycetota > Actinomycetes > Propionibacteriales > Propionibacteriaceae > Propionicimonas. Next base: position 13,143 of record NZ_JASGES010000193.1, on the reverse strand, counting down.
CCCTCCGCCCGGGCGGCGTGGTGGCCTACGTCACCTGCTCTCCGCACCCGGAGGAGACCTCCGCGGTGGTCGCGGACGCGCGGGGTGTGACCGTGCTGGATGCGGCCGCGTTGCTGCCGGAGGTACCCGACGCGTCCGCGGGGCCGTTCGTGCAGCTGTGGCCGCACCGGCACGGCACGGACGCGATGTTCCTCGCCCTGCTGCGGCGCGATCCGATCGCCTGACCCGGCTCGATAGAGTGCGGGCGTGGGAATCCGAATCACGCCGAGCATCCTGAACGCCGACCTGGCCGACCTGCGCCGCGAGATCGCGCGGATCCCCAGTTCGGACCTGATCCACCTCGACGTGATGGACAACCGGTTCGTGCCGAACCTCACCTTCGGCCTGCCGATGGTCGAGTGCATCCGGCAGGGCACCCAACGGCCCCTCGACATCCACCTGATGATCGCGGAGGTCGACCGGTGGGCACCGGGCTACGCGGAGGCCGGCGCGGAGTCGGTCACATTCCACGTCGAGGCGTCCGACGCTCCCGTCCGACTGGCCAGGGAGCTGCGCCGGCTCGGTGCCCGGGCGTCGATGGCCCTGCGGCCGGCCACCCCGATCGAGCCGTACGCCGATCTGCTGCCCGAGTTGGACATGGTGCTGCTGATGACGGTCGAGCCGGGCTTCGGCGGCCAGTCGTTCCTGGACGTGATGCTGCCGAAGATCCGCCGTACCCGGGCCCTCCTCGACGCGCACGGTGGCGACATCTGGCTGCAGGTCGACGGCGGCGTCTCGGAGGAGACCATCGACCGCTGCGTCCACGCGGGTGCGGACACCTTCGTCGCCGGCTCCGCCGTCTTCCGCGCCGACGACCCCGACGCGATGGTCCGCGCCCTCAAGGCCCAGGCGGAGGCCGCCCGCACGAAGTAATGCCAGCAAGAGCCGGTCATGGACCACATCGGGGACGGTTCCCTACTCGGTCCACCCCCACATGTTGTGGTCGTGCTGCAGGTGGACCGCAATAGGAACCGTCCCCGATGCGATGCGGTCCCGGTCAGCCGCGGTCCCGGTCAGCCGCGGCGGCGGTCGCGGCGGCGGAGGTAGCGCTCGAACTCTGCGGCGATGGAGTCCCCGGACGGCGCGGGGGTGTCGGCGTCGCTGCGCTCCTCGAGGGCAGCGACGTAGCTGGCGATGTCGGGGTCGTCGGAGACCAGCTCGTCGACCTGCTCCACCCAACGGGTGGCGTCCTCGGTGAGCTCGCCGGCGTCCAGGGGCAGGTTGAGCACGTCCTCGACGCGGGTGAGCAGCGCCAGCGCGGCCTTCGGGTTGGGCGGCTCCGCCACATAGTGGGGTACCGACGCCCACAGGGAGACGACCGGGAAGCCGAGCTGCGCGCACTCGTGGGAGAGGACGCCGACGATCCCGGTCGGCCCCTCGTAGTCGGAGATCTCCAGACCGAGGTCCTCGCCGAGTCGCGTGCTGCTCGCCGTGCCGCTGACCGGCACCGGGCGGGTGTGCGGGGTGTCGGTCAGCATGGCGCCCAGCAGCACCACCATCTCGGGGTTCACCGAACGCAGCATCGACAACAACCGGGCGATGTACTCCTGCCAGCGGTAGTTCGGCTCCGGTCCTCCGATCAGCACCAGGTCCCGCTCGGGGAGTTCCGCCACCAGCACCTCGGTGGTCGGCCATTCCAGCACCCGCTCGCCGTCCACCGTCCGGGTGGTCGGCCGGTTCACCTGGAAGTCGTAGAACTCCTCCGGGTCGATCGCGAACTCGAGCCGCGCCTTGTAGTGGTCGACCAGGTGGTCGATCACTCCGCTGGCCGCCTCCCCGGCGTCGTTCCAGCCGCCGAACGCTGCCACGACGGCCGGGTTGCGCAACCCCCTGAGCCCACGAGCGTCTGCCATGGCGACCACTGTAGGCCGACTCGCCTATTCTGCTCACCATGACCCGCGACCTCCGCTCGGCCCTGACCACCCGCGTCCTGGTGGCCGACGGCGGGATGGGGACGATGCTGCAGTCCTACGACCTCGGCCTGGCCGACTTCCAGGGCCTCGAGGGCTGCAACGAGGTGCTCAACGCGACCCGCCCGGACGTCGTCGGCGCCATCCACACCGCCTACCTCGAGGCCGGCGCGGACTGCATCGAGACCAACACCTTCGGGGCGAACCTGTCCGCACTGGGGGAGTACGACGCGATCGGGCGGATCGCGGAGCTCGCCGGGGCGGGTGCCCGGATCGCGCGCGAGGCGGCGGACGCGGCCGCCACCCCCGAGCGTCCCCGCTTCGTCCTGGGCAGCATGGGTCCGGGCACCAAGCTGCCGAGTCTCGGCCACGTCAGTTACGCCGAACTGCGGGACGCCTACCAGGTGCAGGCGGACGCGATGGTGGCTGGAGGCGTCGACGGCTTCCAGATCGAGACCTGCCAGGACCTCCTCCAGACCAGGGCGGCCGTCAACGGCGCCCGCAGGGCGCGGGCCGCGTCCGGACGGGATCTGCCCATCTTCGTGAACGTCACCGTGGAGACCTCCGGCACGATGCTGCTCGGCAGCGAGATCGGCGCGGCCCTCACCGCGCTGGAGCCGCTCGAGATCGACGCGATCGGACTGAACTGCGGCACCGGCCCCACCGAGATGAGCGAGCACCTGCGCCACCTCGCCCGGCACGCGCGGATCTCGCTGGTGTGCATGCCGAACGCCGGCCTGCCCGAACTCACCCCCGACGGCGCGCGCTACCCGATGGGGCCGCAGGAGTTCGTCGACTACCTCGCCCAGTACACCGCCGAGTTCGGGCTGAACCTGGTCGGGGGCTGCTGCGGCACGACCCCGGCCCACATCGCCCTGCTGGCCGCCACCGTGGGCGGCACGACGCCGACGCCGCGCCAGCCCGTCCACCTGTCCGCGGTGTCCTCGCTGTACGCCGAGGTTCCGCTGCGCCAGGACACCAGCTACCTGTCGATCGGCGAGCGCACCAACGCGAACGGCTCCAAGGCGTTCCGGGAGGCCATGCTCGCCGAGAACTGGGCCGACTGCCTCGACATCGCCAAGCAGCAGAGCAGGGACGGCGCGCACCTGCTGGACCTCTGCGTGGACTACGTCGGACGCAGCGGCACCGCGGACATGGCCGCGCTCGCGTCCCGGATCGGCACCGGCGTCGCCCTGCCCGTGATGCTCGACTCCACCGAGCCCGCCGTCCTCCAGGCCGGCCTGGAGCTGCTCGGCGGCCGGTCGGCGATCAACTCGGTCAACTTCGAGGACGGCGAGGGGCCCGACTCCCGCTACGCGCGGGTGATGCCCCTGGTGAAGGAGCACGGCACCGCCGTCGTCGCACTGACCATCGACGAGGAGGGCCAGGCCAGGACCGCCGAGTGGAAGGTGCGGGTGGCCGAGCGGCTGATCGCCGACCTGACCGGCACCTGGGGCATGGACGTCGAGGACATCATCGTCGACTGCCTGACCTTCCCGATCGCCACCGGGCAGGAGGAGACCCGCCGCGACGCGCTCGAGACCATCGAGGCGATCCGGCGGGTGACCACCGCCCATCCGGGCATTCACACCACGCTGGGGGTGTCGAACGTGTCGTTCGGCCTGAACCCGGCGGCCCGCCAGGTGCTGAACTCGGTCTTCCTGCACGAGTGCGTGCAGGCCGGCCTCGACTCGGGGATCGTCCCTGCCGCCCGGATCCTGCCGATCGCACGGATCCCGGAGGACCAGCGGCAGGTCGCGGAGGACCTCGTCTACGACCGCCGCCGCGAGGGCTACGATCCCCTGACCCGCTTCCTGGAGCTGTTCGAGGGTGTCACCACCGCGGGGGAGAAGGAGGCGCGGGCCGCCGAACTGGCCGCGCTGCCGGTCGCCGAGCGGCTGCAGCGCCGGATCGTCGACGGCGACCCGAAGGGGCTGGAGGCCGACCTCGACGAGGCGCTCACCGCCAAGCCGGGCCTGGCGATCATCAACGACGACCTGCTCGCCGGCATGAAGGTCGTCGGTGAGCTGTTCGGCTCGGGCCGGATGCAGCTGCCGTTCGTGCTCGGCTCCGCCGAGGTGATGAAGTCGGCCGTGCGCTACCTGGAGCCGCACCTGGACAAGGCCGACACCGGCGGCAAAGGGACGCTGGTGATCGCTACGGTGAAGGGCGACGTCCACGACATCGGCAAGAACCTGGTCGACATCATCCTCACCAACAACGGCTACACCGTGGTCAACCTCGGCATCAAGCAGCCGGTGAGCGCAATCATCGAGGCCGCGCTCGTGCACAACGCCGACGCCATCGGCATGTCCGGTCTGCTGGTGAAATCGACGGTGGTGATGCGGGACAACCTGGAGGAGCTCAACAAGCGGGGACTGGCCGAGTTCCCCGTCCTGCTCGGCGGCGCGGCCCTGACCAGGGCGTTCGTCGAGGAGGACCTCAACGACCTGTACCAGGGCGAGGTCCGCTACGCGAGGGACGCCTTCGAGGGCCTGGCCCTGATGGAGAAGGTCGTCGCCGTGAAGCGGGGCGAGCCCGGCGCCGCGCTGCCCGCACCGCGCCGTCGGCGCGTGGCGGCGAAGCCGCGTCCCGAACCCGAGCAGGAGGGCGCCGACTCCACCGAGCGCTCCGGCGTCGCCAGGGGGGCGGACGTGAGCGTCCCCGCCCCGCCGTTCTGGGGCAGCAGGGTGGTGAAGGGCCTGAAACTGGCCGAGGTCGCTGGCTGGCTGGACGAGCGTGCCACCTTCATGGGTCAGTGGGGGCTGCGCGGGACGCCGGGCGGTGCCAGCTACGAGGAGATGGTGGAGTCGGAGGGACGTCCGCGGCTGCGGCACTGGCTCGACCGGATCCACACCGACTCCCTGGTCGAGCCCTCCGTCGTCTACGGCTACTGGCCCTGCCACTCCGAGGGCAACACGCTGGTCCTCGGCGAGCCGGGCGACCCGGGGCGCGAAGCCACCCGGTTCACCTTCCCGCGGCAGACCAGGGACCGGCGGCTGTGCCTGGCCGACTTCTTCCGCGATGCGGACGAGGCCGCAGCGGACGGACCGGACGTGATCGCCCTGCAGCTGGTCACGATGGGCTCGGCGGTGGCCAGGGCGACGGCGAAATTGTTCTCCGCCGACGCCTACCGCGACTACCTGGAGCTGCACGGGCTCAGCGTCCAGCTGACCGAGGCGCTCGCCGAGTACTGGCACGCCCGCGTCCGCGCGGAACTGGGCCTGGGTGGCGACGGCGACGTGGACGCGATGATCCGTGACCAGGCCTACCGGGGCTCCCGCTACTCCTTCGGCTACCCCGCCTGCCCCGATCTGGCCGACCGCGCGAAGCTCGTCGCGCTGCTGCGGCCGGAACGGATCGGCGTCGAGCTCAGCGAGGAACTGCAGCTCCACCCCGAGCAGTCGACCGACGCGATCGTCGTGCACCACCCGGAGGCCAGGTACTTCAATGCGCGTTGATCGACCCCCACGTCACGTCCGTCACGCCCGTCGTGGCGTCGTGGCGGGCCTGCTTGCCCTCGGCGTCCTGCTCGCCGCCTGCACGACCCCCACCACGGTGGTGCCGACCCAGACCCCCTCGCCGTCGGCGACTCCGCGACCGTTCACGATCGTGACCACCGGCGCCGTCACCTCCGCCGACCCGGCGGTGGCCACCGGCTACACCGACTCCATGGTCGTGACCAGCGTCTACCAGCGGCTGATGATGGTGCTGCCCGACACCGGGGAGCTGAAGCCGGACGCGGCCACCGACTGCCTGTTCACCTCCAAGCTCGTCTACGAGTGCACGCTCCCCGACGACCTGTCCTTCCACAACGGGCACGTGCTGGACTCCAGCGACGTCCGGTTCAGCATCCAGCGGGCCCTGCGCCTGGACGCCGCCGGGACCTCGATCGGACTGCTCTCGGCGCTGAAGCAGATCGAGACGCCCGACGCCCACACCGTCCGGTTCGAGCTGTCCTGGCCGGACAACCAGTTCGGCTACGCGCTGGCCGGGCAGGCCGCCTCGATCGTGGATGAGGAGGCCTTCGACCCCGACAGCGCGCTCCCACTGGAGACGCTCCCGGTCGGCTCGGGGCCCTACGAGGTGCAGACGATCACCGACGAGGCGGTCAGCTTCACCCGCTTCGAGAAGTACCTCGGGCCCAAGACCGGGCTGCTGGCCGACCTCACGCTGCAGATCGTCGCGGACTCGGTCGCCGCGGAGGCGGTGATCGCCGACGGCACGGCGGACGCGGTGTGGCGCAGCCTGGACGCCGCCGCGCTGCAGCGGGTGACCGACGAGATCGCCGGCAGCTCCGCGAAGGCCACCGCGACCGGCTTCACCCGGTACGCGCTGCCCGGCACCCGGATCACGCAACTGGTGTGGAATGAGAACTCGCGGTTGCGCAGGAACGCCCGACTCAGGGAAGGAGTCGCGAAGGCGCTCCAGCCCGACCGGACGCTGGACTCGATCGTCCCGGTCGGCGTGGCCGATCACGCCACGTCGTTCCTGATCGGCGGGCGCACGAAACTGCCCCACCTCGACGGGAGCCGGATCATCATGACCCTGGGCTACAGCCCCTCGGCCCCCGGGCAGGCCGACCAGGCGAGCATCATCCGAGACCGGATCGAGGGGCTCGGCGGGGTCAGCGTCCGGCTGGTCAGCGGCGGGACCGCTGACCTCTACCTCACCGATTTCCCGGCCTGGGTGAACAACGCCACCGGCTGGCTGCAGCGCTACCTCGAGCGTCCGCTCTCGGCCAGCGCCGACAAGCTGGAGCTCCTGGAGACCCGGGCCCGCACCACCAGCGGCGAGTCCCGGACGGCGGTGCTGACCGAGATCCAGCTGCAGGCCGCCGCCGACGCCACCGTGCTGCCGGTCTCGCAGGGCGACGGCATCCTCTTCCTCGGCAAGGACGTGAAGCTGATCGGGGACGCCTTCGGCAGCGGCCAGATGCTCGGGCTGTGGGGGTTCGTCCGTGGCTGAGTTGAGCGGCGTGCACACCGGCCCGCTGGTGGCCGGCGAACGCGTGACACTGAGCGACCCGAAGGGCCGGCGACACTCGATCCTGCTCACCCCCCAGGGGGTGTTCCACACGACCAGGGGGGCGATCAGCCACGACGACCTGATCGGCGCGCCGGAGGGGACGGTGGTGCGTTCGGCGGGGGGCGTGGACTACCTCGCCTTCCGGGCGCTGCTGGAGGAGTTCACGGTGACGATGCCGCGCGGCGCCACCGTGGTGTACCCGAAGGACGCCGCCCACATCCTCGTCCAGACCGACATCTTCCCCGGCGCGCGGGTGCTGGAGGCGGGGGCCGGGTCGGGAGCCCTGAGCATCTTCCTGCTTCGCGCCGTCGGGAGCTCCGGTCGGGTCTACTCCTACGAGCGGCGCCCGGAGTTCGCGGCGATCGCCCGCCGCAACGTGACCGCCTTCTTCGGCGCCGAGCATCCGGCGTGGGAACTGCGCGAGGGGAACCTCGCCGAGGACATCGGGCCGGAGCCGGTCGACCGGGCGGTCCTGGACATGCTCGCCCCGTGGGAGTGCGTGGACGCCGTCGCCGGCGTCCTCGAGCCCGGCGGCCTGCTGTGCTGCTACGTCGCCACCACCACCCAGCTGGGCCGGACGATGGACACGCTGCGCGCGCACGGCGGCTTCACCGAGCCGGTCGGTCGGGAGTACTCGGCGCGGGAGTGGCATGCGGAGGGCCTCGCCGTCCGTCCCGGCCACGGCACCAGCGGCCACACCGGCTTCCTGGTCTTCACCCGCCGCCTCGCGCCGGGGGTGGTCGCACCGCTGCGTCGGCGCCGGCCCGCGCCCGGCGCCTACGGACCCGACTACACCGGCCCCAGGCCTGCGGGGGTGGGGAGCGAGCCGGCCGATGCCTGAACCCGCAGAACTCGCGCGGCGGCTGGCCGAGGCGAACCGGCTCCTGGAGGCGAGGGCCCGGGCCCTCGACCTCGCCGAGCGCAGACTGGCCGACGCCCGCGCCGACACCCGCACGCTCGCCGCGACCAACGAGAAGCTCAACAGCACGCTCACCGCGGCCAGGGAGTCGCTGGTGACGCTGCGCGAGCACCTGGACGCCCTGGCGAGCCCTCCGAACTCGTTCGGTCACGTGGTCGGGGTGGCCGCGGAGGGCGTCGACATCGCGACCGGTGGCCGGCTGCTGCGCTGCGCGGTGAGCCCCGAACTGCCCAGCGACACCCTGGTGGTGGGCGCCCGGGTCCTGCTGAACGAGGCCCTGCTGGTGGTCGGGATGGTCGAGGACCTCCCGGCGGGCGAGACCGCCCGAGTGGCCGAGGTGCTCGCGGACGGACGCCTCCTGGTGACCGCGGCCTCCGGTGAGGAACTGGTGCTGCTGCCTTCGGCCACCCTCGACGTCGCGGCACTGCGTCCCGGGGCCACGCTGCGGACCGACCGGCGTGCCCTGCTGGCCCTCGATGTCGTGCCGCGCAGCGAGGTGGCCGACCTCACCCTCGAGGAGGTCCCCGACGTGACCTATGCCGACATCGGCGGCCTGGGCGCGCAGATCGAGCAGATCCGAGACGCCGTCGAACTTCCGTTCCGGCACCGCGACCTGTTCGCCGAGTTCGGGCTGCGGCCCCCACGCGGCGTCCTGCTGTACGGCCCGCCCGGCTGCGGCAAGACCATGATCGCGAAGGCGGTCGCGAACTCGGCCGGCAGCCACTTCCTCAACATCAAGGGCCCCGAACTGCTCGACAAGTACGTGGGCGAGACCGAACGGCAGCTGCGGGCGATCTTCGCCCGCGCGAAGCAGCACGCCACCTCCGGACGGCCGGTGATCGTCTTCTTCGACGAGATGGACGCGCTGTTCCGCACCCGTGGCAGCGGGGTCTCCTCCGACGTCGAGTCCACGGTGGTGCCGCAGCTGCTCAGCGAGATCGACGGCGTGGAGGCCCTCGCCAACGTGATCGTGATCGGCGCGACGAACCGCGAGGACCTGATCGACCCGGCGATCCTGCGCGCCGGCCGCCTCGACGTCAAGATCAGGCTGGACCGTCCCGACCGGGTCGCCGCCGCGCAGATCCTCGACCGCTACCTCACCGACCGGACGCCCCTGAACCCCGGCGGTGCCGACGCCGCGGAGTTCCGCAGGTCGCTCGTGGAGGCGGTGGTCGACCGCCTCTACGAGCGCTCCGACGCCAACCGGTTCATCGAGGTCACCTACGCCGGTGGCGACCGGGAGGTCCTCCACGTCGCGGACTTCGTCTCCGGAGCGATGCTGGCCGGCATCGTGGGCAGGGCGAAGAAGGCGGCGATCAAGGAGGTCATCCAGGGCGGGGCGCGCGGCGTCCGCCTCGACCACGTGCTCGCCGCCTGCACGGCGGAGATCGTCGAGAACGGGGAACTGCCCAACACGACCAACCCCGACGACTGGGCACGCGTCTGTGGCCGCAAGGGCGAACGGATCGTCTTCCTGCGCACCCTCACCGGCTCGCGCGCCATCGAACCGTGACCGCCGGCCGCATCCTCGGCATCGAGACCGAGTACGGCATCCATGCGCCGGGCGCCCCCGGCATCCATCCCTCGGTGCTCAGCGCAGCCGTCGTCGCCGGCTACCCGGGTCTCGCGACCGGGACCGCCCTGGACTGGGCGGAGGACATCCCGATCGAGGACGCGCACAACCGCGTCCTCGCCAACGGAGCCCGGCTCTACGTGGACCACGCCCACCCCGAGTATGCCGGGCCGGAGGTGACCAGCGCGCGGGCCGCTGCCACCCACGACGTGGCAGGCGACGCGGTCGTCGTGGCGGCAGCGCGCGCGGCGTCCCGGCAGCTCGGGGTCGAGATCGGCATCTACAAGAACAACACCGACTCCCACGGCGCGTCCTACGGCTGCCACGAGAACCACCTCGTGCCCCGGGCGGTGCCGTGGGACGCGATCCTCGCCGCGCTGCCGGCCTTCCTCGTCTCGCGGACGGTCCTGGTCGGTGCCGGACGGGTCGGGATCGGCCGGCACGGTGAGCGGCCGGGCTTCCAGCTGAGCCAGCGGGCGGATTTCTTCGAGGCGTTGGAGGGCATTCAGACCACGCGGCGGCGTCCGCTGGTGAACACGAGGGACGAGCCGCACGCGCCCGCTGCCCGCTGGCGTCGCCTGCACGTGATCACCGGTGACGCGAACCGCACCCGCTACACCACCTGGCTGAAAGCCGGCACCCTGGCCGCCGTCCTCACCGCGCTCGGCGGGGACGCGCTTCCCGGGCTGGCGCTGGCGAGCCCGGTCGAGGCGTTCGGGGAGGTCAGCCACGACGTCGGGCTGCGCCGCCCCATCCGGCTGGTGGACGGTCGCCGCCTCACCGCTCTTGACCTGCAGGAGGCGCTGTGGCAGGCGGTGGACGCCGACGCGGCCCGACGCCCCGAGGCGTACGAGAACGATGTCGTCCGGGCCTGGGGGGAGGTTCTCGACGACCTGCGCAGCGACCCGGACCGGTGCGCCGACCGGCTCGACTGGGTGGCGAAGCGCGGGCTGCTGGACGCCTACGCCGCCCGTCACGGCCTGGACTGGGGGAGCCCGAGGCTCGCCCAGCTCGACCTGGCCTGGTCCCGCCTGGACCGGCCGGGACCGTGGGACGCCCTCGCCGCCGCGGGCCGGCTCCGGGAGGTCGGCACCGACGAGGAGGTGCGCCGGGCGCTGGCGCAGCCACCGTCCGACACCAGGGCGTGGACGCGCGGCCGGGTGGTCGCCGCCGTCCCGGGGAGGGTCGGCGGCGCGGCGTGGGAGTGGATGCTGGTGGAGGACGCGGACGGTGTCCGCCGCCGGCTCGACCTCGCCGAACCCGCCGCGCACACGCGCGCCGAGGTGGGTGATCTCGCCGATGCCGCGGCGATCGACGCCCTGCTGCGTGCCGGCGTCGCCGCTCGGCACCAGTAAGCTGTCGGCGCCCGAAGGAACAGACAGGAGGAACCGTGGCCGAGCGGCTCCCGCGCGAACAGCTCCGTCGCCAGCCGGCTGTCCGGCGCGTCGACGAGGTGGGGGAGACCGCCCCGAGTGCTCCGGCGGCGGTCGACTACGACGCGATTCTCGACCAGATCGACGCGGTTCTGGAGTCCGACGCGGAGGAGTACGTCCGCTCCTTCGTGCAGAAGGGCGGTCAGTGAACACCCGCTGGAGTTCCCCTCCTCCGCGGCGTTCTCCCCAGCTCCTGAGCGGGAGCCGCGGATGAGCGTCCACGATCGCGAGCTGTCCCCGGCACTGGTGGTCGGCACCGGCCTGGTCGGTGCGTCGGTCGCCCACGCGCTGACCCGGGCCGGCATCAGCGTGCACCTGCAGGACAAGGTGTCCAGCCACGCGCGCGTGGCCGCGTCGCGGGGCGCCGGCACCACCGCCGCGCCCGACCCGGAGCAGGTCAGGCTGGTCGTCGTCGCCGTTCCCCCGGGCGCACTGCCGAAGGTGATCGCCCGGGCCCTGGCGACCTACCCGCACGCCACCGTGACCGACGTCGGCTCGGTGAAGGGCACTGTCCTGGCCGCCTTGCGGCGGACCGACGTGGACCTGTCCCGCTACGTGGGTTCGCACCCGATGGCCGGGTCGCAGCGGGTGGGCCCGCTGACGGCGAGCGCCGACCTGTTCATCGACCGCACCTGGGTGGTCACGCCGCACGACACCTCCGCCGCGCACGCCGTGCTCGACGTGCAGGAGGTGGCCCGGATCTGCGGCGCACGCCGGGTGACGATGGGTGCGGCGCACCACGACGAGGCCGTTGCGCAGGTGTCGCACCTGCCACACCTGGTCTCGGTACTGATGGCGGGGACGCTCACCCGGGTCCCTCCGGAGCACCTGCAGCTGGCCGGCCAGGGCGTCCGCGACGTCACCAGGATCGCGGGGTCCGACCCGGAGCTGTGGCAGCAGATCATCGGCGCGAACGCGGTCGCCGTTCGGCACGAGCTGGAGGCGATCCGGGGGGACCTCGACGTGATGCTGGCCGCCCTGGCCGACGGTGACGTGTCCGCCGTCCTCGACCGGGGCCGGGAGGGGACACGGGCGCTGCCCGGCAAGCACGGCCTGAACGCGACCAGCTATGCCCACGTGGTGGTCGAGATCCCCGACGCCCCGGGTGCGCTGGCGCGATTGTTCCGGGACATCGAGGCGGCAGGGGTCAACGTGGAGGACCTGTCCATCGAGCACGACGTGGCCCGGGAGGTGGGCTGGCTGTCCGTGCAGGTCGCCCCCGATCTGGCGGCCGAGCTGGCCGGCGCGATGGTCGCGGCCGGCTGGACCGTCCGCGACCACGATCCGCAACTGTGACAAGGAGACGCACGTGCCGGCTGACCGACTGGTGATCGCGATCGACGGGCCGAGTGGCTCGGGGAAGTCCTCGGCCGCGAAGGGTGTGGCGAGGTCGCTCGGCCTGGCCTACCTGGACACGGGCGCGATGTACCGCGCGGTGACGTGGGCGCTGCTGCGGGCCGGCGTCGATCCGTCCGACCGGGACGCGGTGATCGCCTCCACCCGGGACGCCGACCTGGAGATCAGCCTCGACCCGGACGCGCCGTGGGTTCGCGTGAACGGCCAGGACGTGACCGACGCGATCCGCGAACCGGGGATCTCGGCGACGGTCAGCGCGGTGGCGACCCTGCCCGAGTGCAGGGCGAACCTGGTCGAGCGGCAGCGGGCGATCATCGAGGCGGCGCCTGCGGGGATCGTGGCCGAGGGTCGCGACATCACGACCGTGGTGGCGCCGGACGCGGATGTCCGGCTGCTCCTGACCGCGGACCCGGAGATCAGGATGGCCCGCCGCAAGGCCGAGCTGGGCGGCAAGGTGGACGCCGAGGCGCTCGCCGACCAGGTGCTGCGCCGCGACGCCGACGACTCCACCCTGGTGAACTTCACCACCGCGGCCGACGGCGTCACCCATCTCGACGGCACCTACCTCACGCTGGAGGGCACCATTCAGGCCATCCTCGACCTGGTCGCGCGCACCGCGCGCTGAGCACCGGCGCACCGCACCGCGGCGGCGGCCGCGAGGAGTCGCCGCAGACCCGCCGGGTCACGAAGGGACGCCGTCGCCCCTCACTGCGGGCTCGGTCAGCGCCCGCCGCGGCGTCCACACCCTCCGGACGGCGATCCACACGAGGGCGACCAGGGCCAGCGGAGAGAGCTGCAGGTGAGTGCCGGTGGCGATCGCGGTGCCGAGGGCGGGCAGCAGCCAGGCGACCACCAGGACCTCGCGGTCGCCCTTGCGCCACCCGT
>NZ_JASGES010000192.1:0-13168 GCF_047606205.1 Propionicimonas sp. | reverse complement strand
TCCATGACGGCGCCGGGCACCGTGAAGTCGACCACCACGTCGGCACCCGTCACGGCCGTGCGGTCGTCGCCCGCGTCCACGGCGGCGACCAGCTCGAGGTCGTCGGCGGCCTCCACCGCGCGGCAGACCTCCGCACCCATCCGTCCCCCGGCTCCGAACACCGCGACCCTCATGCTGCTCCCTCTCCTCGGTCCGCCCATGCTAGGGGGCTGCTGAACAATCATGTCCCGGCTGCGGCGCGCCGGATCGGGCGATCCGCGGCGGCCACACCTTGGGGCACAGGACCACTATCGCCCACAAGATGTGGCCTTGCCGCTCATCCCGCCCGGCACGTCCTCGCTCGGAACAGCAATGATCAGCAGCCCCCTGGACGGTTCGTCGCCGCTTTCCGGTGCGGGTTGTGGACAACCGGCGCGCCCGGGGACGGTTGTCCACACCAGCGGGGATCGGCTGAGCGGTGCCCGGTGCCGCCGCCGAGGATGAACGGCGAGGCGACCGGAAAGGAGATCCGGCGATGATTCCACACAGCCGGCGCGCGCAAGCCGGGCCACCCCTCGGCCCGGTCGAACGGTGGCGCAGTGAGCGCGACCGCGCGCGGGCGCCCGGCAACTCGCACCTGCCGTGGTGCCACGGCCACGGCTGGATGCTGGATGCCGGCGTGGTCGACGTCCTGGCGCCCGTGCTGCTCACCCAGACCTCCGGCGACGACTCCTACTACCGGCTCACCCTGGTGGGCGCCAGAATCGCGGCGCGGCTGCTGGAACTCCTGCCGCAGGACTACCTCGCCTCGCAGCGGCAGAACGACGGCCCCACGATCGGGACGGTGTTGAGGGCGGTCGTGGCACACCCCGACGACCTGTTCGCCCACGGCTACGTGATCGGGCCGTCCCGCTGCGACGAGCGGATCACGGTGGAGGGTGTGCTGTTCCGGGCCGGCGGGCGCTACCGGCTCTGCCCGCCGGGCGGCCCTGAGCTGGACGGCTGCGACTGCGCCGAGTTGTACGCCCGGCTGAGCGGGGAGTTCGGCGTCGACGACGCCGACGCTTTCCCCGACGAGCTGAGCCTCCGCGACGGGCCCGGGCCCGACCCCGCTGCTCCTTCGGAGGGCACCTGGTGGTACCGCGCCTGGTGGGACTGAGGCTCCCGCCCTTCTTCGGGGGTCCTCCGTCATCGCCGCGGGGCCCCGCCCCACGCCGAGGGGCCGGCGTCCCCGCCCAGGACCAACTCCCGGCCAGCGCCAGCCTCCCCGCCCGGAGCCGGCGGCCGGACCGGAGCCCTCGACGGGAGCGGTGGCCTTCGGCGGCGAGCGGTGGCCCTCGGCGCGCGAGCGGGGCCCGAGGTGCCGGTCCCGGGTCGCGGCGACGCAGCGGGAATTGCGACAGCGCCGCCCCCGGAGAGGGCGGCGCTGTGCGGGTGAAGCGGTGCTCAGGCCTCGGCCGGAGCAGCCTCCTTCTCCTCCACGACGGGGATCAGGGACAGCTTGCCCTTCTCGTCGATGTCGGAGATCTCGACCTGGATCTTCTGGCCGACGCTGACCACGTCCTCCACGTTCTCCACGCGGGCGCCGCCGGCGAGGCCACGCAGCTTGGAGATGTGCAGCAGGCCGTCCTTGCCGGGCAGCAGCGAGATGAACGCGCCGAACGGCATGATCTTCACGACCGTGCCCAGGTAGCGCTCGCCCTTCTCCGGCATCGTCGGGTTGGCGATGGCATTGATCAGCGCACGGGCGGCCTCGGCCGACTCGCCGTTGTCCGCACCGATGTAGATCGTGCCGTCGTCCTCGATCGAGATGTTCGCGCCGGTGTCGTCCTGGATCTGGTTGATCATCTTGCCCTTGGGCCCGATGACCTCGCCGATCTTGTCGATCGGGATCCGGACGGTGATGATCCGCGGGGCGTAGGGGCTCATCTCGTCGGGGACCTCGATGGCCTCCGCCATCACGGCCAGGATCGTGTGCCGGGCCTCCCGGGCCTGCTGCAACGCACCGGCGAGCACCTCGGACGGGATGCCGTTGAGCTTGGTGTCGAGCTGCAGCGCGGTCACGAAGTCCTTCGTGCCGGCGACCTTGAAGTCCATATCGCCCAGGGCGTCCTCCGCGCCGAGGATGTCGGTCAGCGCGACGTACCGCGTCTCGCCGTCGATCTCCTCGCTCATCAGGCCCATCGCGATGCCGGCCACCGGCGCCTTCAGCGGCACGCCCGCGTTCAGCAGCGCGAGGGTGGACGCACACACCGAGCCCATCGACGTCGAGCCGTTGGAGCCCAGCGCCTCCGACACCTCGCGGATCGCGTAGGGGAACTCGTCCCGCTTCGGCAGCACCGGCACCAGCGCACGCTCGGCCAGCGCGCCATGGCCGATCTCGCGCCGCTTCGGCGAACCGACCCTGCCGGTCTCACCGGTGGAGTAGGGCGGGAAGTTGTAGTTGTGCATGTACCGCTTGGTGGTCTCCGGCGAGAGCGTGTCGAGCTTCTGCTCCATGTCCAGCATGTTCAGCGTGGAGACGCCCAGGATCTGGGTCTCGCCGCGCTGGAACAGCGCCGAACCGTGCACCCGCGGCAGCACGCCCACCTCGGCCGACAGCGTCCGGATGTCGCGGACGCCACGGCCGTCGATGCGCACCTGCTCGGTGAGCGTCTTGTGCCGCACGACCTTCTTGGTCAGCGCGTAGAACGCGCCGCTGATCTCCTTGCCGCGATCGGGGAAGAGACCGTCGAGCTCGTCGTGCAGCGCAGCCTTCAGCTCCTCGGTCGCGGTCTCGCGCTCCGCCTTGCCGACGATGCTCATCACGGAGCGGAGGCGCTGCGTGCCGGCCTGCTCGACAGCCTCGAAGACGTCGGGCTGGTAGTCGAGGAACACCGGGAACTGCGACACCGGCTTGGGCAGCATCGCCGACAGCTCGGCCTGAGCGTCGCACAGGGCTTTGATGAACGGCTTGGCCGCCTCCATGCCCTGCGCCACGACGTCCTCGGTCGGAGCGGTGCGGCCGGAGCGGACCAGGTCCCAGGTGGCCTCGGTCGACTCCGCCTCGACCATCATGATCGCGACGTCGCCGTCCGGCAGGACGCGGCCGGCGATGGCCATCTCGAAGGTGGCGTCCGCCGACTGCTCGACGGTGGGGAAGCCCACCCACGCCTCGCCGATCAGGGCGATCCGCAGGCCACCGACCGGGCCGGAGAACGGCAGGCCGGCGAGCGTGGTGGACGCGGAGCCGGCATTGATCGCCAGCACGTCGTAGCGGACGTTCGGGTTCAGCGCCATCACGGTGATGACGACCTGGACCTCGTTGCGCAGCCCCTTCACGAAGCAGGGACGCAGCGGACGGTCGGTCAGGCGGGCGGCCAGGATCGCGCCCTCGGACGGACGGCCCTCGCGGCGGAAGAACGAGCCGGGGATGCGGCCGGCGGCGTACATCCGCTCCTCCACGTCCACGGTGAGCGGGAAGAAGTCGACGGCGTCGCGCGGGTTCTTGGCCGCGGTGGTCGCCGACAGCAGCATCGTGTCGCCGTCGAGGTAGACGGCTGCCGAGCCGTTCGCCTGCTTGGCCAGCAGGCCGGACTCGAACCGGACGACGTGCTTTCCCAGCGGGCCGTTGTCGATCACGGCCTCGGTGTAACGAAGGTCAGGACCTTCCATTCGGGTTCCTTTCGGGTTGGAGCCCCGCCCCTGCCTGCCCCGGTCTTCGATCGAGGCTCGCGGGAGGCCGCCGTGCGGCTGCCCGAAAGTCACTACCGAGGACCAAACCAGGTGGTGTGGGGCTCGTCTGGAGTTGTACGCACGACCAGCCGGTGACGGGGACTCCGTCACCGGCTGGTCAGAAGAGTGATGTCACCGACGCAGGCCGAGGCGCGCGATCAGGGACCGGTAGTGCTCGATGTCCTGCTTGGCGACGTAGTTGAGCAGGCGGCGCCGCTGGCCGACCAGGAGCATCAGGCCACGACGGCTGTGGTGGTCGCCCTTGTGCTCCTTGAGGTGCTCGGTCAGGTGTGCGATCCGCTTGGTGAGCAGCGCGATCTGGACGTCCGGCGAACCGGTGTCGCCCGGGGCGACCGCGTACTCCTCGATGATCTTCTTCTTGGTGTCAGCGTCCATCGGCTGCTCTCCTCTCGGTTTCCCGTTGCGCGGCGCTCCCCTGCCAGGCGGCACGATTCGTGGTGTTGCAGGATCGTCGGGAGCTCTTGGGCGTCCGCGGCCGTCGTGACGGCGGGTCCACTCTACCGGCTCCGGCCCAGCTGCGGCGAATCGGCCTCTGATCAGGCGCGGGACCCGCGCGAAGTGGCCGTCCAGTCGTACTTCTTGGCACTACGCTACCGACGTCGGTTCCACAGCCGTGACCACACGGAAGGCATTACGCATATGCAGATAGGTATTCCCCTGGAGACGCTGAAGGGCGAGACCAGGGTGGCCGCCACTCCGAAGACGGTGCGGCAGCTCGTCACCCTCGGCCACAGTGTCGTGATCGAGGCCGGCGCCGGCGCGCTGTCGTCCTACCCCGATGCCGAGTACGCCGCGGCCGGCGCCACGGTCTCCGACCGAGCGACGACCTGGTCCTCCCCTGTCGTCGCGAAGATCAATGCCCCCGACGACGACGAGATCGCGCAGCTTCCCGACGGCGGCATCCTGATCTCCCTGATCGCACCGGGACGCAGCCCCGAACTGCTCGCGAAGCTGGCCGAGCGCGACCTGACGGTGCTCGCGATGGACGCCGTCCCCCGCATCTCCCGCGCGCAGGCCCTCGACGTGCTGAGCTCGATGGCCAACATCGCCGGCTACCGCGCGGTCATCGAGGCGGCCAACGCTTTCGGCTCGCTGTTCACCGGCCAGGTCACCGCCGCCGGCAAGGTGCCCCCGGCGACCGTCTTCGTCTCCGGCGCGGGCGTGGCCGGGCTCGCGGCGATCGGGACGGCGAAGTCGCTCGGAGCGATCGTCCGCGCCACCGACCTGCGCGCGGAGGTCGCCGAGCAGGTCGCGTCCATGGGCGGGGAGTTCGTGGCCGTGAAGGCGGAGCAGCAGAGTTCCGCCGACGGCTACGCCAAGGAGGCCTCCGCCGACTACGCCGACGCCGCGGCACGGATGTACGCCGAGCAGTGCCGGGAGGTCGACATCATCATCACGACCGCGCTGATCCCGGGGCGCCCGGCGCCTCGGCTGATCACGGCCGAGATGGTGGCCACCATGAAGCCGGGCTCCGTGATCGTCGACATGGCCGCGTCCAACGGCGGAAATGTCGAGGGCTCGGTGGCGGACCAACTGGTCGTCACCGACAACGGCGTGAAGATCATCGGCTACACCGACCTGGCCGGACGGCTCCCCACGCAGGCGTCGCAGCTGTACGGCACGAACGTGGTGAACCTGTTCAAGCTGCTCACTCCCGGCAAGGACGGCGAGGTCGTGCTCGATCTCGACGACGTCGTGCTGCGCGGCATGACCGTGACGAAGGACGGCGACCTGCTCTGGCCGCCCCCACCGGTCCAGGTCTCGGCGGCCACCCCGTCCGCGTCCGCGCCCGTCCCTGCCGAGGATCCCGCGGAGAGGGCCGCGCACCAGGCAGCGGCGGCCAGGGCCCGGACCCGCAACCGGATCGCGTGGTCGATCGTCGCCGCGGCGCTGGTGGTCCTCGCCGTGACCTTCTCCCCGGCCAGCTTCGTGGGGGCGTTCACGGTGTTCGCCCTCGCCGTCGTGGTCGGCTTCTACGTGGTCAGCGGCGTCTCGCACTCGCTGCACACCCCGCTGATGGCCCAGACCAACGCGATCTCGGGGATCATCCTGGTCGGAGCACTGCTCCAGCTCGGCTCGACCAATATCGCCGTCCTGGTGATGTCGTTCATCGCGGCGACGATCGCATCGATCAACATCTTCGGCGGCTTCCTGGTGTCCTACCGAATGCTCGGCATGTTCAGGAAGGAGTCCTGACATGGTGCTCTCCTTCGTCCAGGGGCTCTACATCGTGGCCGGCGTCCTGTTCATCCTGTCCCTCGCCGGGCTCTCGAAGCAGACCACGGCCCGGATGGGCAACATCGCCGGCATGGTCGGCATGGGACTCGCGCTGGTCGCGACGATCATCCATTCGCTGTCCATGTCGGCCACCGAGGGCAACCGCCAGCCCGTGGTCGTCACCCTCGTCCTGATCGTCGCCGTCCTGGCGATCGGGGCGGCGATCGGCACCCCGGTCGCCCGCAGGGTCGAGATGACCCAGATGCCCGAGCTGATCGCCGCGTTCCACTCCTTCGTCGGCATGGCCGCGGTGCTGGTCGGCGTCAACTCCTTCGCCGCACCCGAGGGCACCGGCGGCACCGTCCATCTCGTCGAGGTCGCCCTCGGCGTCCTGATCGGCGCCTACACGTTCACCGGCTCGGTGATCGCCTACCTGAAGCTGTCGGCGAAGATGAGTTCCAAGCCGCTCACGCTGCCCGGACGCAACCTGCTCAACCTCGGCGCGTTCGTGGTCTTCCTCGGGCTGATGGTCTGGTTCGTGGCCGTCGGGGACGCCAACCCGCTGCTGGGCTGGGTGCTGATCATCGCGATCGCGATCATCGGCTTCGCCCTGGGCTTCCACATGGTCGCGGCGATCGGCGGCGGCGACATGCCGGTCGTCGTGTCGATGCTGAACTCGTACTCGGGCTGGGCCGCGGCGGCCGCCGGCTTCATGCTGAACAACAACCTGCTCATCATCACCGGCTCGCTGGTGGGCTCCTCCGGCGCGATCCTGAGCTACATCATGTGCCGGGCCATGAACCGCTCGTTCGTCTCGGTCATCCTCGGCGGCTTCGGCTCCGAGGGCGGCACCGTTGCGGCGGCCACCGAGGTCGAGGGAGAGCACCGCGAGATCGACGCCGCGGGCGCGGCCGAGCTGCTGTGGAACGCGAAGACGGTGATCATCACCCCCGGCTACGGCATGGCAGTGGCGAAGGCCCAGTACCCGGTCGCCGATCTCACCGCCAAGCTCCGCGCGCACGGGGTGAACGTCCGCTTCGGCGTCCACCCGGTCGCCGGGCGCCTGCCCGGGCACATGAACGTCCTGCTGGCCGAGGCCCATGTCCCCTACGACATCGTCCTGGAGATGGACGAGATCAACGACGACTTCGCCGACACCGACGTGGTCCTGGTGATCGGCGCGAACGACACGGTGAACCCCGCGGCGCTGGACGACCCGAACTCCCCCATTGCCGGGATGCCGGTGCTGGAGGTGTGGCACGCAGCGAACGTGATCGTGTTCAAACGTTCGATGGCGACCGGCTACGCCGGCGTCCAGAACCCCCTGTTCTTCAAGGAGAACACCCAGATGCTGTTCGGCGACGCCAAGCAGCGCGTGGAGGACATCATCAAGGCCCTGGGCTGACCCCGCTCCGGAGGAGCACGAGACGACGACCCCTCGTGTTCTTCCGGCAGGCAAGACGGGTAGCAGTCGTCCAGCCCCAGCGGCAACACTGGAGTTCCCTGCGCCGAACCCGGAGGATGCATGCCTGACGAGTCGATCACGGTGCGCCTGTGCACCGTCGAGGACCTTCCCGCGCTGCACGCCCGTGAGGCCCACCCCTCGGCGAGGATCGCGGGCGCGCACTTCGACCGGCAGGCCGGCGGCGACTACTTCTACGCCATCGCCCTCCGTGACGACGTGCCGGTGGGCACGAGCGTCCTGGACTGTCGCGCCGACAACAGCCTGCGCCCGGAGCTGAAGAACCTGTGGGTGTACCCCGAGTTCCGCCGCCAGGGCGCCGCCCGGGCCCTGACCACCTTCCTGGAGCAGCGCGCGGGCGAGCTCGGGTTCGTGGAGGTGTTCCTCAAGGTGGATCCGGAGAACGAAGCGGCGATCCCGATGTACATCGGGCTCGACTACTCCCCGACCGGCGACCACGCCCTGACCACCTACGAGTGGATCGATGACACCGGAGGGGTGAACTCGGCCGAGCAGCGGGACGCGATCTACCGCAAGTCGCTGCTCGTGCGCTGAGGCCGGCTCACACCGGCTGGGTGATGCCCAGGGCGGACAGCTCGTCGCGGTGGGTGCCGTAGCTCAGTTCGAGGGTGACGGCGCCGCAGGCGGCGTGGAAGTCCGCCAGCCGGACGACACCGAAGTGAACGCCGGCCGCCACCTTGCCGAGGTCGCCGGCGTGGCGGCCGCGGACGAGCACCACCGTTCCGTCTGCGAACTGCAGACCGCCGAGACAGCGTCCCTGTGCGGGCTGCACGGCTCGCACCGGCACCTGGCGGCGGAGCAGCCGGGTGAGCGTCGCCGACACCACCGCGGGCGAGGACGGGCCGTACTCGGCCGCCACCTGGGTGGCGAGCGCGGCGAGTTCGTCGATGTCGGACGGGGCGATGCCGAGGCCGGCCACGTCCCGCCTGGCCGGCCCTGGGTCGTGGGCGAACCGTCGCCGCAGCGCACCGAGACCGAACATGACGCAATTCTGCCTTTCGGCGGCCTTGCTGTGAAGATCCCGTGAGCCGGGACCACGTCTCACTGCCGGGGCGCGATCCCCAGCTGCTCCCGGCACCGGGCCACGTCGTCGACCATCTGCACGACCAGCTCGTCGATGTCGGCGAAGCGCACCTGGCCGCGAATCCTGGCCACGAACTCCACCGAGATCGGGGCGTCATACAGTTCGAGGTCGTCCCGGTCCAGCACATAGGACTCGACCCGGCGGGTGAGGCCGTCGAAGGTGGGGTTGGTGCCGACGGAGATCGCCGCGGGCCAGCGCGGCGGCGGCGCATCCGCGGGGAGCGCGTCGCCGTGCGCGTCCAGGCCGTCCCTCCTGGTCACCCAGCCCGCGTAGACGCCGTCCTCCGGGCAGGCGAGGTCGGCGGGGACGGGCAGGTTCGCGGTCGGGAAGCCCAGCGTCCGCCCGCGCCGGTCACCGTGGGCGACGACCCCGCGGAAGTTGAACAGGCGGCCGAGGTGGTGGGCGGCGTGGGCCACGTCGCCCACGGCCAGCGCGCGACGGATCAGGGTCGAGCAGGTGTCCTCGTCGCCGAAGCGGACCAGCGGGAGCGCCTCGACCTCGAACCGGCCCGCCGAGAGCTCGGTCAGCGTGGCGACCGTCCCGGACGCGTGGTGGCCGAACCGGAAGTTCTCCCCCACCACGACCACCGCGGGGTCCAGCGGGACCAGAACGCGCTCGACGAAGTCCGAGGGCGACCAGGACGCGAACTCGCGGGTGAACTCGATCACCTCGACGCGGTCGGCGCCCGCCGCGGTGAGCAGCTCGATCCTCGCCTCCAGGGACGTCAGCAGCATCGGTCCCGTCTCCGGCCGCAGCACCGACATCGGGTGCGGCCAGAAGGTGACGACGACCAGAGGCAGGTCGGGGCGACGTCGCCCGGCCTCGGCCAGCACCTCCCTGTGGCCCGGGTGGACGCCATCGAAGTTGCCGATGACTACCGTTGCTGCACTCACGCTCGCCTCTCCGCTCCACCCTTGGCAGACCGCCGACCACCCTACCAACTGCTCCCCGCTCGCCCTTCCGCGGCTTCGCTCCCGAAAGGCGGCCTTGCTCCCGAAAAGTGGGGAGCAAGGCCGCTTTTCGGGAGCGAACGCGCCGGGGGGACGAGCGGAGGCTTCGATCAGCCGCCGGCGGGTCAGGCGAGGACGGCGACGGGGCGGGACCGGGGCCGACGGGTGGCCGGGTCCGGATCGGCGTCGGCCTGGGCGTCGGCTTCGGGCTGGGCATCAGCGTCGGGCTGGGCGTCGGGCTGGGCGTCGGCGTCGGCCTGGGCTTCGGCCTGGGCGTCGGCGTCGGCGTCGGCGTCGGCGTCGGCGTCGATCGGACGGTAGAGCGCGATCAGGTCACCGTTGTGGATCACGGCGGTGGGGTCGGCGGGGACGGGGATGTCCAGCGGGCGGCCGTGGCCGACGTCGCGGGCGCCGTCGGCGTCCACCTCGACGAACGGGAACGCACGCCGGGCCACCGCGCCGAGGTCGAGCAGCGGCGGGCCGACCTCGCCGGCCAGGCCCTCGGCGTCGAGCGCGACCAGGGAGAGGTCGAAGGCGCCCACCCGGGTGCGGCGCAGCGCCGTCAGGTGGCCGCCACAACCCAGGGCCCGGCCCAGGTCGCGGGCCAGCGCGCGGATGTAGGTGCCGGAGGAGCAGTCCACCTCGACGTCCACGTCCAGCGCGACGGCGGCCGCTGTCCCCTCGATCTCCGCGAAGCTCGCGGGCGGCCGGAACCCGACCAGTTCGAACCGGCTCACCGTGACCTCCCTGGCCCGGAGCTGGACCTCCTCGCCGGCCCGGACGCGCGCGTACGCGCGCTTGCCGTCCACCTTGATCGCCGAGACCGCGGACGGAACCTGGCTGATCACCCCGGTGAGGGCCGGCAGCGCGGACCGCACGTCCGCCTCGGTGATCCCTGCCGCCCCACGCCGCTCCACGAAGTCGCCCTCCGCATCGTCGGTCACCGTGGCGGCGCCGAGCCGGATCGTGGCCGTGTAGGTCTTGTCGTGGCCGGCCAGGAAACCGAGCAGGCGGGTGGCGCGGTTGACGCCGACCAGCAGCACGCCGGTGGCCATCGGGTCGAGCGTGCCGGCGTGGCCGACCTTGCGGGTGCCGTAGAGGCGCCGGCAGCGCCCCACGACCTGGTGCGACGTCCAGCCGGCCGGCTTGTCGACGACGACCAGGCCGGACGCGTCATTCACCGTCGGCGTCGTCCTCGCCCGGCTTCCGGTAGGGGTCCGCGTCCCCGGCGTAGCTGGCGCCGACGGCCCTGGCCGCGACCTCTGCGTCCAGCGCCCTGGCCCGGGCGAGGGCGTCCTCGATCTGCGCGGCGTCCTCCTCGACCGCGTCCAGCACGAACTCCAGCGTGGGGGTGAACTTCAGGCCCAGCTGCTTGCCCACGGTCGAGCGCAGCAGACCGGTCGCCGACTGCAGGGCGGCCGCCGACTCTGAGCGGGCGACCGCATCGCCGAGCACCGTGTAGAAGACGGTCGCCTCCCTGCCGTCGCCGGTGATCCGCACGTCGGTGATCGTCACGAAGCCCAACCGCGGATCCTTGATCCTGCGCTCGAGCATCTGGGCGATGATCACCTTGATCTGCTCCGCGACCTTGGCGAAACGAGGGCTGCTCATGGAATCGTTCCTCTCACTGGGACGGGCGACGCGGGCCCGGTCGAACCGGACCCGCGTCGCGAGCGGGGATCAGTCCCGCGGCTTCTCCACCATCTCGAAGGTCTCGATGATGTCGCCGACGTGGATGTCGGAGAACCCGGCCAGCGTGGTGCCGCACTCGTACCCCTCGCGGACCTCGGTGACGTCGTCCTTCTCCCTGCGCAGGGACGCGATGGAGGTCTCGGTGACCACCACCCCGTCGCGCAGCAGACGGGCCTTGGAGTTCCGCCGGATCGAGCCGTCGATCACCATGCAGCCGGCGATGATGCCGAACTTGGACGAGCGGAAGATCTCGCGGATCTCCGCCTGTCCGAGCACCTTCTCCTCGTAGATCGGCTTCAGCATGCCCTTCAGCGCCGCCTCGACATCGTCGATCGCCGCGTAGATCACCGAGTAGTACCGGATGTCGACACCCTCGGCGTCGGCCAGCTGCGTGGCCTTGCCCTGCGCACGGACGTTGAAGCCGATGATGACGGCGTCCGACGCCGCGGCCAGCGACACGTTGGTCTCGGTGATCGCACCGACACCGCGGTCGATGACCCGCAGGTCGACCTCTTCGCCCACATCGATCTGCAGCAGCGAATCCTCCAGGGCCTCCACCGCGCCGGCCGAGTCGCCCTTGAGGATGAGCCGCAACTCCTGCGTCTCGCCCTTCGCGAGCTGCTCGAACAGCTGGTCGAGCGTCTTGCGCCTGGTGGTCTTCGCCAGCATGGCCGCGCGCTGCCGCGCCTCCCGCTTCTCGGCGATCTGACGAGCCATCCGGTCGTCCTCGACGACCAGGAAGTTGTCGCCCGCACCGGGAACCGAGGTCAGGCCGAGCACCTGCACCGGCATCGACGGCGGGGCCGCGTCCACGTTCTCGCCCTGGTCGTTGATCAGGGCGCGGACGCGGCCATAGGCCGATCCCGCGACGATCGAGTCACCGGTGTGCAGCGTTCCGCGGTGCACCAGGACGGTGGCCACGGGGCCACGGCCCTTGTCCAGGTGCGCCTCGATGGCAACGCCCTGGGCCGGCATGTCCGGGTTGGCCCGCAGGTCCAGAGCGGCGTCCGCGGTCAGGATGACCGCCTCGAGCAGCGCGTCGAGGCCGACGTGGGTGGTCGCGGACACGTCGACGAACATGGTGTCGCCGCCGTACTCCTCGGGCACCAGGCCGTACTCGGTGAGCTGGCCACGGACCTTGACCGGGTCGGCGGTCTCCTTGTCGATCTTGTTCACCGCCACCACGATCGGCACGTCGGCCGCCTTCGCGTGGTTGAGCGCCTCGATCGTCTGCGGCATCACACCGTCGTCGGCCGCAACCACCAGCACGGCGATGTCGGTCGACTTGGCACCACGGGCCCGCATGGCGGTGAACGCCTCGTGACCGGGGGTGTCGATGAAGGTGATCTTCCGCTCCTGGCCGTCCACCTCGGTGGCGACCTGGTAGGCGCCGATCGCCTGCGTGATGCCTCCGGCCTCGCCGGCCACCACGTTGGAGTGCCGCAGCGCGTCCAGCAGCTTCGTCTTGCCGTGGTCGACGTGACCCATGACGGTGACGGCGGGCGGCCGCGGTGCGAGGTCCTCCTCGCCACCCTCGTTCTCGCCGAACTCGATGTCGAAGCTCTCCAGCAGCTCGCGGTCCTCGTCCTCGGGCGAGACGACCTCGATGTTGTAGTTGAGTTCGGCGCCGAGCACCTGGAGCGTGTCGTCGGCCACCGACTGGGTGGCGTTGACCATCTCGCCCAGGTTGAACAGCACCTGCACGAGCACGGCCGGCTCGACGCCGATCTTCTCGGCGAGGTCGGTCAGCGACGCGCCGCGGCGCAGCCGGACGGTCTGGCCGTCGCCCTGACGGACGCGCACGCCGCCGATCGACGGTGCCTCCATCTGGTCGAATTCCTGCCTGCGCTGCTTCTTCGACTTGCGTCCGCGCTTGGCCGGACCTCCGGGACGCCCGAAAGCACCCTGGGTGCCGGAACCGCCACGGCCACCACGGCCGCCACGGCCGCCGCCACCGGGAGGACCACCGGCGCCGGGAGCACCGCCGATACCGCCACGACCGGGCGCGCCACCGGGACGGCCACGCCC
>NZ_JASGES010000191.1:0-4061 GCF_047606205.1 Propionicimonas sp. | reverse complement strand
GCGGGCCCGGGTCGCCGGCAAGGGACGCGTCTGCGTGCTGGCGGCGCCGCCGCAGGCCACGGCGCGCCGGCTCCTCGGCGAGCTGATCGCGATCCGGACCATCGGGCTGTCCCGTCCGCTTCCCGCGCTGCCCCGCCTCTGCGCGGAGTGGGCGACCCTCCGCCTGGCCGGGCAGGACCCGCTCGACCCACGCTCGCGCTCCCGCCTTCGTGACCGCTGGGAGTGGGAGGGCGCGAACGACCCGTCCTACCGCGCCTTCTTCGAGTTCCCCGGCCTCCTCGACCTTCCCGTGGGTGACCTGCCGCTCCCTGGCGCCGACACGGGCGAGCCGAACCTGGTCGGCGTCCTGGCCGGTGCGATCTGGACGCCCATGCTGGACAGCGAGGTGGCACCGTGACCCGGTTCGACCCCACCGGTCCCCTGCCCACCGGCACGGCGGTCCTGGAGGCCAGCGCGGGCACGGGGAAGACCTACGCCATCGCCGCCCTGGCCGTGCGCTACCTCGCCGAGGGCGTGGTGCCCGTCGACCGGCTCGCCGTGATCAGCTTCAGCAGAATGGCATCCGCGGAGCTGCGTGCCCGTGTCCGGCGCCGACTGCAGCACTCGGCCGACGTCCTCACCGCACGCCTGGCCGGCGCGCCGGTCGAACCCGACCCGACCGATGCCCTCCTGCTCGACGCCCCGGCAGAGGTGGTCGCGGAGCGGATCGCCCGGCTGAACCGCGCGGTCGGCGGGCTCGACTCCGCGACGATCATAACCATCCACCAGTTCTGCCAGGCGATGCTCGAGGAGCTCGGCATCCTCGCCGAGCAGGATCCGCGGGCCACCCTCGTCGAGGACCTCAGCCTGACCGTCGACCAGGTCACCGACGACGTGTACCTCGCCCGCTACGCCACCCACCCGCTCGGGGTGCCGTTCGACCTGGCGACGGCGCGCGCCGTCGCACGCTCAGCGATCGGCCTGCCCGACGCCGACCTCGTCCCCTCCGGGGCTCCCGGCGTCGCCGGCGAGCGGGTCGAGTTCGCCCACGCCGTTCGCGCAGAGCTCGAGCGCCGCAAGGTCCGCTGGGGTCTGTACACCTTCGACGACCAGCTGTCCCGGCTCCGGGCGGCCCTCCGCGGGCCCGCGGGAGCGGCCGGCGCCGAACGGCTGCGGCGGCGCTGCCAGGTGGTCCTGGTGGACGAGTTCCAGGACACCGACCCCGTCCAGTGGGCGATCCTGAACGAGACCTTCGGCGGCCGTGTTCCACTCGTCCTGATCGGCGACCCCAAGCAGTCGATCTACGCCTTCAGGGGCGCCGACATCGCCGCCTACACCGCGGCGGTGGCGGAGGCGGACGAGCGATACTCCCTCGAGGTCAACCATCGGGCCGACGAAGGCGTGGTGCACGCGGTCAACGAGCTGTTCCGCGACGTGGCGCTCGGCGAGGGCATCACGGTGCCCCCGGTCATCGCCAGCCACTCCGGCTCCCGGCTGGTGGCACCGCGGGAGTCGGCGTGGTCGGCGCCGGTGCGCCTGCGCTGCCTCGCCTCGACCGCCCCGGTCCAGGCCGCGGACGCCAGGAGGGCGATCATCGCCGACCTCACCGGCGAGATCGTCACCCTGCTCTCGGGCGGCAGCGATGTGCTCACCGAGGACGGCCCGAGGCCGGTCCGCGCCAACGACATCGCGATCCTGGTCAGCACCAATGGCCGGGGCCGCCAGATCGCCGCTGCCCTCACCACGGCGGGCGTCCCGGTCGCGTTCTCGGGCGCCGACTCGATCTTCGCGACGTCCGCCGCCGCCGACTGGCTCACCCTCCTCACCGCGCTCGAACAGCCACGCCGGAGTTCTGTCCGGGCCGCGATCCTCACCGACTTCGTCGGCGGCGACCTCACCGACCTCGCTCTGGCCGATGACGACCGGCTGACCGGCTGGGCCGCGTTGCTCCAGGGCTGGTCGCGAGTCCTGGCCGCGCAGGGCGTGGCCGCGCTGTTCGCGACCATCCAGGCGCCGTCGGACGACGTGCCGGAGGAGTTCGCGGCGCGCATCCTGCGCCGTCCACGCGGCGAGCGGGACCTGACCGACTTCCGGCACCTCGCCGAGCTCCTGCACGCCCAGCACTCGACGGGAACCCGCGGGCAGGCGCTGGTCGCCTGGCTGGAGGAGGCGGTCACCCGGTCTGCGGTGACCTCCGACCGCGTTCGACGGCTGGAGACCGACCGGGACGCCGTCCAGATCATGACCGTGCACAAGGCGAAGGGCCTGCAGTTCCCGGTCGTGCTGCTGCCCGAGGCCGCCGACCTGTGGGTCCGCGACACCGACGGGGGCGAGAACTTCGCCTTCCACGACACGGACCGCCGGGTCCTCGACGTCGGCGGGGCCCAGGCTCCCGGGCGTCCCGGCCGCCGCGCCCAGCAGGCGGCGGAGGACGCGGCCGAACGGCTCCGCACCCTGTACGTCGGCTGCACACGCGCGCAGTCGCAGCTGACCCTCTGGTGGGCGAGAACCCGGTTCAACACGGCGGCCTCCCCGCTGCACCGGCTCCTGTTCCGGCGCCGCGACGACCCCGGCGCGCCCGAGCCGGAGTATCCGCTCGACCAGCCGCCGGGCGACGGCAGCCCTGCGGCACTCGAATGGCTGGGCGAAGCAGGCATCGTCGTCCAGGACTGCACTCCTGAGCGCGCCCGACCCGCCGCGCCGCCCCCGTCGGGCCCACGGCCCCTCGCGCTGGCCAGGTTCTCCCGCCGGATCGACCAGGACTGGCGCCGCACGTCGTACTCCGGGCTGACCGAGGCCGTCCACGCCAGGCCGCCGGTCGCGCTGGTGGCCGAGCCGATCACCGACGACGAGCCGGTCACCGACGCACCGCTGGTCGACCCCGCGCCGGGCGTCCCCTCCCCGATGGCCGACCTGCCGGGGGGGACGGGCTTCGGCAGCCTCGTCCACCACGTGCTGGAGAACCTCGACTGGTACGCCCCCACCCCCCAGGACCAGGCCGCGCTGGCCGACCGGCTCCGGGAGGCGACGACCGCGGCCGGTCAACGCTGGGCGGTGTCGGGAGTCGCTCCGGCGGCGCTCGCCGACGCCATGCTGCCCAGTCTGCTCACGCCGCTCGGTTCGCTCACCGACAGCCTCCCACTCGCCGCGATCCCGGTGACCGACCGGCTCAGCGAGCTCACCTTCGAAATCCCGCTCGGCGCCGGTCCGCAGACCCGTCGATTGCGTGACGTCGCCGCACTGCTGCGCCGCTGGCTGCCCGCCGGCGACCCGCTCGCCGGCTACCCCGCCGAACTCGAGCAGCCGGCGCTGGCAGGACAGCCGCTGCGCGGCTTCCTCACCGGCAGCATCGACTCGGTGCTGCGCGTCGGCCCTGCGGGCTCGCCCCGCTTCGTGGTCGTCGACTACAAGACCAACCGGCTCGGTCCCGCGGAGCTCACCCTCGAGCACTACACCGAGGCGGCCATGGTGACGGAGATGATCCGCACCCACTACCCGCTGCAGGCGCTGCTCTACTGCGTGGCGCTGCACCGCTTCCTGGACGCCCGCCTGTCCGGGTACGACCCGACTCGGCACCTCGGCGGGGTCGGCTACCTCTTCGTCCGCGGCATGGGCGGCCCGGGTGCGCCCGACACCGGAGTGTTCCGCTGGCACCCGCCGTCCGGCCTCGTCACCGAACTGTCCGACCTCCTGGCCGATCGGAGCCGGCCATGACCGACCTCGCCACCAGCCTCACCCCTGGCCTGCTGCGGGACGTGCACGCGGCCGGTGCCCTGACCTGGGGCGACGTCCACGTCGCTCAGAAGGTGGGACATCTCTACCGCGAACCCGACCAGAGGGTCCTGCTCGCCCTCGCGCTGTCGGTGCGGGCCCTGCGGTCAGGCTCGATCTGCCTCGACCTGGCCCACACCGGCCCGGCCAGTACCGACACCGACGAGGACGCCGCAGCGGTGCCGGCCGAGCTGTGGCCCGAGCCGGCCTCGTGGCGCGCGGCCATCGAGGCCAGCCCGCTGGTCAGGATCGGCGCCGAGAGCGGCGGCGACCGGCCGCTCAGGCTGGCCGGCGACCTGCTCTACCTCGAG
>NZ_JASGES010000190.1:0-4096 GCF_047606205.1 Propionicimonas sp. | reverse complement strand
GCTCCCCCCGGCCGAGCCGGCGGCGCCGGCCGAGCCGCCGGCCATGTCCGTCGTGGTGTGCACGCGGGAGCGTCCCGACGCGCTCAGGGAGGCGCTCGACTCGCTGGTGGCGCTCGACCACCCCGACTACGAGGTGATCGTCGTCGACAATGCACCGCTCAGCGACCGCACGGCCGCCGTCGCGGACGACTACCGGGTGCGCTACGTCGTGGCCCCGGTCGCCGGCCTGTCCAGGGCCCGCAACGTGGGCATGTCCGTCGCCCGCCACCCGATCGTCGCCTTCACCGACGACGACGTGGTCGCCGACCCCCAGTGGCTGCGTGGCCTGGCTGCGGGCTTCGGCCGCGGCGGCGACGTCGCGTGCGTGAGCGGGCTGGTCCCGTCCGGCGAACTGCGCAACGCCGTCCAGACCTACTTCGACGCCCGGGTCAGCTGGTCGAAGAACCTGGCCGGCCGGGTGTTCCGGCTGTCCGATCCGCCCGCGGACCTGCCCATGTTCCCGTTCTGCGTGGGTGAGTACGGCACCGGGGCCAACTTCGCGGTCAGGAGGGACGCGGTCCGCGCCGTCGGCGGGTTCGACGAGGCGCTCGGTGTCGGCACCAGGACCCGGGGTGGGGAGGACCTGGACATCTTCACCCGGCTGCTGTTCGCAGGGCACGCCCTGGTCGTCGAGCCGTCGGCCGTCATCTGGCACCGGCACCGTGACGATCTGCCGGCGCTGCGCACGCAGGCGGTCGGCTACGGGCGCGGGCTGGGCGCCTGGCTCACGACGCTCGCCCTGCAGCCGCGGGCGCTCGGGATGGCGCTCGGCCGCTCGCCGCGGGCCCTGGCCCGGCTCGTGCACAAGCCGATGGTCAGCGTCGAGGACGCGGCCCAACCCTTCCGGGTCCGCGATGACGCCGTACGCGGCGAGGTCGCCGCCATCTCGCGGCTCGAACTGTGGCAGGTGCTCACCGGCCCGGCGGCCTACCTGGCCGAACGCTGGTCGGTGCGGGGGGCAGCCGCATGAGGCCGGTCGCGAAGCGGTCGTGGATCACCGATCCGTGGGCGCTGGCGGGAGCGGCGGCCGGGCTGGTGGGCCTGCTCGTCCTCGTCCCCGGCCTGCCCACCGCCACCCGCCTGCCCGCCCTGCTGTGCTTCGTCGCGGTCGGCCCGGGGGCGGTGCTGCAGTCCCACCTGGGGCTCCCACGCCCGCTGTGCTGGCTGGTCGTGCCCCTGTTCGGGCTGTCGGTCGTGATCCTGGTGACCACGGCGATGGCCTCCCTCCCGGCCTGGCAGCCGCAACCCGGCCTGGTCGGGATGGCGACCGTCGTCCTGGCCTGGAGCCTGTGGCGGGTACGGACGGCGGTGGCCCTCGGTGGTTGACCTCCAGAGCCGTCCAGACGCCGCGCCGTCCGCCGCAGCCGACGCGCCCCGTCCGGGCCTGCACACCGCGGGGACGGTGCTCGGGCTGCTCGTCGCGGCCGTGATCTGCGGGGCGTGGAGCGTCCCCGCGATGCGATCGGCAGCCGTGGACAACCGCGGGCTGCTGTTCGCGGCCGGACCCGGGTTCGCGACGTCGCTGGTGATGGTGACGCTCGCTTTCGCCATCGCGATCCGCTACCGCCACCTCGGCCTCGCCGCCGGCGCGCTGGTCACGTCCGTGCTGCTCGTGCGGCTGCCGACCGCGCTGGGCGTGGACCTGCCGCTGTACTCGTGGACCTACAAGCACTTCGGCGTGATCGACTACATCAGCGTCCACGGGTCGCTGGCCCGCGGTGCGGACATCTACCACTCCTGGCCCGGCATGTTCGCGTTCTTCGCCTGGCTCAACGACCTCACCGGCAGCACCTCGCTGGAGGTCGCGCACTGGTTCACCCCCGGCTACCAGCTCGCGCTCACCGGCGCGGTGTTCGTGCTGGCCCGCTGCCTGGGGCTGTGCCCGCGGGTCGCGCTGGTCGCGGCCTTCCTCGCCCACACCGCCAACTGGGTCGGCCAGGACTACTTCTCGCCGCAGGCGGTGGCCATGCTGCTCGCGCTCGGGGTGCTCGCCCTGGTCGTCCGCTGGCCGGGCAGCCGGCTCCCGGCCGGGACGACCTGGGTGGCCCTGGTGGTCTTCGCCGCGATCACGGTCACCCACCAGCTCACGCCGTACTGGCTGCTGGTCGTGATGGCGGCCCTCGCCCTGCTGGGCATGCTGCGTCCCTGGTGGGCGGTCGGCGTGTTCACGGCCGTCGCGATCGGCTACCTCGCCGCCAACTACGACGTCGTGCAGAGTTACGGCAGCCTGCTCTCGGTGAACCCACTGGCCAACGCCCAGCGGAACGTCAACGGGTCCTCGCCGAGCGCAGGCCAGGTGTTCACCAGCTGGTGCAGCCGGCTGGTGTCGGTGGCGGTCTGGGGCGGCGCGGGCCTGGTCCTGCTCCGGCGGTTGCGGCGGTTGCGGCGGTTGCGTGGCGCGGCGGGGCCGCGTCTTCGGCTGGCCGACCGGCTGCATGGTGGCCCCGTCGCTGCGCTGCGGGGTCTGTCCACCCTGCCGGCCGGCCGGCGACGGCTGTGGGCGACCGCGGTGCTCTCCTTCGGCGCGTTCGCCCTGCTCCTGGGTCAGGGCTACGGCGGCGAGGCGATCTTCCGGGTGTTCCTCTACTCACTGCCCGGCTGCGCGATCCTGCTCGCTCCCGGTACCGACCGGCTGCTCGGCAGCACCGCCGGCTGGTGGCGCCCCGCCACCGCGACGGCGGCCTCGGTGGCCCTGATGCTCGGCTCCGCGCAGGCCTTCTACGGCGCATGGTTCCCGAACCGGGTCGACGCGGACGCGCTGCAGGCGTCGGTGTGGATCATCCAGACCGCCCCGCCCGACACCATGGTGATCGCGCTCGCCCCCGGCGCTCCCGGACGTGTCGTTGCCCGGTACGTCGACTTCGCCCGGATCAACCGGACCTTCGACGGGGGCGTCAACGCCTGGACCGGCTGGCTCGGCTCCGACTTCACCGACGACCGGGTCGAGCGGATGACGACCGACCTGCGGTACCGCCGCCAGCCGACCTGGGTGGTGATGACCAGCCAGATGAAGATCTACAACGACTACTACGGGCTGTTCCCGCCCGGCGCGCTGGACCGTTTCGAGAGCCAGCTGCTGGCCAACCCGCACTGGATCACCAGGGTGCACACCGCCACCCTCACCGTCGTCGAGCTGGACCTGGAGTCGTGATGAGCACGTCGAGACCCCACTCCCCGCCCGAGCGCCAGCGCCTGGACGCGCTCGACCGGCGGGGTGCGGGGATGGCGATCCGGCTGCTGGCCGGACCGCTAGACCTGCCCTCCGTCGACGCGCTCGCCGACGCGGTCGTCCGGATCGCGGCCCTCGGCCCGCTGGCGAGAGTGGGGCTCGGCCTGGAACCCGACGGGCGGCACTGGAGGTACTGGGGTGGCACGGCGGAGGCCGGCGGCCACGCCCACCGGCTGGTCCAGCGCGCCGACGTCGACCCGGGCGGGCTCGCGGACTGGCTGGACGCCCATCCGGAGCCGTCGCTCCCGCTGCGGTTCGTGGTGTCGGGTGACCACCTCGCCATGCAGGTCGACCACCGGCTCGGCGACGGCATGCTCGCCGCCACCGCCGCCGCCGGAGTGCTCTCCGCCGCGCGCGAGGGAGGCGTTCCCGCCGCGTTCACCGGGCCGCTGACCGCCCGGCCGCTGCGGGAGGCGATCGCGGCGACCTTCGGGCGCGACCCGGACGCCTGGTCGAGGGTGTGGCGGGACCGCGTCCAGTCCCCGCCCGTGGGCGGCGGCCGTCCCGTGCCTCGCACCGGCGGTGCGGGAGTCTGGACCACGCTGGCCCAGACCGTGTCCGACCAGGACCTCGCCAGGTTGCGGAAGTGGACGCGCGGCCGGGCGCCGTTCGCCGTCGGCCTCGCCGTGCTGGCCGCGCGCGCGCTCGCTGCGGCGGGGGTCGAGGTGGGGCAGACCGGCACCCTGGTCACCGACCTGCGCCGCTACCTGCCAGCGGGGGTCGCCACCCTGCAGAACTTCGTCACCGGCGTCCCTGTCGACTTCGCCGCGCCCGCGCCCGACGCCGGGGCGCTCGCCGAGCGGCTCGCCCGTCAGCTGGCCGTGGGGC
>NZ_JASGES010000189.1:0-26644 GCF_047606205.1 Propionicimonas sp. | reverse complement strand
GGGTCGGGTGGACCGGGTTTGTGGACCGGGTTGGTGGACCGGGTTGGGGACGGTTCTCTACTCGGTCCACCCGAGCAGACCCGTCCCGGGAGTGGACCGAGTAGAGAACCGTCCCCCATTCGGTCCACGTCCGCTGTTCGGTCCAGCTCAGTCGAAGATCGGGTCGACCGTTCGCGTCCGCTTCAGCTCGAAGAAGCCGGGGTAGGCGCATACGTTCACGAAGCCGTCCCACAGGCGTCCGGCCTCCTCGCCCCTGGGGGCGGGCGAGATCACCGGGCCGAACAGGCTCAGCCCGCCGTCGACGCGGATCACCGGGGTGCCGACTTCGTCACCGACGGCGGCGGTGACCTCTGCCTGCGCGGCCCGCAGCGCGGCATCGTTGGCGTCGGTGTCGGCAGCGTCGGCCAGTTCCGCCGGCAGGCCGACCTCCGCCAGCGCCGCCTCGTGCGCGGGCCGGCTGTTCTGCTCCTTGCGGAGGTGGATCCGCGTGCCGAGCGCGGTGTAGAAATCGCTCAGCTTCTCCGGGAACTGCTGCTGGACGGCCAGCGCGACCCTCGCACCACCCCACGCCGCATCCATCGCCGCCCGGTAGTCGGGCGTCAGGTCGCGGCCCTCGTTGAGGACGGAGAGGCTCATCACGTGGAACTCGACGTCCACCTCGCGAGCCTTCGCCACCTCCAGCGCCCAGCGCGAGGTCATCCAGGCCCAGGGGCACAGGGGGTCGAACCAGAGATCCAGTTTCCTTCGCTCAGCTGTCATGGCGCGAGTGTAGGACGCGCTCCCAGGCCGGACCGGGCCATGGTCATCGCAGCGGCAGATAGGACAGGACCGCCTCCCCCGACTCGACCGCGACGACGAGCAGGCCGCCGTCACCCCCCACCACGCTCTGCTCGCGCAGGTTGCCCCGCGGTGGCGCCGGCAGCGCCGTCCAGGCCCCCACGGCGGGGTCGTACAGGTGCCCGAATGCGCCGAAGCGACCACCGG
The DNA here is from genome assembly GCF_047606205.1 of Propionicimonas sp. Classification (GTDB taxonomy): domain Bacteria; phylum Actinomycetota; class Actinomycetes; order Propionibacteriales; family Propionibacteriaceae; genus Propionicimonas. Next base: position 25,660 of record NZ_JASGES010000189.1, on the reverse strand, counting down.
CGACGACCCCGTCCACCTGGTCCAGCCCCTCGCCCCGCGGCGGAGACGTGGCCCGGCCCAGCTCCGAGGTCGCCGGCCGGAACCAGCGCGCGGGGACGGAACGCCCGCGGCCCAGCCACACGATCCGGTCGCCGACCGCGAAGGGCGAGCCCGCGACCGGCGGTGGGTCGGCGAGCCGGCTCCACCTCGACAGCGACGCACTCGCCACGGCCGCGCGGACGGCTCCGCCCACCGAGCGGGAGAACAGGTACAGCCGGCCGCCCACCTGCACCATCGACCGGTCCGCCGCCTTCCCGAACGGGTCGGCGGCCAGCTCGGACCAGGCGCCCCGCGCGGGATCGAAGACCTCGTCGACGGCGGCGGCGGACTCGTCCGCCTGAGCGACGGCGACCACCTTCTCCTCCGCAGCGACCAGGCCGGCCACCTCGATGCCCGGATCGGGCAGCACCTTCCACGACCTCCCGGCGGGATCGTAGGACGCCACCGCCCTGCGGCCGGCGGACCCGGCGCCGAGGTAGTAGAACCGCCCCCCGACGACCACGGGCGCCGCGGGGTCGACGACGATCGGCGCGTCGGGAAGCTCCGCCCAGGTGTCGTCGCCCGGGTCCCAGGACGCGCCGTCGGTCAGGGTGTTCCGCGGCCAGGGGCACGGGGCGCCCTCCGGGCAGGTGCTCGCCCGCCGGCCGCCGACGAGGTAGAAGCTGCCATCGAACCAGACCCCGGCGACACCGACCCGTGGCGAGAGCGGCACCGCCTCGAGGCTCACCCACGCTCCCGCGGCCGCGGACGGCGCGGGGGTGAGCGTGCCTGCGTCAGCCACCGTGACCTCGGGGGCCGCCGCCCCACCCGCCCCGGAGGCCGAGCTCGCCGCGCCCTGGACCCCGGAGAACACCCGCGGCAGCACGAACGCCAGCCCCGCGACCAGGACGACGACGGACGCCGCGGCGGCGAGCCCACGCACCCACGCCGTCCGCGCCGGCCGGGACCGGTTCCGGGTGCGCAGCGCCGCCGGGTCGAGCGGCCGGAATCCCTCGCTGTCGGCGGCTGACCGCAGCGCGTCGGCGAACGCGCGCTCCTCGCGCTCGAGATCGTCAGCCATGGTCACCCCCGAGTCGCGCGCGCAGGGCCACGAGCGCCCGGTGGACATGCGACCGGGCGGTCGTCTCGGGGCAGCCGAGGATGCGGCCGATCTCGGCGAAACTTCGGTCCTCGTAGAACCTCAGCACCACCGCGGCCCGCTGCACCGGTGGAAGCTCGCCGCACAGGCGCAGCGCCTGGTCCGCGTCCGCGACGGCATCCGCGGTGTCCGGCACGACCGGTGCGGACGCCGACAGCGTCGGGTCCTCGCTGGGGTACAGCCTGCGCACCTTGCGCCAGGCGGAGACGTGGGCGTTGACGATGCTGCGCCGCACATAGGCGTCCACCTCCCCGGACGCGGACACCCGTGCCCAGCGTGGGTACAGTCCGGCGAGTGCCTCCTGCACGGCGTCGAGCGCGTCATCACGGTTGCGGGTGATGAGGAAGGCGAACCGCTGCAGCGCCGCCGACCTGGTGGTGACGTACTCGTCGAACGACACGGCGGTGCCGGCGGCCGTCGCCGTCGACTCACTCACCAGCACCCCCTGCCAGATCGTCACGTCCCACCCACGCCCGGGGGGACGAGTTCGTTGCGGCCCTTCTACTCCCCCGGATAGACCACCCCGACCTGCGCGCGGATCCGGTCCAGGACGTCCATGATCGCGACGGTCTCCTCCAGCGGCAGCAGCGGGGACTCGGTGCGGCCCTCGGCCACCAGCTGGGCGAAGTGGGCGATCTCGAAGGCCAGCGCGTTGTGGCCGTGCAGCTCCGGTTCCGCGCTGGTGACCCGTTCCCCTGCCGCGGTGACCACCCGGACGCTGCCGGGCGCGTAGAACTCGCCGTCGAGCTCGATCCGGGCGTCCGCCCCGGCCACCACCGCGGTCGTCGGCGTCTTCGCCCCCATCGTGCAGCTCACCTGCGCATGGACGCCCGGGTGCGCGGCGAACTCGCCGAACACGGACGCCAGCTGGCGGTCGACCCCGGCGGGGGTCAGGGTGCCGGAGGCGGTGACCGCGGCGGGGATGCCGAGCGCGAAGCAGGCGAACGAGACCGGGTAGATGCCGAGGTCGAGCAGGGCCCCTCCGGCCAGGGCCGGGTCCTGCATCCGTGGCACGTGGGCGATCGGCTGGCCGTGGTCGGCCGCCACGAACTCCAGCTCGCCCAGGGCGCCGTCGGTGAGCAGCTGGCGGACGATGTCATGGCGCGGGAGGAACCGCGTCCACATCGCCTCCATCACGGTGACGCCGCCCGCGCGGGCGGCGGCCACGACCCGGCGCGCCTCGTCCGCATTGCGGGTGAACGCCTTCTCGACCAGGACGTGCTTGCCGGCCTCGATCGCCAGCAGCGCCAGCTCCGCGTGCTCACTGTGCGGGGAAGCGACATAGACGGCCTCGACCCGCGGGTCCTCGACGAGCGAGCGGTAGCCCTCGTGCACGTCCGGGACCTCGAACCGGGACGCGAACTGCTCGGCCCGCGCCCTGCTCCGGGAGCCGACCGCGACCAGCTGCTGCCGGGTGTTCGAACGCAGGGCGGAGGCGAAGCCGCCGGCGATCCAGCCCGGTGCGAGGACGCCCCACCGCAACGGTGGCGCCTCGACCGGGTCGGGGACGCGGGCCGCGGGCAGAACCTGTGGAAGAGCCATGGGAGAAACCTAGAGCCAGCCGTCCCGGCGATCCAGCCGGAGTTCCGGACGCGCCGCAGCACATCGCGCGGCGCACGTCCTGGTTCGGAACAGCAATGATCGGCAGCCCTCCGGTTCGCCTCGGACGACCCGGCCCCCCCCGGTGGGGCGCAGCGGGAGTCGTAGGCTCGGCGCAGGGAGGTGTCGCGATGGTCGTGGTGCGGACGAGTGCCTGGCGGACCGCCGCGGATCCCGACGACCTGCGCGAGTACGACCGGTTCGGGCCCTGGCTGGACCGGGTGCACCAGCAGCGCGACCTGCCGCGCCGGTTCCGTCCGTGGTACCCCGAGCTCGCCGGGGAGACCCATCTGGTCAAGCTGCCGCGCGACCTCGACCGGGCGCAGGTGCGTCCGGGGATGGATCTGTACCGCTGCGTCCTGGCCATCTTCGCCGACCGCATCGTGGTGCTCGGCGCCGAGGACCCGGGCGCCCCCGACGTGGCGAGGTCCGACCTCGCCCTCGCCGACGTGGTCGCGACCCGGCTGTACGGGAACCTGCTGGTCGGACGCTGGACGCTGCTGCTCGCCGACGGTTCCGAGCTGTCGGTGCGCTTCAACAGCGTGAGCGAGCCGGAGATCGCCGAACTCGACCGCTACGTGCTCCGCACCCCCGCCACGGACCTGCGTCCCGCACCCCGCCCGCCGGCGGCCGAGGTCCGCGACCACTTCTTCCGCAGTCGGCTCGGCGCCCTCTCCGCCGCGACCGACGATCCGGTCCGGCCCGTGCACGTCGAGGAGCCGCTGCGTCCCTGCACCGACGACCGCGGTCGTCGACGGCTCGCCAGCGGCGTGCTCGTCCTGGAGACGCCGACCGCGCTGGTGGTGGTCGATCGCGACAAAACGGCCCGGTCCCGGTCCCGCAGGACGAACTACGCCACGAACACGACCACGATCCCGTTCGCGCGGATCACGTCCTTCTCGGTCGTACCCCCCGGGCAGCCCGGACGGTTCGGCCGCCTCGTCCTCCGCTGCGACCGGCAGGTGATCACCGTGCCCGTCCTGACCCGCCCGGAGGCCGCTGTCGCCGTGCTGGCGTCGCACGGCGTCCATCCCGACGCGACGGGCCGCCCCTGGTGATCGCCGCGACGGCGGGAGCACCGGACGATGCCAGGATCAGGACAGGGTGGCCACCAGGACGGCCTTGATCGAGTGCATGCGGTTCTCGGCCTGGTCGAAGACGATCGAGGCGTCCGACTCGAACACCTCGTCGGTGACCTCCAGCTCCTCCAGACCGAAGCGGGAGTAGATCGCTTCGCCGACCGTCGTCTCGCGGTTGTGGTAGGCCGGCAGGCAGTGCATGAACTTCACCTCCGACACCCCGGTGCGTTCGAGCAGTTCGGTGTTCACCTGGTAGTCCCGCAGCAGCAGGATGCGCTCGGTCCAGACACTCTCCGGCTCGCCCATGGACACCCAGATGTCGGTGTGGATGAACTGACAGCCGCTCACCCCGTCCAGATCATCGGTGAGGGTGATCCGCGCCCCGGTGGTGTCCGCGATCGCCCGCGCGGTGCTGATCACCTCCGCCGGGGGCAGCAGCTTGGCCGGCGCGACCAGCCGGACGTCCATGCCGAGCAGCGCCCCGCCGAGCAGCAGCGAGCAGCCGACGTTGAACCGGGCGTCCCCGACGTAGGCGTAGGCGATGTCGTGGTCTTCCAGCCCCGACGCCTCGCGCATCGTGAACATGTCGCACAGGCTCTGGGTGGGGTGCCACTCGTCGGTGAGCCCGTTCCAGACCGGGACCGAGGAGTGCGCGGCGATCTTCTCCACCGTCGACTGGTGCGTGCCGCGGTACTCGATGCCGTCGAACAGCCGCGACAGTACCCGCGCGGTGTCGGCCGGCGACTCCTTGTGGCCGAGCTGGGAGGAGTTCCCGTCCATCTGCGTCACGTGCGCGCCCTGGTCGTGCGCCGCCACCTCGAAGGCCGAGCGGGTGCGGGTGGAGGTCTTCTCGAAGATCAGCGCGATGTTCGCCCCGGCCAGGCGCTTCCGCTCGGTGCCGGCCCTGCGGGCGTCCTTCAGTTCTCCGGTCAACTCCAGCAGGCCCCGCCACTCGGCGGGAGTGAAGTCCTGTTCCTTGAGGAAGTGGCGACCCTTCAGCCCAACGCTCATCTCAACCTTCCACCATGCGGTAATTCCGCGTTCAGGCTAGAACATCGCGGTTCGTCCGTGCACCTCGTCCCAGCAGCCATCGACGACGGGCGCCGCGCCTCGCGGGCGGGCGATCGCGGCCTGCCGGACGGCCGGGGGAGGACCTCACCATCGCCATCGCCCCGGCCGCCGACCGCGGCGCAGCACGACCGGGGCCCGCCCGTGGCCAGGTCAGCCGCGGCGGGTGAACTCCGCCTCGATCCGGGTGCGATCGTCCACCCCGGACGCGAGCAGGGACCACAGCAGCAGCCGGGACTGGGTGGCGTTGAGCCGCCCCGACATCAGGACGCCGCGCTGCACCAGGTCGATCTCCGCGCCGGGGTAGCCGTAGGTGGTCCGGCCGGTGCGACCGCGCCGGGTGCGGGAGGCCATCACCACCGGCACCTGGGCGACGGCGCGCGCCACCGCCGGTACCGTCGCCTCCGGTACGCGTCCTGCCCCGACACCCTCCAGGACGATCCCGTCCGCGCCGGCGGAGACCAGCGCGTCCAGGGTGCGTTCGTCCTCACCGAGCGGAGTCGGCACGATCGGCACCCAGGCCGACCCCGAGGGAACCGGCAACGGCTCCGGACGCCGGGCAGCGAGGTTCAGCGCGTACTCCACCTGCAACTCGCTGACCCGGCCGAGCGCGCTCAGCGGGCTGGTGAAGGCGTCCACGCCGAAGGTCCTGGTCTTCGTCACGGCCGTGGCCGCGAACACCTCGTCGTTCATGACCACCAGGACGCCGCGGTCGCGTGAGTCGTCGGCGAGCACGGTGAGCACCGCGGCGAGGAGGTTCGCCGGACCGTCCGCGCCGCTCTCCCGCGGTGAGCGCATCGCTCCCGTGACGACCAGCGGCGCGGAACGGTCCCACCACAGGTCGAGCAGGAAGGCGGTCTCCTCGAGGGTGTCGGTGCCGTGCGTCACCACCACGCCCGCCGCGCCGTCGTCGACCGCGCTCCGGGCCCACTCCCAGGCGCGGATCACGTGCTCGAAGCGGACCGAAGGCGAACCCACGCCCGACACCGACTCGCCGACAACCGTGACCAGCCCGCGAAGTTCGGGCACGGACGACACCAGCTCGGCGCCGTCCAGCGTCGGGACCAGGCCGGCGTGCTCGCCCGGCAGCATGACGATGGTGCCGCCCATGCTCGCGACGCCGATCCTGCGTGTTTGGGTCACTGCCACTCCTGGTGCATCGATGTTCACGGCCGCTCCGGCGTCGGCGACCACTGTGTCAGAACCTTGCCGGCGGGGACGCGCAGCGGTGGATCGGCCCGCCGGATAGGATGCGGCCAAATGGCGGGCGGGAGTGCGGCGCGAGGTCGCCGCAGCGAGAAGGCGGGTGGTGAGCCGGCGGCCCGCCGTTCGGTCCAGTCCATCACCCGGGCGCTGGAGATCATCGAGGCCCTCGCCGCCACGGGCCGGCCGATCGGCATCACCGAGCTTGCCGAGCGGGTGGACCTGCCGCTGCCGACCATTCACCGGATCCTGCACACCCTGATCGGGCCGGGCTACGTCTTCCAGACCCCGCGTCGTCACTACGCGCTGGGCGCGCGGCTGATCTCGCTGTCCCGCTACGCGGGCGGCACCCTCGGGGTCACGCTTCGGCCCTACCTGAGCGGGGTGGTCGAGGCGAGCGGGGAGTCGGCATCGATCGCCGTGCTCGACCAGGACTTCGCGCGCTACATCTCCCACGTGCCGGCCGAGTACCCGAACCGCGTGACCACCGAGGTCGGCAGTCTGGTCTCCCTCCACGCCACCGGTGTGGGCAAGGCGATCCTCGCCTCGATGCCGGCGGCGGAGGCCAGGGCGATCATCCAGCGATCCGGTCTGCGTCCGTTCACGCCGAACACCGTGACCGACGCGGACCGGCTGCTCGCCGAGCTCGACACCGTCCGCGCCAACGGCTACGCCCTGGACCGCGAGGAGCACGAGCGGGGCATCCTCTGCGTGGCCGTACCGATCCCTGGCCCGCTCCGGCTCGCCGCGTCGGTGGCCGGGTCCCCGACGCGGATGACCGACCAGATCCTCTCCGACGTCGTGCTGCCCGCCCTGAGGTCCGCCGTTGCGGAAATCGCCCCCGTGATCGACCTGGCCGTGTCCGGCCAGTGACCGTCCCGCCGCCGGAAGACGACCCGCGCCCGGGTCCGCGGGCGAGGGTGGACGACTCGCCGCCCCTTGAGGAGTCGTGACAGCATGGGGCCATGCTCGTCCGCTTCCTCGCCAGCGCTGCGGCGCTCGCCGTGGCCACCTGGCTGCTGCCGGGGATCACGCTGTCGGACGGCGACAACTGGAACCGGGCGATGACCATGCTGCTCGTCGCCGCGATCTTCGGCATCGTGAACAGCCTGATCAAGCCGCTGTTCAAGTTCGTCGCCGCGCCGGTGATCTTCCTCACCCTCGGGTTCTTCCTGCTGGTGATCAACGCGCTGCTGCTGGAGTTGGTGTCGTGGGCGTCCGGCGAGTTCGGCCTGGGTTGGCACGTGGCGGACTGGGGTTCGGCGTTCTGGGGTGCGCTGATCGTCTCGATCGTCAGCTTCCTGCTGAACGCCCCGTTCAAGAAGGGTGAGGTGCACCGGTGAGCGATCCGGTGGTGCTGTTCGTCTGCTGGGGCAACATCTGCCGCTCACCGATGGCCAAGGTCGTGGCGGACGCGTACGCGGAGCGCGAGGAACTGACCGGCGTCACCTTCGCCAGCGCGGGTGTGAGCGCGGAGGAGAGCGGGCACGGCATGGACCCACGCGCGATCGCGACCCTGCAGGCGGCCGGCTTCCACCCCGGGCCGTTCAGCGCACACCGGATGACCGCTGAGGAGATCCGCTCCGCCGCGATGGTGATCGGGATGCAGACGATCCACCTGCGCAAGATCCGCGAGCTGGTGCCGAACGCCCATCCGCTCTACCTGCTCAGCGACTTCAACCCGGACGCGGTCCCCGGTTCGGCGATCGAGGATCCCTGGTACGGCGACGCGGACGACTTCACCACCACTCTGACCCAGATCGAGGCGGCCATGCCGGAACTGATCCGGAGGGCGAAGGAACTCCTCGCGCACTGATCGGGCGCGCCCGCCGCAGGTACGCCTCCTGCGCCGCGGGTACGCCTCCCGGCCCGGTCCGGCTTCCTGGGGACGGTTCTCGACCCGGTCCGGTCCGAGTAAGGAACCGTCCCCCATCCGATCCGGCGTCCCGGGGACGGTTCCCGACCCGGTCCGGTCCGAGTAAGGAACCGTCCCCCATCCGATCCGGCGTCCCGGGGACGGTTCTCGACCCGGTCCGGACCGAGTAAGGAACCGTCCCCCATCCGGTCCGGCATCCGGGGGACGGTTCCCGACCCGGTCCGCCCCGGTCCGCCTCGACCCGACGACGCCCGCGGCATGGCAGGCTGGTGTCATGCACATCCTCGTTGTCGATGACGACCAGGCGGTTCGCGACTCTCTCGCCCGGTCGCTGCACTACTCCGGCTGGGAGGTGACCACGGCAGGCGACGGTGTCGAGGCGCTCGCCCGGCTGTCGGCCATGCGCCCGGACGCGGTCATCATGGACGTGATGATGCCCCGCCTGGACGGCCTGGAGACCACCCGCTCGCTGCGGGCGTCCGGCAACGACGTGCCGATCCTCGTGCTGACCGCCAGGGACGCGGTCGGCGACCGGGTCGACGGCCTGGACGCCGGCGCGGACGACTACATGGCCAAGCCGTTCTCCTTCGAGGAGTTGCAGGCGCGACTGCGCGCGCTGACCCGGCGCGTCCGGCCGGCCGGGGACGAGGTGGGTGCGGAGGTGCTCACGTTCGCCGACCTCAGCCTCGACCTGCAGACCAGGGAGGTGACCAGGGGCGGACGCCGGATCAGCCTGACCCGCACCGAGTTCGCCCTGCTCCAGACCTTCCTGGAGAACCCCCGCCGGGTGCTCGAGCGCGGCTGGCTCCTCAACGAGGTGTGGGGCTTCGACTTCCCCACCACCGCGAACTCCCTCGAGGTCTACATCGGCTACCTGCGCCGCAAGACCGAGGGCGAGGGCGAGACGCGGCTCATCCACACCGTGCGCGGCATCGGCTACGTGCTGCGCGAGACCCCGCCGTGATCCGCTGGCTGCGCTCGGTTCTCTCGGTCAACAACCGGCCGCTCCACGACCGGCTCGCGGCGCTGGTGTCGGCGGCGGTCGCCGGTGCGGTGGCGATCACCGGCGTGGCCGCCTACATCATCACGACCGTCGCGGTCTACAACCAGCTTGACGGTGAGCTGCTCGACATCGCCGGGCTGACCGCCGACTGGATCCGTGGCGACGTCGAGGCGATGGGCGGGCTGAACAACGACGCCCTGCAGACCGCCAACGTGACCATGATGCTCGTCCGCGCCGACAACCAGGAGATTTTCCCACCCGGCGCCGGCTCCCACCTCGTGCCGAGTGCGGACGAGCGCGCGATCGCCCGTACGCAGATCGGCACGTCCGCCCGCACCGGGGTCGACACGGCAGGGACGCCCTACCGGATCGTCGCGATCCCGCTCGAGGACGGCGACGAGCAGTACGCGCTGCTGCTGGGCCGTCCGCTCGGGCCGACCGACCAGATCCTGCGGATCCTCGCGTTCTCGCTGCTGACCTTCGGCCTGCTCGCCGTTCTCGTCGCGGGGGCGATCGGCTGGGTGATCGCCCGCTCCGGCCTGCAGCCGATCCAGCGCCTCACCGACGCGGTGATCCGGGTGACCGAGACCGACCAGCTGAAGCCGATCGAGTTGGGCGGCATGGACGAGCTGACCGACCTCACCCGGTCGTTCAACACGATGCTGAGCACGCTGGCGTCCTCGCGTGACCGGCAGAGCCGGCTGATCGCCGACGCGGGCCACGAGTTGCGGACGCCGCTGACGTCCCTGCGCACCAATGTCGAACTGCTCACCGCCGACGACCGGCAGGGCATGCTGCCGCCCGGCGCACGGGGGGAGATCCTGCGCGACATCGCCGCCCAGCTCGGCGAGTTCACCCAGCTGATCGGCGACCTGGTGCACCTGTCCAGAGAGGACAAGGTGGAAGCCCACCCGGAGCCGATCGACCTCCGCGACGTGGTGAACAGTTCGGTGACGAGGGCGCGACGGCGTGGCCCTGGTCTGGTTTTCGACGTGGAGCTCGACCCGCTGTTCCTGGTCGGCGAGCCGGACAGCCTGGAGCGCGCGATCACCAACCTGCTCGACAACGCCGTCAAGTTCTCCCCACCCGGCGGAACCGTGACCGTCCGGCTGACCGGCGATCGGCTGCGGATCAGCGACGAGGGGCCGGGTATCGCGGAGGCGGACCTGCCGCATGTCTTCGACCGCTTCTACCGCTCCGACAAGGCCCGCAACACCCCGGGGTCGGGCCTCGGCCTGTCGATCGTCGCCCAGACGATCAAGGCCCACGGCGGTTGGGTGAAGGCGGGCCGCAGCGCGTCCGGCGGCGCGGAGTTCACGATCCGCCTGCCCGGTTCGAGCACCCCACCCGAGGAGGACGCCGAGATCACCGACGGTGAGGGCACCGTCCTGCTCCCCCGAATCAGCGGCTGACCAGCCGGAGTTCCGCCGGACCGCGGTTGGCCGGGGGGCCCGCTCTCCCCGTCCGCCCTCGCTCCTCCCTCGTCCCACAGGGTGAGGGACGGCGGCGCGCTGCGTGCGACGGCACCCGGGGCGATGGCGGCCGGGAGGGGTATTCGGCCGCCACCGCGTTCAGGGCACCTGGACGTCCGCCGGCGGACGGACAACGGTGGCTGGTTGCATCCTGTCAGGTTCCGCGCCCTGGGATCAGTAGCCGCGCGACGTGTCGGCAGCCGCCTCTTCACCGGCCAGCTGGGCGGCGAACTCCGCGGTGGTGATCGGCTTGGAGAACATCGGGTAGTCGTACCTGATCGCGTTGGCGTGCTCCTCAGGAGAGGTGGCGCCGACCGCGTCGGTGAGCGTGTAGACCTCGAAGCCCTTCTCGTACGCCGAGCGCATCGTCGACTCGACGCAGCAGTTGGTCAGGAAGCCGGCCAGCACCACCGTGCGGATGCCCTTGCTGCGCAGGATGAAGTCGAGGTTCGTCGAGCCGAACGCGTCCAGGCCGCGCTTGCCCTCCAGGACGATGTCCTCCCCGGACGGCGCCATCTCGGTCACGATCTCGCAGCCCCAGGTCCCCTTCACGAAGGAGTTGCTGCTGACGACGCCGGCGAGGATGCCATAGGGGTGCGCGCTGATCTCGTAGTAGCCGGGCGCGAACGAGATCGGGCTGTGGATGACGGTGGCGCCGGCGGCGTGCGCGGCGTCCAGGGCCTCCTTCGCGTGGGGCAGGGTGCCGGTCGCGTCCATCACCGCCGACACCGCCCCGTGGAGCGTGCCGCCCTCGCTGGTGAAGTCGTTCTGGAACTCGATCAGCACCAGAGCAGTGGTCTTCGGGTCCATCCCTCGTCCTTCCTCTCTCGCTGGCCCGGACGGGCGCCCGGACTGGGTTCAGCGGCTCTCCCCGTGGGGTGGGCGCGACCGGCCCCGCCGCGGTTGCCCGGGGCGGGTGTCGGTTCGCCTACCTCGAATGCTCCTCCTCCAGCGCCTGCTCCGCGAGCAGTTCGAGAACATGTCGGTACTGCTTTCCGGTGGCCCGGGTCATGCCGAGCTCGCAGGTGCGGTTGCAGCTGGCATGCGCGGACGCGTCCAGCCGTTCCACCTCTGCCGCCTCCGGCCGGGTCGCCGCGTAGGTGAGCTCGGGGTGGAGCATCCCGCGGTCTCCGGCGAAGGCGCAGCAGCCGGTGTTGACCGGGACGTTCACCACCTCGGCGACGGCTCTGGACACGGTCACCAGGTCGGGGTTGAGCCCCATCTGGGTCGAGGAGCAGGTCTGGTGGATGGTCAGCGAGTCGAGTTTGCGGTACTCGCCGAGCACCGGCAGCACGTGCTGGGCGACGAACGCGACCGCGTCGATGATCTCCACCTTCAGGCCCGGTTCGGTCTCCAGCATGTGCCGGAAGCCCTCGGTGCAGCTGGACGCGTCGCACACCACCGGCAGGCGACCGTCGTCCGTGGCCGCCCTGATCACCGGCAGCACCTTGGCGCGCATGGCCTCGTACCCGTCCGGGATCCCCTTGCTCGACCACGGCGTACCGCAGCACAGCGAGCTGATCTCCTCCGGCACGAAGAGGGTCAGGCCCGCCTTCGCGCACAGCGCTTCGAAGCTCAGCTGGACCCCGGGGCCGCCGTCGGCGGGCCCGAACATGACGTTCACGCAGGCGGGCAGATACACCGCGTCCACCGTGTCCGCCGTGACCGCGGGTCGTGCCCTGGACGCTCCGCCACCGGGCAGCTCGCGCGACCACAGCGGCACGTTGTCGTCCCCGAGCAGCGCCCTGCCGACCTTGTTGACGCCGATCAGCGCGCTCTCCAGCGGGCCGGGCAGTGCGTCGGTGATTCCCATCACCGTGGAGAAGGTCGCCGTGGTGCCCTGCCAGTGCTTCGCCAGCGTGGTCCACACCGCCTTCGTCGCGGCCGGGGTGGTCTGCTCACGGCGCAGCTTCTTCACGAACAGGCCGGTGTTGATCAGCACGGGGCACGCGGTGACACACATCCCGTCGACCGCGCAGGTGTGCACGCCGGCGTACTCGTAGCCCTTCGCCAGGCGATCGGCGAGGGCGTCGTCGCCGGCGAGTTCGGCGTTGCGGATCTCCCTGCGCAGAGCGATCCGCTGCCGCGGGGTGAGGGTGAGGTCGCGGGAGGGGCACACCGGCTCGCAGTAGCCGCACTCGACGCAGCGATCGATCTCCGCGTCGATCGACGGGGGGAGCTTGATGTGCTTGAGGTGCAGTTCGGGATCGTCGGTGATGATCGTGCCGACGTTCAGCAGCCGGGTGGGATCGAAGAGGTCCTTGATCGCGACCATCACCTCGTACAGCTCGTCGCCGTACTGCCGGCGGACGTAGGGGGACATCACGCGTCCGGTGCCGTGCTCGGCCTTCAGCGAACCGTCGTTGGCCAGCACCAGCGCCACCATGTCCTCGGTGAAGCCGATGTAGCGGCGCATCTGCTGCTCGTCCTCGAACCGGTCGGTCAGCATGAAGTGGATGTTGCCGTCCTTCGCGTGACCGAAGATCACCGAGTCGCGGTAGGCGTACTGGTCGAACAGGCCGGCGAGATCGCGACAGGTGTCGGCGAGCTTCGCGACCGGCACGACGACGTCCTCGAGCAGCGCGGTCGTGCCCGAACGCCGGGCGCCGGCGACCGAGGTGTACAGGCCCTTGCGCAGCTTCCACAGGTCGCCTCGGAGTACCGGGTCGGACGTGAGTTCCACCGGCTCGCGCACCGGCAGCTGCTGCAGGGTGGGACGGGCGGCCTGGGCGAGGTGCTCGAGCTCCTCGGCCGTGGTGGCCTGGTACTCCACCAGCAGTGCGGCCTGCTCGGCGACGTCGAGCTTCTTGATCATCGCCGGAGTGTCGGGGAAGGCCTGACCGACCCGCAGTGACGTGGCGTCCATCAGCTCCAGGGTGGCCGCACCGGTGGCGACCAGTCCGGGCAGGGCTGCGTTGGCATCGTAGAGGTTGTCGAACACGACCAGGGCCGAGGTGACCTTGGTACGCACCTCGATGGTGCGGAAGGTGGCCGACGCGACGAAGGCCAGCGTTCCCTCGCTACCGACGATCAGGTGGGTGAGGATCTCCGGCACGGTGTCGAAGTCGACGAGGGCGTTGATGCCGTAGCCCATGGTGTTCTTCATCGAGAACTGCTGGGTGATCTTCGCCACGGAGGCCGGGTTCGCCAGCACCCGGGCACGCAGCCGCAGCAGGCCCTCGTACAGGGCGGGCTCGACCGTGCGCAGCTTCTCGTCCGCGTCCGCCGCGCCGGTGTCGATCACCGTTCCGGACGGCAGCACGGCGACCACCGACTCCAGCGTCCGGTAGCTGTTCTCGACCGTACCGCAGGCCATGCCGGAGGAGTTGTTGGCGACAACCCCGCCGATCGTGCAGGCGGCCTCGCTGGCCGGGTCGGGCCCGAACTTGCGCCCGTAGGGGGCCAGATAGGCGTTCAGCTGCTTGACCGTGACGCCCGGCTGCACCCGCACCCTGGCGCCGTCGTCCAGGATCTCGACGCCCTTGAAGTGCTTGCGCACGTCGGCGAGCACGCCGTCCGTGCCGGCCTGGCCGGACAGGCTCGTCCCACCCGAACGGAAGGTGAGCGGGATTCCTGCTGCCGCAGTGGCCCGGAGCAACCGGGCCACCTCCTCGGCGTCGCGCGGGGCGACGATCGCCGAGGGCAGCAGCAGGAAGTGGGACGCGTCGTGCGCGAGGGCGCGACGGTCCAGCTCTGCGGTGCGGATCTGGGACGCGTCCGCGACGCACCCGGCCAGCAGGCCGGCCAGGGCGTCCTCGGACTTCACAGCGGTCACGGTAGCGGGACCATCCCGATCAGGATGGTGGATTGCAGCACCACGATGACCGCGAACACCGCCAGCAGCACGAGCGACCAGCCGACGACCTTGCGGAAGATCTCGCCCTCCTGGTTCAGCATGCCCGTGGCGGCCGCCGCAACGGACAGGCTCTGCGGGGAGATCATCTTGCCCATCACGCCACCGGTGGAGTTCGAGGTGGCCATCAGGATCTCGTGCGCCATGGACCCCGGCCAAACCCCCTGTGCCGCGGCCACCTGCATGCCGCCGAACAGCGCGTTCGCCGAGGTGTCCGAGCCGGTGATCGCCACGCCCAGCCAGCCGAGCACCGGGGACATCACGGCGAAGGCTGCTCCTGCGGCTGCCAGCGCCGAACCGAGGGAGATCGTCATGCCGGACCCGTTCATGACGTAGGCGATGGCCAGCACCGAGGCGACGGTGATGATCGTGAAGGCGAGGCTCTTCACGGTCTTGCCGAAGACGCCGGCCGCCTCCTTGGCGCTCATCCGGTACACCAGAGCGGTGATCACGCCGGAGAGGAACAGCAGGGTGCCGGTGGACAACACCGAGTACAGGTTGACCTGGCCGAGGGTACAGCTGGCGACCGTGCCCGCCTTGGCCTGGGAGGCGGTGACGATGCCGCAGAAGTCCAGCGGCTGCGCGACGACCTTGCCGTCCGCCCCCTTGGGGAAGTTGGCGCCCTGCAGGCCAGGCCAGTTGAACACGTAGCCGAGCGCGGTCGACAGCCACGTCTTGATCACGGGGATCTGGCTGATCGCGAAGACCCCGACCACGATCACGTAGGGGGCGATGGCTCCCCAGACCCGCGCGCCGCCGGTCGCCTTGGCCGCGACCAGATGCTCGTCGACGGTGACCTTGGTGGCGGCGTGCTCCTCGGTCGGCTCGCTGCCCTTCACGAACCGCAGCAGCACGACGATGACCACGATCGTGACCACGGACGCGATCACGTCGGTGACCTCGTAGGCGATGAAGTTCGACGCGACGAACTGGCAGGCGGCGAACACCGCACCGGCGGTGAGCGCGACGCCCCAGGTCTGCTTCAGGCCGCGGACGCCGTCCACCAGCCAGACCAGGAAGAGCGGGATGAACAGCGCCATGATCGGCGACTGGCGACCGGCCATGTGGCCGAAGGTGACCGAGGCGGCGTACGCGTTGGCGAAGTGACCCTGGGTCAGGATCGGGAACGCGGAGTTGCCCAGGGCGGTGATCGGGGCGCCCATCGCGCCGAACGCGACGGGGGCGGTGTTGGCCACCATGCAGACGACGGCGGCCTTGATCGGCTTCATGCCCGCCGCGACGAGCATCGCCGCGGTGATGGCGACCGGGGCGCCGAAGCCGGCCAGGGCCTCGAGCAGCGCACCGAAGCAGAACGCGATCAGGATCGCCAGGATGCGCATGTCGCTGGAGATCGACTGGACGAGCTCGCCGAGCACCTTGTCCCAGCCGTGCTTGACGGACAGGTTGTAGAGCCAGATCGCGCTGACCAGGATCCACATGATCTGGAAGATGCCGAAGAAGACGCCCTCGGCGGTGGCGGTGGCCGCGGTGGCGACCGGCATGCCCCACACCGCCACGGCGAGGACGACCGCGGTGGCCACGGCGACGAGGGCCGACTTCCAGGCGGGGATCTTGAAGACGCCGAGCATGACGAACAGGACGAGCAGGGGAAGTGCCGCGACCAGGGCCGAGAGAGCCAGACTGCCGCCGACCGGTGACGGTGGCTGGATGAACAGGGAAAGCACCGGGGTATCTCCTCACTGAGATTGACCAACAGGTAGGATTGTCGGACAAGTGCACTGGCTATGCAAGGGGTTTCGGGGTGATTGTTGGACTAAGATCGGTCCGCTGAGCGGTCGGGGGTGGAGGAAGTGGTCCGGAGCATCGTGGTCACCTCGGTCATCGATGCCGTGGTCGACGACCTGAAGTCGCAGGTGCTGGCCACGGAACTCGGCCCGGGGACGGCCCTCACCGAGGCGGACGTGGCTGCCCGCTACGACATCGCCCGCTCGACGGCGAAGGCTGCGATCGAGCGCCTGGTCGCCGAGAAGGTACTGGTCCGGAAGAACCACAAGACCGCCAGGGTCGTCCAACTGGGGCCCGAGGACGTCCGAGACATCTACCGCACGCGCGCCTACCTGGAGTCGGAGGTGCTGCGTCGGCTCGCCGAGCGGCGTTCGGTCCCGGTCGAGGCGCGGGTGGCGAACGCGGAGATCGACGCGCTGTGGCAGCAGGGCGAATGGGACATCGTCGACCCCGACATGCGCTTCCACACCGCCCTGATCGACTCCCTCGGCAGCGCGCGTACGAGCTCGGTGTACGGCTCGCTGGCGTTCGAGGTGAAGCTGTGCATGGCCCAACTCCAGGGCAGCCAGCGGCTCAGCCCGGAGATCATCATCGCCGAGCACGCCCGGCTGGCCGACCTGATCGAGGCGGGGGACGCGAACGGCGCGGCCACCCTGCTCGACGAGCACCTCAGCCGCGCGCGGGAACTCCTCGCCGGCTCACTCGGCGGCGAGCCGGGTCCCGAGGCCTACCGACCGTCCTCAGCCCTGATCCCGGTTCCCTGACCTCCTCGCGCGACGTCCACCGGCTGAGGCACACCGTCCGCGGCGGGAGGAAGGGTCGGCGATTCGCCGGATCCCCGTCCGGGCCACCGTCCGTGCACGAGGCCGGCACTCGCGTCGAGAGCCTTCGCCCGGACCAGAGCCCTGGACGCGAACCGCGGCCCTCAATGACGGCGGGTGGCCCTCGAAGCCGGTCGGGGCCAGCGGGGGTCACACCCGCTGGGGCGGGTGGGCGTCACGGGAACGGCCACGGGTTCGGCGTACAGCCGTCGAGGTCGCCCTCCTGGGCCATCATCGCGGGGGCGGGGCTGCCCTTCTTCGCGCAGCCCTCGTGCTTCTCGCCGAGCAGGTGTCCGACGGCGTGGTTCACGAGATAGGCCTGCCACTGGCTCCGGCTGGGGTAGTCGGGCGGCTGCCCGCCGAGCCAGTAGGCCGCGTCGATGACGACGTCGCCCCCGTCCAGGCAGGTGCTGGGTTCGGGTGCGCAGGACTTCTTCGCCGTGGCCGGGGCCGCGATCGAGATCGTCAGGTCCGCCTTCGCGGGATTCTTGACGAGGGCGAACCGGACGTTGCCGCTCCCTGCCCAGCTCCGCGGGTCGTTCAGCACCCCGGCGATCTGCGTCCCGACCTTGTCCGCGTCCAGCTTGGTGGAGGTCTCGACCCTCACGCTGACCCGGCGGAGTTCGCCCGAGGAGTTGGCGGATGCGACGTTCACCCCCGCCGTGTCGAACTTCCCCGACGCCTTCAGCTTGGGCAGCACCGACGTCGGCGTCGCTGTCGGTCCGGGCTCTGTGCTCTCCGTGCCCGGCGACGTCGGCGTCGGGGTGAGGGTCGGGGACGGGGCCGCCGTCGTCGGCGCGGGTAGCGGCGTCACCGAGGCGGTGGGTCTGCCCTCGCGTTCGGTAGGGACGGTGAGCGCGTTCACCCACACCGCCAGCGCCACGACCAGCACGACCCCGATCAGGACCGAGGTGACCACCAGCGGGTTGACCCGGGACCCCCCGGGGCGGGGGCTCTCCCGACCCTCGCGTCGCGCGCGGAAGGCTGACCAGCGGCTCGGCGGGGTGGGCTCTGTCACCGTCCCAGCGTAGCGAGAGGACTCTCGACCTCCGGGACGCCGCAGCGCCGGCCACCCCGAGGGGCGACCGGCGCTGGGATTGTGCGGCGGATCAGGCGGCGACGACGGCCACGCCGATATGGGCGGTGACACCGGAGGTCAGCTTGATGCCGACGGTGTGCGTGCCCACGTCCTTGATCGGCTTGGCGATCTCGACCGAACGCTTGTCGATGGCGGGGCCACCGGCCTTCTTCACCGCGAGGGCGATGTCGGCGGGGGTCACGGCACCGAACAGCTTGCCGGAATCACCGGCGCGGGCGGGCAGGACGACCGAGAGGGCCTCCAGCTGCTCGCGCACCTGGGTGGCGTGCTCGACGCCACGGATCTCGCGGGCGTCGCGCGCCCGCTTGATGCCGTCGATCTGCTTCTCGGCGCCACGCGTCCACCGGATCGCGAAGCTGCGGGGCAGCAGGTAGTTGCGGCCGTAGCCGTCCTTGACCTCGACGACGTCACCGGGGACGCCCAGGTGCTCGACGGGGGCGGTGAGGATGAGCTTCATCTTTCCCTCCCTGGTCAGCGAGCGGTCGAGGCGTAGGGCAGCAGCGCCAGCTCGCGGGCGTTCTTCACCGCGATGGCGACCTTGCGCTGCTCCTGCACCGAGAGTCCGGTCACGCGACGAGCGCGGATCTTGCCCCGCTCGGAAATGAACTTCCGCAGCGTGGCGGTGTCCTTGTAGTCGATGTGGCCGATGCGAATGCTCTTCGCCGGCGCCACCTTCTTTGACTTCAGCGGCTTGCGCTGTTGGGCCATTGTGGTGCTCTCCTTGGTTGAAAGCCCGGCTCTCGCCGGAATGACGTGGTCTGTTGGTTTCGGTTCGCCGTCCGGACGGGATGCGCCCCTTCCGTTCGACGGATCGCGATCAGAACGGAGGTTCCTCGCTCTGGGCGGACGCCCAGGGGTCGGAACCGGTGGACCGATCGCTCTGGCCGCCGGAGTTGCCCCAGCTTCCGCCGGAACCACCGGACGAGCCACCGCCGGAGTAGTTGCCGCCACCGCCACCCGAGGACCGGGTGACCTTCGCGGTCGCATACTTCAGCGCGGGACCGATCTCCTCGACATCCACCTCGAAGACCGTGCGCTTCTCGCCTTCGCGGGTCTCGTAGGTGCGCGAACCCAACCGGCCCTGGACGATGACGCGCATCCCCTTGGTGAGGGACTCCGCCACGTTCTCGGCCGCCTGGCGCCAGACGGCGCAGTTGAGGAACATGGCGTTGCCGTCCTTCCACTCGTTCGCCTGACGGTCGAAGATTCGAGGCGTCGAGGCGACGGTGAAGTTCGCCACCGGAGCCCCCGAAGGGGTGAAGCGCAGTTCCGGATCGGCGGTCAGGTTGCCGACCACGGTGATGAGGGTCTCGCCAGCCATGTTGGTGTCTTTCAGATCGGACTTTGCTCTGTCCCCCACAGCCTGTCAGCCGGGGCCGACATTCGCGAGGGGTGGAAGCGATCAGTGCAGGTCGGGGCGGATGACCTTCGTCCGCATGATCTGCTCGTTCAGGGTGAACTGGCGATCCAGCTCCTTCACCACGGCCGGCTCGGCGGTCACGTTGATGACGGCGTAGATGCCCTCGGACTTCTTCCTGATGTCGTAGGCGAGGCGACGACGGCCCCACACATCAATGTTGTCCACGGTGCCGCCGGCCTTCGTCAGTCCGGACAGGGGCTTGTCGAGCAGACCGCTCACCTGGCGGTCGTCGACGTCGGGATCGATGATCACCACGACTTCGTACTTGCGCATACGCGAACTCCACCTCCTCTGGTCTCGAGCGGCCACGGGCAGTTCCCGTGGCAGGAGGGCGTAGCAGGCCGCCGCAGGGGACGGCCGACGAGCAAGCCTACCGGCCCCACCCCGTCCGCAGCGAATCGGCGGGCGTTCCGGGGACGCTGACGCGATCCTGCCGCTCGCTGCGTCCCAGCCGTCCCACGCGTCCCGCAGCGGCCCTCGCGTGGACGGATCGCGTCAGCTGAGATCCTCGCGCCGCCCACGCCCTGCCGCTACCCTTCCCGCAGGCCCGGGGGAACGAAGGAGTGACCCATGCGCAGACGACTGGGCGCGGCCGTCGCAGCGATCACCGCGGCGTCCCTGCTGTGGGCGACGCCCGTCCCGGCTCAGGCGAAGAACCCGCCACCGCCGAAGTCCCTGGCGACGAACACCATCGACGCCCACCTCGGCTACCTGCCGCAGAGCACCTGCTCGCCGGCGGCCAAGCCGGGCACCACGGCCCTGCTCAAGGCACTGATCGCGACCTGGGGCGGCGGGTCGCTGGGCATCTCGCGGGCCTGCAGCGTCGGAACCACGTCCGAGCACAAGGAGGGCCGCGCGCTCGACTGGCACATGGACGTGAAGAGCGCGAGCCAGCGCAAGCGGGTCGCGCAGGCGCTGGACTGGCTGACCGCCAACAACGGCGAGGTGGCCTACCGGCTGGGCGTGATGTACATCATCTGGAACCAGCACATCTGGTCGCTGTACTACCCCGGGCTCGGCTGGCGGAAGATGGCCGACCGCGGCTCGTACACCGCCAACCACAAGAACCACGTGCACATCTCGCTGTCCTGGGACGGCGCGATGAAGCAGACCTCGTGGTGGACGGGCGTGCCGGTCACGACCCCGCTGAACAGCAGGTGCGGCGTGAACGGCGCTCGCGCCTGCCTGCCGGCGATCGCCAGGACGTCCATCGCCTGGCCCTACCAGACCACCGACGTGCCGGCGAGCTTCATGCCGGCGCCGTGGAAGGTCCCCGGCATCGGCGGCGACCCGCAGGTCGACCGGACGCTGACCGCCGTCCCCGGAACCTGGGTGCCCGACGGCGCCACCCTCGCCTACCAGTGGACCGCCGACGGCAGGTCCATCGCCGGCGCCACCGCGTCCACCTTCGTCGTCACTCCCGCCCAGCTCGGCAGGGGGATCCGAGTCCGGATCACGGCGAACGGCACCACGAGCAGGACCTCCGACGTGATGACCGACGTGCTCAGGGCACGGTTCGCCACCACGCCGAAGCCGGTCATCGGCGGGACCGTCGCCACAGGGCAGAGCGTCACGGTCGAGGCCGGGACGTGGACGGCGACGCCGGACAGCCTCACGATCACCTGGAAGCGCAACGGCAAGGCCATCAAGGGCGCGAGCGGGGTGGACGCGGGCAGCTACACACTCACCCCGGCCGACGTGGGGAAGAAGCTGAGCGTCACCGTGACCGCGCGCAGGGCCGGGTACACGACGGTGTCCCGCACCTCCGCGAAGGCGAAGGTCGCCCCGGGCACCTTCAACACCGCCGGAGTGCCGACGGTCAGCGGGGACGCGGTCGTCGGCGGCGTCCTGACCGCCGATCCCGGCAGCTGGGACCCGGCACCGACGAAGCTCACCTACCAGTGGTACGCGGCCGGCACGGCGATCCGGAAGGCGACCCGGCCCACGTTCACCCTCACCCGCAGCCAGGCCGGCAAGGACGTGGTCGTGCGGGTGAAGGCAACCAGGAGCGGGTTCACCACCACCTCCGTCCGCTCGGAGCCGGTGCCGGTCGCCGCCGGCTGAGCGGGACCACGCGTCGCCGCGCGGCATCGTGATCCGGCACCGGCGGGGAGATCCCGCCCCGCCCGCCCGCGGCCGACCCCACCAGGATCAGGGAGTCCGGCCCAGCAGCAGGAGGACCACCACGATCGCCAGGACGGCGGAGACGGCGCCCAGCACGACGGCGGCGATCATCCAGCGGCGGCGCTGCTCGCGCGCCACGCGGGCGGCCTGGGTGGACCGGGCGACGTGGGCGTCGGCGGCCGCCACGAACTCGCGCTCGGTGTCGGTCAACAGCTGCTTGCGCGTGGCCCTGCCGATCCACGGGGCGAACAGCTCCAGCTCGCGAACGGGGATCAGCGCCGCGTCGTCGCGACCGGACGCCTCCCACACCTCCGCAGCACCTCGAAGTCGCTCCATCACCACCAGGTCGTCCCGGTGTTCGGCCAGCCATGTTCCCAGCCGACTCCAGTGGACGAGCAGGGCCTGGTGGCTGATCCGTACCTCCTGGTCGACCGTGGTGAGCATGCGGGCGGCGACGAAGGCCTCCATCGCCGCTCGCGCCGTCGCGTCCACCTCGGACAGCGGGAGGGTCTCCCGCACCGGCAGGTCGCCGGTGACCCTGACCAGGCGCAGGAACATCCGCTCGGCCGCTGCCTTCTGCGCGGGCTCCAGCGACAGGTACACCTGCTCGGCCAGGCGCTCGACCGCGCTCGCGATGCCGCCGGCGGCGTGGTAGTCGGCCAGGGTGAGCCTGCGCCCGTTGCCCACGGCCCAGATCAGCAGCAGCGCGTTCGACAGCAGCGGCAGCGTCCCGGGCGCGACCCGTTCGCCAGGGGTCGGAGCCAACTCCTCCAGGAGCAGCCGGACGAGGTCGTCCTCGACCGCCACCTCCAGCGCCTCGGCCGGACGGACGATGACCTCGGTCAGTTCCTGCCTGGTCATGGCGGGGAGCAGGACGGGGTTCGACATCGCCGCGTCCAGGGCAGGCTCCGCCGCGGCGGACGCGAACGCCTCGGAACGGACGCCGAGGACGACGACCGCACGGGTCGCGAGCGCCGTGACGGCGTCGAGAAACCTCGCGCGCGGCTCCGGAGGCAGCGAGAGTGCGTCCTCGACCTGGTCGACCACCACCAGCCGGCGCCTCGGCTCTCCGGCGAGCGCCGGCTCAGGATCGGCCAGGAGGTGGATCACTTCGACCGACGTCCCCGTCCAGCCGGCCAGTTCGCCCCCGTGCAGTTCGCGGCCCAGCAGGCCGGCGGCGAGCACCGAGGACTTGCCGCTGCCCGAGGCCCCGACCAGGGCGACCATCCCGGTCCCGTCTCGCTCGCCCAGCTCGCGCACCGCCGCCGCCAGGCGGCCGCTCGGTTCGGATCGTCCGAAGAACAGGTCGCGGTCACCGGTTCGGTAGGCACGCAGGCCCAGGTACGGAGAGGTGCCCGACTTCAGCGACGCCAGCCCGTCCCAGGAGTCGTCCCACAGGTCCGCCGGGACGGCATGGGTGAGACCGAGGTGCTCGAGCAGCTTGAGGTAGTTCCCCCGCAGCGCCGGGGTGGGGAAGTGCTTGCCGTTGAGCCAGCCCTGCGCGGTGGTCGCGGGCACGTCCGCGATCCGCGCGACCGCGCGGATGGACAGGTGCTGCCGGCACCGGGCCTCGTTCACCAGTGCGGCGAACTCCTGGCGGCTCGCTGCGGAGGGCATGCTGCGATTGTGTCAGTGGCTCCGCCCGGATGCGCCTATTCGGCCTTCCTGGTCGCCTCGATCTCCTCGAACCACAATGCGGGGTGGACGTGGTCGCTGAGGCCCAGTGCGTCGACCAGGACCAGGAACTTGGGTCGCAGGGCCGGCGTCGGGAAGTGCCGGCCGGCGAGCCAGCCCTGGGCCGTGGCCGGCGGGACCCCCGCGATGCGTGCCGCCGAGCGGATCGAGATGTGACGGTCGAGGCGTGCCTGGTTGACCAGCTCCGCCAGCTCCGCACGGGTCGGCTGGAATTGCACAGTGCTCCTGTCGGGGTGTGGCCGGACCGGGATCACCGGGCCGGCAGACAGACAACATGCAGACCAGGTCGTGGCCGGCGGCCGATCGCGCCGGCCGCACGGAAGCACTGCTGCGACCAACGCCGTGGCCGCGGACCCCCTCCGCGTGCGGTTCGACGTTGCATCGGCTCCCCCGCCCAGATGCCCGAACCTGCAGGTCCAGTGAAGCGCTCCCGCGCGGCGCAACTCCGTCCGGCCCGCCGATCTCGTACAGAGTCATACACCCTGGAGACGGACGGCCGCCTCGCCGGGGTTCACAGCCGCGCCCAGGTGCGGTATCCGCCGTCCAGGTTGCGCACCCGCTTTCCGGCCTGCATCAGGATCCGGGCGGCGAGGTACCCGCGCAGGCCCACCTGGCAGTGCACGATCACGTCCTCGGGAACCTCGTCGAGCCGCGAGCGGAGCTCGTCGAGCGGAATGTTGACGGCCCCGTCGACGGTGCCTTTCGCGTACTCCGTTGAAGTACGGACGTCGACCAGCCGGCAGCCCCGCGCGACCTCCGCGGCGACCTCGTGCCACTGCACGGTGTCGACCAGGCCGTCCCTGAGGTTCTCCGCGATGAACCCCAGCATGTTCACCGGGTCCTTCGCCGACCCGAACTGCGGCGCGTAGCACAGCTCCAGGTCGCTCAGCCCGGACGCGGTGACGCCGCTCCTGATCGCGGTGGCGAGCACGTCGATCCGCTTGTCGACGCCCGCGCCGCCGACCCCCTGGGCGCCGAGGATCGCGTCGGTCTCGGCGTCGACCACCAGCTTCAGGCTCATCGACTCCGCGCCCGGGTAGTAGCCCGCGTGGTTGGCCGGGTGGGTGTGGAAGAGTCGGACACTCCGGCCCGCGGCCCGCGCCCGCTTCTCCGTCCACCCGGTGGCGGCGGCGACCAGACCGAACACGCCGACGATCGCCGTGCCCTGCACGCCCCCGGCGACCACGGGACGACCGGCGATCACATCGGCGACCAGCCGGCCGTGACGGTTGGCCGGTCCCGCCAGCGGCACCAGGGCCTGGCCGCCGGTGAGGGCGTCCCGCTTCACCACCGCGTCGCCGACGGCGAAGATCGCCGGATCGGAGGTCCGCTGCTGGTCGTCGACGAGGATGCCGCCCCGTTCGCCGAGGTCGAGCCCCGCGGCCTCGGCGAGTCCGGTCTCCGGACGGACCCCGATCGCGGCCACGACCAGCCCGGCCGACAGGCGGCGTCCGTCGGAGAGGACGACGACGTCGGCGCCCACCTCCGCCACCGACGTCCCGGTCATGACCGTCACGTCATGGGCGACCAGGTGCTTCTCGACCAGCGCCGCCAGCTCGACGTCGAGGGGGGCGAGCACCTGGTCGGCCAGCTCGACGATCGTGACCGCGAGGCCGCGTCCGGTCAGGTTCTCGGCCAGTTCGACGCCGATGAAGCCGCCGCCCATGATCACCGCCGCCGGTTCGGGACGGGCCAGCTCCCCTTCCACGGCGGCGACCAGCCGGTCGGTGTCGGCGACGTCGCGCAGGGTGAGTGCGCGCTCGATCCCGGGCACCGGCGGCAGGAAGGGCGTCGCGCCGGGAGCGAGGACCAGGTGGTCGTAGGTCTCGGTGTAGCGAGCGCCGGTGCGCAGGTCGCTGACCGCCACCGTCTTCGCGGAGCGATCGATCTCGGTCACCTCCTGATCGACGCGCACGTCGATCCCGAACCGCGCCGCCAGGCTCGCCGGCGTCTGGAGGAGCAGGGCGTCGCGGTCCGCGATCATCCCACCCACGTAGTAGGGCAGCCCACAGTTCGCGAAGGAGACGTGGCCGGAACGTTCCAGCACCACGATCTCCGCGTCCTCGTCCAGCCGCCGCAACCTCGTCGCCGCCGACATGCCACCCGCAACCCCACCGACAATCACCGTCTTCACAGCTCCACCATATACCCCCTGGGGTATAACGCGTCGGCCCGGTCGTCCGGCGCCCGATGCCAGCGCACACTCGGCGCCGCGAGGGCCGACGACCCCGCCGGCAGCGACGACCGCTTCGGAGTACGCCGCCGACCCGCGCGTCCCAGCCCCCTGCCCTGAACGACAAAGGGGACGGACCAGCGAACGGGAAAGGAACCGTCCCCGATCCATTCAGGGGACGGTTCTTTTCCCGTTCGCTGGTCCGTCCCCCAATCCCGTTCAGGGGTGACCGGGCTGACGGGCGGGGCCCGC
>NZ_JASGES010000188.1:0-36726 GCF_047606205.1 Propionicimonas sp. | reverse complement strand
CGCGGCGGTCGCCGCCGCGGTGCTCGCCGGCGGGAGCGCGCTGCCCGTCCTGCTCGTTCCGGTGCCCACGGTCGCGGCGCACGTGGCTGACCGCGGGCTCGACCTCACCCTCGCGCTCGCGAGGGTCGCGACGGCCCGGCTCGGGGCGGCCGGGCTGGTGGTGCGGGTGTGGCCTGGACTGCGGATCCTCCGGCGGCCGGAGGATCAGTCCGGGTTGGACGGGGGAGAGCGCCTGGCCAATCTGGTCGGCGCCTTCGCCGCGCGGAGCCCACCGTGCGGGCGGGTGGTCGTGGTGGACGACATCGTCACGACAGGCGCAACCCTGGTCGAGGCGGTCCGGGCCTGCGCTGCCGCGGGAGCCGTCCCGGCCGCTGCGGCGACGGTGGCCGCCACGCCACGCACGGGCATGAGAAGGGGCGCCCGGTGAAACCGGGCGCCCCCTGGGGTGATGATGTTGGGAACGGGTCAGACCGCCGTGCTGCCGCTCTCACCGGTGCGGACCCGGACGACGGTGTCGACCGGGACGATCCACACCTTGCCGTCCCCGACCTGCCCGGTGCGGGCCGACTGGACGATGACGCCGGTGAGCGCCTCCGCCTCGTCGTCCTCGACCAGGACCTCGAGCCGAACCTTGGTGATGAAGTCGATGGTGTACTCCTCACCGCGGTAGACCTCGACGTGACCCCGCTGGCGCCCGTAGCCGGACACCTCGCTGATGGTCATGCCGCCCACACCGTGGCGCACCAGCGCCTTCTGCACGGTCTCCAGCATCTCGGGCTGGATGATCGCGGTTACCAGTTTCACTTGGAAGCTCCCGTCTTGGTCGCGGCCTCGTCGAGGTCGTCCTTGGTGAGCACGAGGGTGCGCTGCACCTTGTTGGTGTAGTAGACCGGGCTGAGGTCGTAGCCGGCCTCGGAGTGTTCGGCCAGGTCGATGCCGGACAGCTCGTCAGCCGGGCTGATCCGCCAACCGATGGTGTGCTTGATGATCAACGCGATGATGTAGGTCATCACGAAGGAGAAGATCATCACCGAGAAGGCGCCCACGGCCTGCCGCCAGAGTTGGTCGAAACCGCCGCCGTAGAACAGTCCGGACGCGGCCGGGCTGGCCGGGTCGCCGGAGGTCGCCGGGTCGGCGAAGAAGCCGATCAGCAGGGTGCCGATCAGGCCGCCGACCAGGTGGACGCCCACCACGTCGAGCGAGTCGTCGTAGCCGAACTTGTACTTCAGGCTGATCGCCCAGGCGCAGACCGCGCCGGCGATGGCGCCGATGAACAGGGCTCCGATCGGGCTGACCGAACCACACGCGGGCGTGATCGCGACCAGGCCGGCGACGATACCCGACGCCGCGCCGAGGGAGGTCGGATGGCCGTCGCGGACCTTCTCCACGATCAGCCAGGCGAGCATGGCGGCGGCGGTGGCGGCGAGCGTGTTGACCCAGGCGAGGCTGGCCAGCTGGCCGGCCGACACCGCGGAGCCGGCATTGAAGCCGAACCAGCCGAACCACAGCAGGGCGGCGCCCAGCATGACCAGGGTCATGTTGTGCGGCCGCATCGGCTTGGTGCCGAACCCGATTCGGGGACCCAGGACGAGGGCCAGCACCAGCGCGGCGGTGCCCGCGTTGATATGGATCGCCGTGCCGCCGGCGAAGTCCAGGGCGCCGATCACGTTGGCGATCCAGCCGCCGATGACGGTGCCGTCGTCGTTGCTGAACGCGAACACCCAGTGCGCGGCGGGGAAGTAGACGAAGGTGCCCCACAGCACGGTGAACAGCGTCCATGCGCCGAACGAGGCGCGGTCGGCGATGGCGCCGGAGACCAGGGCGACGGTGATGATGGCGAAGCAGGCCTGGAAGGCGACGAAGGCGAGGCCGGGGTAGGTGTCGCCGGTGTCCAGCAGCAGGCTCTGCAGGCCCGCGTACTCCAGCGGGTTGCCGATAATGCCGAGGCCGCCCACGGAGTTCCCGAACGCCATGCTGTAGCCGTAGAGCACCCACAGCACGCCGATGACCCCCATCGAGATGAAGCTCATCATCATCATGTTCAGAACGCTCTTGGCCCTGACCATGCCACCGTAGAAGAGCGCGAGACCGGGGGTCATCAGCAGCACGAGCGCGGCGCTGGTGAGGATCCAGGCGGTGTCGCCGGAGTTGAGTTCCAACATCATGGCGAAAAGGGTGGCCGAGGCCTGTTACGTCCCGATTCATCCGGTGTTACGGGCCGGTTAGGGCGTGTTACAGGCTGGTTGCGGCGCCAGGGCAGGCACAGGAAGAACACAGCGCGAAGCGCTGGCAAACTGGCGGTCCCCCGACTACGTTGGGGCTATGGCACCAAGGCCAGTAACCAGTCCTCGCGGACGGGGAGCCGGGCGGGTGCCTTTGCTGTTTGGGCAAGCCGCACGCGGTTTGCGGCACCGACCGAGGAGGTAGACATGGACGTCCTGGTTACTGGCCGGCACTGCCAGATCCCTGACGATTTCCGCGCTCGGGTCGAGGACAAGATGGCCTCGATCGAGAAGCTGAAGGACCGGGTGATGCGGGTGGAGGTGCAGGTCTCCGCCTACGGCTACAAACGACAGCCCGACCAGTCGACCCGGGTGGAGATCACCCTGCGCAGCCGCGGACCGGTGGTGCGCGCGGAGGCCTCGGCCGACGACAAGACGGTCGCCTTCGACCACGCCCTGGACCGGCTCAAGTCGCAGCTGCGGCGTGCGTCCGACCGGCGCAAGACCCACCGGGGCCTGCGCAACTCCGGCAGCGTCGTGGACGTGGTCGAGGGCGTCACCTCCGAGAGCGACGACGTGCGCCCGGAGATCCGCAAGATCGCGGGGCTCGAGGTGCAGGGCGACGGGCCACTGGTCGTGCGGGAGAAGAACTTCGACGCGGTCCCGTTGACCCTCGCGCAGGCGCTGGACGAGATGGAGCTGGTCGGCCACGACTTCTTCCTCTACGTGGACGCGGAGACCGGGGCGCCGAGCGCGGTCTACCGCCGCAGGGCCTACGACTACGGCGTCATCCACCTCAACGTGGACGCCGACCAGCAGGCCACGGCCTGATCCGGGCGCGGGGGCGCGGAGGCGTCCGCCCGGCGCGCCCTGGGCATGTCGGAGGGCGTCGCTAGGCTCGCGCCGTGACCGCCGAACTCACCGCTGCCCAGGCCCGCCGGATCGTGCTCACCGCCCAGGGGTTGGGGCGCCGTCCGCAGGGCGAGCCGGGCACCCGCCAGCTCCAGGGTGTGGTCGGCCGGCTCGGCCAGCTGCAGATCGACTCGGTCAACGTCTGTGTGCGCGCGCACTACATGCCGCTGTTCACCCGGCTCGGACCCTACGACCGCGGCCTGCTCGATCGGGCGGGCAACCGCGCGCCGCGGCGGGTCTACGAGTTCTGGGGCCACGCCGCGTGCCTGCTCGACGTGCAGCTGCAGCCGACGCTCAGGTTCCGGATGGAGGCTCGCCGGGAGCGTCCGGACGGCTGGAGCCTGCGCCTGCTCGCCGACCACCCTGGCCTGGTCGAGAAGGTGTACGCGCAGGTCGCCGAGCGGGGGCCGTTGACCGCGCGGCAGGTCGAGCACGACGAGCAGCGCACCAGGGGGAGCTGGTGGAACTGGTCGGCGGTCAAGCACGCGTGCGAGTGGCTGTTCGCGGTCGGCGATCTCACCAGCGCCGGACGCAACAGCCAGTTCGAGCGCCGGTACGACCTGCCCGAGCGGGTTCTGCCGCAGGCCGTCCTCGCCACCCCCACGCCGACCGAGGAGGAGGCACGGCTCACGCTGGCCCGTCGTGCGGCGGCCGCACTGGGGGTCTTCACCCCGACCTGGCTCGCCGAGTACTTCTACACCGACCGCGCCCGGACCTCCGTCGCGCTCGACCGCCTGGTCGCCTCCGGCGAGGTGGAGCGGGTCGGCGTCCGCGGCTGGTCGGGGCCTGCCTACCTGTGGGCGGAGGCGGCGCGCCCGCGCCGCGTGCGCGTGGACGCTCTGGTCGCCCCGTTCGACCCGCTGGTGTTCGACCGCGCTCGGCTGCTGGAGGTGTTCGGCACCCACTACCGGATCGGCCTGTACACCCCGAAGGCCGACCGGGTGCACGGCTACTACGTCTACCTGTTCGTGATGGACGAGCTGATCGCCGCCCGGGTCGACCTGAAGGCTGACCGCAGAGCCGGGGCACTGCGCGTCCAGTCGGCGTGGCGCGAGGACGGTGCGCCGGAGGGGGAGACGGCCGCCCGGCTCGCCGCGGAGTTGCGCCGGATGGCCGACTGGCTGGGGCTGGCCGGCATCGCGGTGGAGGACAGGGGCGACCTGGCCGGAGCGTTGCGGGCCGTCCGCGATGTGCCGCTCCCCGGCCGGGAGGTCATTTCGTAGTGAAATCGTGATGATGGAGCCGTCCGGGGCGGGGTAGTGTAACGCCACCTTCACACGGGGTGGGTAGCGTCACGGGTCGTTCCGCATCCCGGGGAAAGCCCGATCTCTTCGAGAAAGTAGTCCACCTCATGCTCGTCAAGAAGTCCATGACCGTGGCGGCCTCCGTGGCCGCGATCGCGCTCGCACTGACCGCCTGTACCTCCAGCACGCCGGCCGCCCCGGCCAGCTCGGAGTCCGCCTCCTCCACTGCTCCCGCGGTCGACTACCAGCTCGTCACCGCAGGCACCCTGACCGTGTGCTCCGACGTCCCCTACGCTCCGTTCGAGGTGGAGGACGCCACCACGGCCAGCGGGTACAGCGGCTTCGACATCGACCTGATGGACGCCATCGCAACGAAGCTCGGCCTGAAGCTGGCTGTGATCGACTCCGACTTCGACGCCCTCCAGTCCGGCACCGTGCTGGTGGCGAACCAGTGCGACCTGGCCGCTTCGGCGATGACGATCACCGACGAGCGCAAGCAGAACCTCGACTTCTCCGACCCGTACTACGACTCGCTGCAGTCGTTGCTGGTCAAGACCGACTCCGGCATCACGAACCTCGCCGGCACCGCGGGCAAGAAGATCGGCGTCCAGAAGGGCACCACCGGCAAGTCCTACGCGACGAAGAACGCGCCCTCGACGGCCGAGATCGTGGACTTCCCGTCCGACGGCGAACTGTGGCCCGCCATCCAGGCCGGTCAGATCGACGCGATCCTGCAGGACCAGCCGGTGAACCACACCCACGAGGTCGCGGATCCCAGCTACAAGATCGTCGAGACGTACAACACCGACGAGTCCTACGGTTTCGCCTTCGCCAAGGGCAAGAAGCTCGAGTTGCAGAAGGCGATCAACGACCAGCTGACGGCGATGAAGTCCGACGGCAGCTACGACACGCTGTACAAGAAGTACTTCGGCTGATCCCTCGGGGGCCGGGACGTCGCCTCCCGGCCCCCGAACCCGACGACCATTGGACGTGAGTTGAGCATCCTCCCGTATCTGAGGCCCACCGTCAGGCAGCGCGTGGGACGGTTCGCGTCCTACGCGGTCGGAATCCTCTTCATCGTCGGCGTCGTCGTCATGGCGGACTGGCCGACGATCAGCCACCAGTTCTTCAACGCGGAGGTCGCGGCCAAGATGTGGCCGGCGATCGTCACGATCGCGATGAAGAACACGTTGCTGTACACCTTCGCGAGCTTCATCCTCGGCTCGATCCTGGCGGTGCTGCTGGCCGTGATGAAGGTCGCCGGCGGGCCGCTCAGTTGGTTCGCCATCGTGTTCATCGAGTTTTTCCGGGGCATCCCTGCGCTGCTGACCCTGTTCAGCGCGGCGTTCGTGGTGCCTATCGCCTTCGGGTTCAAGCTACCGGGTGGCGGTGTGGGAGCCGGCATTCTGGGCCTCACCCTCGTCACTGGCGCGTACGCGGCGGAGATCATCCGCGCTGGCATCCAGGCCGTCCCCCCTGGCCAGCTCGAGGCCGCGCGCTCGCTCGGCATGGGTTCAGGCCAGACCATGTTCTTCGTCGTGCTGCCCCAGGCCATGCGCATCGTCATCCCGCCGATGACCAACGAGTTCGTGATGCTGCTGAAGGACAGCTCGCTGCTGTTCATCGTGGGCATGGGGGTGTTCGACAAGGAGCTCACCACGTTCGCCAGAGACGCTCTCAGCACGACGTCCAACGCGACGCCGCTGTTCATGGCCGCCCTCGCCTACCTGATCGTCACGCTGCCGCTGACCTGGCTGGTCGGGCTGCTCGAGAAGAAGCTGGATCCCAAGCGATGAGCACCAACCTGTTCCCGGACCTGGACTCCGCGCAGCCCCCGGTGGTGATCACCGGCCTGCACAAGAGCTTCGGCGACAACGAGGTGCTCAAGGGCATCGACCTGACCGTCGAGCAGGGCGAGGTCGTCTGCGTGATCGGGCCGTCCGGCTCGGGCAAGTCGACCCTGCTGCGCTGCGTGAACCTGCTCGAGGAGCCGACCGGCGGTTCGATCACCCTGCTCGGCGCGGCGATGACCGACCCGGACGTCGAGCTGAACCAGGTGCGCACGCACGTCGGCATGGTGTTCCAGTCGTTCAACCTGTTCCCCAACATGACCGCGCTCGGAAACTGCGTGATCGCCCAGCGCCAGGTGCTCAGGCGGTCGAAGGCCGAGGCCGTCGAGATCGCGAGGAAGAACCTCGAACTCGTCGGGCTGTCCGACCGGATGGACTACCACCCTGCCAAGCTTTCCGGCGGTCAGCAGCAGCGCGTCGCGATCGCCCGGGCCCTGTCCATGGACCCGAAGGTGATGCTCTTCGACGAGCCGACCGCAGCACTGGACCCCGAGCTGGTCGGCGACGTGCTGGCCGTGATGCGCGACCTCGCCGAGGCGGGGATGACGATGATCGTGGTCACCCACGAGATGCTGTTCGCCCGGGACGTGTCGGACCGGACGATCTTCATGGATGGCGGCGTGATCGTCGAGGAGGGCCCGTCGGCCGAGCTGATCACCGCGCCGCGCGAGAAGCGGACGCAGGTGTTCCTCAAGCGCGTGCTCGACCCGACGCACATCGAGGACTCCGAGCTGGGGGAGACCGAGCCCGACTGAGGCGGGTCCGCGCGCGGCGGGCTGGGGGCCTCGCGTAGGATGGGGAAGCCGTTGCGCTGACGCGTGACGCTGCCGCCGCGCGATCAGGAAGCGATAACCGTGGGTCTACTGGACAAGATGCTGCACATGGGCGAAGGCCGCCAGCTCAAGAAGCTGAAGGTCGTCTCCGCCCAGGTGAACTCGATCGAGCCGGACTTCGAGGCCATGTCGGACGAGGAGCTGCGCGGCCAGACCGCGGAGTTCAAGGAGCGGATCGAGAACGGAGAGAGCCTGGACTCGATCATGCCGGAGGCGTTCGCGACCGTCCGCGAGGCCAGCCGGAGGGTGCTTGGCAAGCGGCACTTCGATGTCCAGATCGAGGGCGCCGCCGCCCTGCACTGGTGCAACATCGCCGAGATGAAGACCGGTGAGGGCAAGACCCTCGTCGCGGTCCTCGCGTCCTACCTCAATGCCCTGTCCGGCAAGGGTGTGCACGTCGTCACGGTGAACGACTACCTGGCCAAGTTCCAGTCCGAGCAGATGGGCCGCATCCACCACTTCCTCGGCCTGAAGGTCGGCGCGATCCTGTCGGCGATGACGCCCGCCGAGCGGCGCGAGGCCTACGCCTGCGACATCACCTACGGCACCAACAACGAGTTCGGCTTCGACTACCTGCGCGACAACATGGCGCTGAGCCTGAGCGACTGCGTCCAGCGTGGCCACCACTACGCGATCGTTGACGAGGTCGACTCGATCCTGGTGGACGAGGCCCGCACGCCGCTGATCATCTCCGGCCCCGCCGAGGACAACTCCTCGTGGTACCCGGAGTTCGCCAAGCTCGTCCGCGGCCTGTCCAGGGACACCCACTACGAGGTGGACGAGAAGAAGCGCACGGTCTCCGTCCTCGAGCCCGGCATCACCGCCGTCGAGGACCGGCTGGGCATCGAGAACCTCTACGAGTCGGCCAACACGCCGCTGATCTCCTACCTGAACAACGCCATCAAGGCCAAGGAGTTGTTCAAGCGGGACAAGGACTACGTGATCATGGACGGTGAGGTGCTCATCGTCGACGAGCACACCGGGCGCACCCTGGTCGGCCGCCGGTACAACGAGGGCCTGCACCAGGCGCTGGAGGCCAAGGAGAACGTCGAGATCAAGGACGAGTACCAGACGCTCGCCACGATCACACTGCAGAACTACTTCCGCATGTACGACAAGCTCGCGGGAATGACCGGCACGGCCAAGACCGAGGAGAGCGAGTTCCAGAAGATCTACGGCCTGGGTGTCCTGCCGATCGACACCAACAAGCCGATGATCCGCAGGGACAACGCCGACCTGATCTATCGCACCGAGACCGCAAAGTTCGCCGCCGTGGTGGCGGACGTGGTGGAGCGCCACGAGGCCGGCCAGCCGATCCTGATCGGCACCGCGAGCGTGGCGAAGTCGGAGATCATCTCGAAGCTGCTCAAGCAGGCCGGGGTCAAGCACGAGGTGCTGAACGCGAAGAACCACGCGCGCGAGGCGGCGATCATCGCCCTGGCCGGACGCAGGGGCGCGGTGACCGTCGCCACCAACATGGCTGGTCGCGGGACGGACATCATTCTGGGCGGCAACCCCGAGTTCCTCGCCGACCAGGTGCTGCAGGGCAAGGGCCTGGACCCGGTAGAGCATGCCGAGGAGTACGAGGCCGCGTGGCCGGAGACCCTGGAGGCGATCGAGAAGCAGGTCGCCGACGAGCACGACGAGGTCGTCGAACTGGGCGGCCTCTACGTGGTCGGCTCCGAGCGCCACGAGTCGCGGCGCATCGACAACCAGCTGCGCGGCCGGTCGGGCCGCCAGGGCGACCCGGGCGAGAGCCGGTTCTACCTCTCGCTCGAGGACGACCTGATGCGGCTGTTCAAGTCCGACATCATCGACTGGGTCCTGCAGACCCTGAAGGTGCCCGACGACCAGCCGATCGAGAACAGCCGGGTCTCCAAGTCTGTCCAGCAGGCGCAGGAGCAGGTCGAGGCGATGAACTTCGAGATGCGCAAGAACGTCCTGAAGTACGACGACGTGATGAACCGGCAGCGGCACGCGATCTACGGCGACCGCCGGCGCGTGCTGGAGGGCACCGACGTCTCCGAGCAGCTGCGCACCACCGTCAACACGGTGGTCGAGCAGTACGTCCGCGGCCTCACCGAGGGGTTCGTGGAGGACTGGGACCTCGAGGCGCTGTGGACGCAGCTGCGCACGCTCTACCCGGTCACGCTGGACATCGCCGACTACGAGGGCCGCGCCGACCTGGCCGTCGAGCAGCTGGTCGAAGACTTCCAGGCCGATGCCCAGAAGGCGTACGACGCGCGCACCGAGGCGCTCGGCGAGGAGACCATGCGCGAGTTCGAGCGCCAGGTACTGCTCACCGTGCTCGACCGGAAGTGGCGCGAGCACCTCTACGAGATGGACTACCTGCGGGAGGGCATCGGCCTGCGCGCGATGGCCCAGCGCGACCCGCTCGTGGAGTACCAGCGCGAGGGCGGCGACATGTTCAACGCCATGATGGAGGCCTTCTCCGAGGAGGTCGTCGGCTATCTGTTCAACCTGCAGGTGCAGGTGGAACCCGCGCCGCAGGTCGGCCTGGTTCCCGGGGCCAATGGCAGGCCGGTGACGGCCGCCGGCCTGTTGGAGTCCGGGCCCGACGACGACCTGCCCGACCTCGGCAAGGAAGGTTTCGACAAGCGCGTCGTCCCTGCACCCGAGGAGCCCGCGTTGACCCGGCGCCCGGCCCTGAAGGCGAAGGGCCTCCAGCCGAAGGCGGCGCGTCCGATGGCCTACTCCGCGCCGAGCGAGTCGGGAGAGGCCAGGAAGTCGGGCACGCAGACCGCGACCGCCGATCCCTTCGCCGGCGTGGGCCGCAATGCCCCCTGCCCCTGCGGCTCGGGCAAGAAGTACAAGCTCTGCCACGGACGCTCCAGCTGACCGGCACGAAGGAACCGTCCCCGGCGTGACCGGCACGAGGGGACGGGCTTTCGCAGCCAGATCGTACGAGGGGGCGGTTCTCTCGTACCGGTCAGTTGGCCAGCGGGTTGATCCAGCCCGCCCTGTGCACGACGCCCGCGTCCAGTGAGATCACCAGGTGGGTGGCGACCCAGCGTCCCCTGCGGCGACTGATCCGTAGGGCGGCCGCCCGGGACGCGTTCCCTGTGCGCAGGTGTGCGGACACCTCCAGTGCGTCGTCGTGCGGCGCCTGGACACGGACCGAGTGCAGCCGCAGGCCGAACCAGGGACGGGCTGCCCGCAGGCGTTCCAGCAGGGCCAGGACGTCGGCTTCGGCCCACAGCTCGAGTTGGAGCGCCGAGCGCTGCCCGCAGAGCACCTCCACGAGCGCGGACATCAACGAGGTCGCCAGCTGGCGGAGCGCCGGATCGAGCGAGGTCCCCGGTGCCGCGACGTGGGGGTCGACAGCCCACGGCAGGACGGGTTGGTCGGGCGCAGGGAACACGACCGGCTCCACGAGGGGTACGGCGGGCGGGCGTGAGGCCGGCGCGGGTCGGCAGCGGGCGAGGGTGGGATCCATGGCACCTCCTCGGTGGGATGGTGCCACTGTGCGCCTGCCGCCCCCGTCGCCGACAAGAGGGTGGGACCACATCTGTGGACAACTCCCCAGAACTCGCGGTCACAGAGTCGGGGACGGTTCTTCTCTTGGTCCGTTCGGGGGTTGGGGACGGTTCTTCTCTTGGTCCGTTCGGGGGTTGGGGACGGTTCTTCTCTCGGTCCGTTCTCGGGGGCGCGGGCGGGTGGACCGAATGAGGAACCGTCCCCAATTCAATCCGGATCCCGCCGTTCGGGCTCCGGACCCCTAGCCTGTGCGCAAAGGGGGCACTGATGCACAGCGCATGGTTGTGGGTGGGAGTCGTCGTCGCCGTCGGCGCGTTGGTCGCGGGGGTGCTGCTGTGGCGCCGCCGCAGGTACCTCGCCCGGGTGAAGGCCCTGGGCTGGTCCCACGACTCGCGGCCGACGCTGGGGGCGGTCTCGGATCTGCACGCGCCGCCGTTCGCGCTCGGGCTGAGCAGGTCGATCGACGAGCTCGTCAGCGGCACGACCGCCGGCGGCGTCGGGTTCCGTGTGTTCGAGTACGACTACACCGGTGAGGGCCCACGGTTCTCCGGACGCGTCGCGGCGCTGGAACTGCCCTTCTGCCTGCCGGACGCGTTCATCTGCGGAGAGGGCGTGGACCGGGTCGGGATCGGCGTCGGTGGCCAGGAGCTCGTCCAGGCCGACGACCAGGGCGTCCGCGTGATCGCGGGGGACGCCTCGTACGCGGCCGATCTGCTCGCGGCGCTCGGTCCGGCGGCACGGACGTTCGGCCAGGCGGCCGGCAGGATCGACCTCGGTGTCGACGGCAACCATCTCGTGGCCGCCGGTGCACCCAAGGATCCCGAGCGGCTGGCCGGATTCCTGGCCGGTCTCGACCCGATCGCCCAGGTCGTGGCGGCGAGCGGGGCGTTGCGCAGCCGGCAGGTCGCCGCGGCCCCGGCATCGGCGTACTACGGGCATCCCGACTGGGCCTGGGTAGGCGTCGACGACAGCGTCCTGGACCAGTACCCGGTGACGTCCGGCGGTTACGGACACCGCACCGAGGACGTCGTCCGTGGCCTGCGCGACGGCATCCGGATGGACGCGTTCACCCACCACTGGAAGACCGACCGCACCGTCACCGAGACCGACTCCGAGGGCCACATCCACACCCGCACCGAGACCGACCTCCACTCCGAACCGGTGTGCGGATTCCGACTCCCGTTCGCGCTGCCGTCGATCTCGCTCAACGGCGGCCACGTCGGCCCCAAGGTCCGGTTCGAGAGCAGCGACTTCAACGCCGCCTTCACCGTGCGGACGTCGGAGGCGAAGTTCGCCTCCGACGTCACGCACCCGCGCATGATGGAGTGGCTGCTCGCGACCCGTCCCTGCGGGTGGACCGTGCAGGCACAGGTGGTCAGCTTCGAGGTCCGCCAGCACGACCTGCTGGTCGTCGACGGCTGCGAGGCCACCCTGCGTGGCTGGCTGGGCCGGATTCCGCGGTTCGTCTGGCAGGACCTGGGCGTACCGGCGCCGGCGTACCTGGTCGAATGACGGCTGGGTAGGGTGGACGCGTGAACACCCCACGGAGTTCTGCTCCGCCGCAGCGCGCCCCCGAACAACTCCGTGGGGACCCCGGTGCGCACGCCACCGAGTTCTGCGGGGACCACGATGAGTGAGCCGGTGACGGTGACCGAGGCGGCCCTGCTCGCCCGCGACCAGCAGTCGCAGCCGTGGCAGCAGGCCGTCGTCGCGATGCTGTCCGGCCCGCTCACCCGTGCCGAGCTGATCGACCGGATGGCGGATCGGATCGAGTACGCGCCGAGGTTCCGCCGGCTGGTCGGCGGCTGGCCGATGCCCGCCTGGGTGGACGACACCACCTTCAGCGTTGCCGGTCACGTCCGGACCGACTCGCTGGCCGCGGGGCAGCGGATGGAGGACTGGCTGGCGGCACGGTTGACCGAGCCGCTCGACCGCACCCACCCGCTGTGGCAGGCCACCCTCGTCGGAGGGATCGCTCCCGGGACGCAGGCGCTCGTGATGCGCGTCCACCCCGCCCTCGTGGACGGCTACGACAACGTCCACCTGCTCCAGGAACTGTTCGACACCGAGCCTGCTCCGGTCAGTGCGCCGGCCACCGGCTGGGTGCCCGAGGACGCCCGGCCCCCCGGCCTGGCCGACATCGTGACCGGCCTCGCCGATCCGCTGGGGATGGTGACCGGTGCCGCGACCGGCCTGCTCGGCATGGTGGAGAACGCGGTCCGCACGCTGGCGGCGAGCCCCAGGCCCCAGTACGTCGCCGGCGTCGAGGTCGACCTCGACGTGCTGGCCGACCTCCGTGGACGCCACGGGTGCACCACCCACGACCTGCTGCTGGCGCTGGCCAGCGCGGGCGTCCGTGGTTGGTTGGAGGACAACCGGCGGCAGCTGGCCGACCCCGTCGCGCTGGTGCCGCTGGCCGTGCAGGAGCCCGCCGTGCTGGAGAGCGCGATCGGATGCCGGATCGCACCGTCCTGGCTCGGCCTGCCCGTCGGCGCATCCCCGGCCGGCGCATCCTCGGCCGGTGAGCGGTTGCGCACGCTGGCCACCCTGACCAGGGCGAGGATCGACACCGGGGTGAGCGTGCCCGCCCGGGACCTGATCGAGCTGGCCGGATTCGCCCCGCCCACCCTGCACGCGGTGGCCGCGGGCACCGTCGCCGCCGGACGTCCGCACACGATCACGATCAGCAACGTGCCGGGCCCCACCGGGAACCGCTACCTGGGCAGGGCGCGGTTGCGCCAGGTGTACGCGCTCACCGCGACCACCGACGACGAACAGGTGAACGTGTCGATCACGAGCTACCGGGGTCGGGTCACGCTGGGCGCGACGGCGGTGGCGCCCCTGCCGCACTGGGCCAGGGATGTCGGGGCCGAACTGGCCGCGCTGCGGGAGGAGCTCTGATGGCGCTCGTACTCGTCCCGATCAGCCCCGACCAGCTCGCCGATTGGGCGGACACCGGCATCCTGGCCGGGCCACGGCCCGGCTACGCTGTCACCCCGGGGCTGCGGTCGGCCTTCGCCCCGTCGGACGAGGAGGAGGCCGAGCACATCGCAGCGCTGGTCGCGTCGATCGCGGCCCTCGCCGCGACCGGTCACCGGCTGGTCGCCGTCGTCGAATGCTCCCCTCGGCCCGACACGACCGCCGACCCAGACTTCGGTGGCGTCACCGTCCCCGACCTCGCCTGGGCGAGCGTGCAGAGCCTGTTCGCGGACGCCCCGGACGCGGAGGGGCTTCCCGAGGCGGCCTCCGCTGCGGCAGGCTTGTCGCTCACGCAGGCCTGGGATCTCCCGGAGGTGGTCCGGCTGCTCGCGGAGGCGGACCTGCTGTGGCACGGCGCGGGGGAATGGCGCCAGCTGGGTACCGGTTGAGCACGTGACGTCCCGGACCGGGACGTGGAGGCGAGGAGGACGCGATGCCGAGGTCGATCTGGAAGGGCGCGGTGTCGTTCGGGCTCGTCACGATCCCGGTGAAGGTGTACGGCGCCACCGAGGAGAAGGACATCAGCTTCCGGCAGGTGCACCGGGCCGACCA
This sequence comes from Propionicimonas sp., assembly GCF_047606205.1. Taxonomy (GTDB): domain Bacteria; phylum Actinomycetota; class Actinomycetes; order Propionibacteriales; family Propionibacteriaceae; genus Propionicimonas. The sequence goes on along the minus strand of NZ_JASGES010000188.1, from coordinate 22,636 downwards.
GGGCCGGATCCGGTACAAGAGGGTCTGTGAGGTCTGCGGTGAGGAGGTGCCCTTCGCGGAGATCGTGAAGGGCTACGAGTCCGCCGACGGCCGCCTGGCGATCCTGGAGCCGTCCGATTTCGCCGACCTCCCTGCCGCCGACGGCAAGACGGTCGACGTGGTGCAGTTCGTGGACGTGGACGACATCGACCCGACCTACTTCGACCGGACCTACTTCCTCGAGGCGGAGAAGGTCGGCACCAAGCCGTACGTCCTGCTGCGTGAGGCGCTGACCGAGACCGGCAAGGCGGCGGTGGTGAAGGTGGCGCTGCGCTCCCGGGAGACCCTGGCCCTGATCCGGCCGGTGGGGGAGGTGCTGCGCATGCACACCATGCTTTGGCCCGACGAGCTGCGCGATTCCGCCTTCGCCGCCCCCGAGGGCGAGGTGAAGGTGAGCAAGGCGGAGGTGGCGATGGCCCGCTCCTTCATCGACCAGCTGTCCGGAGACTTCGACCCGGAGGCCTTCGCCGACGACTACCGCGAGGCGCTGGAGAAGGTCATCGAGGCCAAGCTGGAGGGGGTCGAGCTGCCCGCGCCCGAGGCCGCGCCGCAGGAGGCGCAGGTCGTCGACCTGGTCGCTGCGCTGCGCGCCTCCGTCGAAGCGGCGAAGAAGCGCCGCCAGGAGGCCGCGGCCAGCTGAGCCGGCCCCCTGCGGGAGCGTCCGGTGGCCGACGCTCCGGGGGCATTTCCGGCGAGTTCCACGAGCGTCGTGCCGGAGATGCTCCCGGGCGAGCGGACGGTGCCGGCGGCGCTAGAGTCGGGGGGTGGACGCGATCACCCAGGTACCGGCGCCGGTCAATGAACCGGTGCGCAGCTACGCCCCCGGCAGCCCGGAGCGGACGAGCCTGAAGGCGGAACTCGCCCGGCTCGCCAAGGAACCGGTGGACGTCGCTCCTGTCGTCGCCGGGACGGTGGGGGACGCCTCCGAGCACGTGCTCGAGGTGCGGATGCCCTCCGATCACTCGACCCTGCTCGCGCGGGTGCGGCAGTCCTCGGCGGATGACGCGGCGGCGGCGGTGGCGGCCGCCGGTCGCGCGAGGGCCGACTGGGCGGCCACGCCGTTCGACGAGCGGGCCGCGGTCTTCCTGCGGGCAGCCGAACTCCTGGCAGGACCTCGACGGGACCTGCTGAACGCCGCCACGATGCTGGGCCAGGGCAAGACCGCCCAGCAGGCCGAGATCGATTCCGCCTGTGAACTGATCGACTTCCTGCGGTTCAACGTGGCGTTCGCCCGCGAGCTGATGGCGCACCAGCCGATCAACTCCCCGGCGGTGTGGAACCGGCTCGACTACCGGCCGCTGGACGGGTTCGTGTACGCGATCACGCCGTTCAACTTCACCGCGATCGCCGGCAACCTGCCGACCGCGCCGGCGCTGATGGGCAACACGGTGATCTGGAAGCCGGCGCTCACCCAGACCTTCGCCGCGCACTTCTGGATGCAGCTGCTGACCGAGGCCGGCCTGCCCGAGGGCGTGATCAGCATGCTGCCCGGACACGGTGCGCAGGTGTCGGACGTGGTGCTCGGTGATCCTCACCTGGCCGGGATCCACTTCACCGGCTCGACCCGCGTGTTCCAGGGCCTGTGGGGAGAGGTCGGCTCGAACATCTCTCGCTACCGCGCCTACCCGCGCCTGGTAGGGGAGACCGGTGGCAAGGATTTCGTGGTCGCTCACCCCTCTGCAGACCCTGCGGCCGTGGTGGCCGGGCTGTTGCGGGGCGCGTTCGAGTACTCCGGTCAGAAGTGCTCGGCCGCGTCGAGGGCCTACCTGCCGCGCAGCCTGTGGAACCGGGTCCGCGACGACCTGGTCGGGCAGGTCGAGGCGCTGTCGGTGGGCGACGTCCGCGACTTCTCGCACTTCACCTCCGCCGTCATCGACGCCCGCGCGTTCGAGAAGCTGTCCGGTGCCATCGAGCGGGCCCGGTCCTCGGGAGACGCGGAGATCGTCGCGGGCGGCAGATATGACGCCAGTGAGGGGTGGTACGTCCGGCCCACGCTGATCACATCCGACAACCCGCACCAGGACATCTTCACCACCGAGTACTTCGGGCCCGTCCTCGGGATCTTCGTCTATGAGGACTCGAAGTACGATGAAGTACTTTCTCTGATCGACGACACCTCCTCGTACGCGCTCACCGGAGCCGTCTTCGCCACCGAACGGGCCGCGGTGGAGAAGGCCGCCCAGGTGCTGCGGCACGCCGCCGGCAACTTCTACATCAACGACAAGCCCACTGGCGCCGTCGTCGGCCAGCAGCCGTTCGGCGGTGGCCGGGCCTCGGGAACCAACGACAAGGCCGGCTCGATGTGGAACCTGATGCGCTGGACCAGCCCCCGCGCGATCAAGGAGAACCTGATCTCGCCGACCTCCACCGGCTACCCCCACATGCTGCCGGAGTCCTGAGCCCGATCCACGGCGTGCCACTGGTGCGATGCCCCCTCGGGGCGCCACAATCTCGCTGTGGCCGTTCGGGGGGACGGCCGGATCTGGGGGGATCGGCGTGGACGCCGAACAGGAATATCTGCTGCGAAGAATGCTGGACGCCTACGTGCCCGCGCCGGCGCCGCGTCCGCGGGGTGAGGGCCGGGAGCCGGTCATCCGCCGGTGGTCGGACCCGTCCGCGGCCGGGGCGATCAGGGAGTCGCTGGACGACTACGAGCGCGTGTTCTTCTCCGAAGGGGCGACCCTGGACCACGTCCAGGCCGTCGCCGAGCCGTGGCGAGCCAGCGGTCTGACGGCCCCGGAGGTGCAGCAGTGGCTCGACGCCGGGGTTCACCCGGACGAGCCGGAACTGGCGGTGGCCCTCGCGGGGGCAGGTTTCGCACCGCAGGAGGCCCGCAGGGCGACGGTCCGCTACCGGTCCGACACCCAGGTGATGAACGTGATCAGCGCCGTCCGCGACCGTACCGAGCAGGCCGTCTGGGCTGTCGAACTCAAGCAGCGGATCAGCCTCGCGCAGGGCGCGGCGGTGGACGCGCAGCGGGCGGGCTGAGCAGCTTCGCCCTCCCCTGACCGGGTGGGGCGGCTTCCACCTTGACCAAATCGAACGAGTGTTCGATCATCAATGAGTGGAGCGCGCGACCGACCTCGCCAGGGGTGAGCTGCTGGAACGCCTGCGGGCACAGATGGCCGTCCGGGAGGCGCGCGTGCGGCCGGCGCCGTTCCCGGTCCCTGTCGAGCTGGCGGGGCTGCTGGACGGGGGGCTGAAGCCCGGGTCCGCCTACTCGCTGGCCACGTCCGGCGCTCTCCTGCTGGCCCTCCTGGCCGGGCCGTCGGCCGACGGGCACTGGTGCGGGGTGGTGGGCGTCCCCGAGTTCGGGGCGGAGGCGGCGGGGCACGCCGGCGTGGCGCTGGACCGGCTCGCACTCGTCCCCGATCCGGGCGAGGAGTGGCTGGCCGTCACCGCCGCGCTGCTGGAGGCCGTGCCCGTCGTCGTGGTCCGTCCGGTCGGGCGGGTGCGCGAGGCGGACGCGGCCCGGCTGGGCTCCCGGCTGCGGGACCGGGGCTCTGTACTACTCGTGCACGGGCCGTGGCCACGGGCCGAGGCGCTACTGACCCTGGAGGAGGCCCGCTGGAGCGGCCTGGGCGACGGGTTCGGTTACCTGTCCAGCCGCGAGGTGACCGTGACCGTCAGTTCCCGACGGGTTCCGGTTCCGCGCAGCGCGCGGCTGGTGCTGCCGACTCCGGACGGCCGGCTGGCGGGGGTGCCGTCGGTTCCCCTGGTGCAGCCGGCCCCGCTGCGGGCGGTGGGCTGATGAGGCCTGTGGCGCAGACGCTGCCGAAAGATGCAGAGGCTGCCGGAATCGCGGCGGCGCGGACGAGTTCCGGCAGCGTCTGTGGTGGGGAGCGGTGTCTGGTGCTGTGGTTTCCCGGCTGGGCGGTGACGGCGTGGGCGCTGGCGGAGGGGGCGGACGCGAGCCGGCCGATCGCCGTGGTGGCCGCCAACCGGGTGGTGGCCTGCTCGCAGGAGGCGTCCGCGGAGGGCGTGGTGACCGGGCAGCGTCGCAGGGAGGCGCAGGCGCGCTGCCCCGCGCTGCTGGTGCTGCCGGCCGACGAGGTCAGGGACGCCCGTGAATTCGACCCCGTGCTGGAGTGCATCGAGGAGATCGCACCCGGGGTGCAGGTGATCCGGCCGGGAGCGTGCGCACTGCGTCCGCGCGGACTGGCGCGCTACGTCGGCAGCGAGGCGGAGGCGGCGGAGGTGTTGCTGGAGGCGGTGGTCACGTCCCTGGGTATCACGACCGGACGCGCGGGGATCGCCGACGGCCGGTTCACCGCCCTGCAGGCCGCCTACGCCGGAGATCCCGTGCGAATCGTCCCGCCCGGGGAAGGTGCGGCCTTCCTCGCCCCGTTGCCGGTGACCCGGCTCGGGGACGAGGCGCTGTCCGCACTGCTGCCCCGGCTGGGGGTGCACACCCTGGGCGCCTTCGCGGCGCTCGGGGCGGACGCTGTCCGCGACCGCTTCGGCCGCCACGGCCAGCGCCTGCACACCCTGGCGTCCGGGGCCGACCCCAGCGTCGTCGCCGCGCGCACCTCCCCGCCGGAACTGTCCCGCCAGATCGGGTTCGAGCCGCCGTTGGCGCTCATCGACCAGGTGGCGTTCACCGCGCGGGCGACGGTGGAAGAGTTCATCGCCGGTCTGTCCGCCGCCGGCCTGGCCTGCACGGAACTGCGCATCGAGGTCACCGGGGAGCTGGACGAACTGGTCGCCCGCAGCTGGGGTACGCCGGGAGTGTTCGACGCCCCCGCCGTCGTCGACCGCCTCCGCTGGCAGCTCCAGGCCGCGGCGGGCAGCCGCCTGAACAGCGCCGTCACCGGGGTGCGGCTGGAACCGCTGGTGGTCGACGCGCTCGCCAACCACGTGCCCGGCCTGTTCGGCACGGGGACGGACGAACGCGTCCACCACGTGCTGTCCCGCGTGCAGGCGATCCTCGGCCACGACGGCGTCGTCACCCCGCGGATCGGGGGCGGACGCTGGCTCGCCGAGCGGCAGGAGCTCGTCTCCTGGGGGGACCGGCCGATGAGCGCCCTGCCGGCGACCCCCCGGCTCCGGCAGGGATCCCGGGCCACGCCGGGGGCGACGGCGGCGGAGGACCCGCCGTGGCCGGGGCACCTGCCCGATCCGCTGCCGTCGGCGGTGTTCACCCTGCCTCGTCCGGCCCAGCTGCTGACCAGGGACGGGGCCCCGGTCGGACTGGACGACAGGGACCAGTTGCGGGGAGTGCCCACGGCGCTGCTGCTGGAGGGCGAGCGGCGGACGGTGATCGGCTGGGCGGGACCGTGGCCGATCGACGAGCGCTCCTGGGACCCCGTCCGGCATCGGCGGGCCAGCCGGTTCCAGGTCGTCGACGGGACGGGCACGGCCTGGCTGCTGGTGCTGCAGGCCGGACGCTGGTGGGCGGAGGGGCGGTACGACTGATGGGCTTCAACAACCCGCCGGTCACGTGGCGGACGCTGGAACGCACCCTCAGCACGCCGGAGCGGCTGGGTTCGGTGCCGGCGCAGGACGTCCCGACGTCGTGGAAGCGCGGCCCCTACCAGCCACCGTCGATCGAGCGTCCGGCCGACGCGGTGCCGTACGCCGAACTGCATGCGCACTCGTCCTTCTCGTTCCTGGACGGGGCGTCCGGGCCGGCTGAACTGGCCGAGGAGGCCGAAAGGCTGGGGCTGCACGCGCTGGCGGTCACCGACCACGACGGGCTGTACGGGATCGTCCGGTTCGCCGAGGCCGCGGAGTCGTTGCAGCTGAAGACGGTCTTCGGTGCGGAGCTGTCCCTCGACCTGCCCGCGCCGCAGACCGGTCGGCCCGACCCGGCCGGTTCCCACCTGCTGGTGCTGGCCGAGGGCGAGGAGGGGTACCACCGGCTCGCGGCGGCGATCACACAGGGTCAGCTGCGCGGCGGCGAGAAGGGCCGTCCGGTCTACGACGTGGACGACCTCGCCGCACAGGCCGACGGCCACTGGGTGGTGCTGACCGGCTGCCGCAAGGGTGCCGTGCGGCAGGCGCTCGCCTTTGGTGGGGCGGACGCGGCGGGGCGCGAGCTGGACGGCCTCGTCCACCGGTTCGGGGCGGAGCGGGTGTTCGTGGAACTCTCCGACCACGGTCACCCGCTGGACACCGCGCGCAACGATGCGCTGGCCGCGCTGGCGGCCGACCGGCGACTTCCGGTGATCGCGACCGGCAACGTCCACTACGCGACCCCGGCCAGGCACCTCCTCGCCCAGGCCGTCGCCGCCGTCCGCGCCAACCGCAGCCTGGACGCCCTCGACGGCTGGCTGCCCGCGGCAGGGACGGCGTTCCTGCGGTCGGGGGCGGAGATGTCCGCCCGGTTCGCCCGTTACCCCGGGGCGGTCGCCCGCACGGTCGAGGTGGCCGACCAGCTGGCCTTTCCGCTGCGAAGGGCGAAGCCGGCCCTGCCGAAGCAGGAGGTGCCCGACGGCCACACCCCGATGAGCTGGCTGCGGCACCTGGTGTGGGAGGCCGTCCCGGTGCGCTACCCGCACCTGACCAGCGCGGGCGCGGCGCGGATCGAGCGCGAGCTGGCGGTGATCGAGGCCAAGGACTTCCCCGGCTACTTCCTGATCGTGCACGACATCGTCGCCGAAGCCCGCCGGCGCAAGATCCTGTGCCAGGGGCGTGGTTCGGCGGCCAACTCGGCGGTGTGCTACCTGCTGAACATCACCGCCGTCGACTCGATCGCCTACGACCTGCCGTTCGAGCGGTTCCTGTCGGCCCTGCGCGACGAGGAGCCCGACATCGACGTGGACTTCGACTCCGACCGGCGCGAAGAAATCATCCAGTGGGTGTTCGACCGGTACGGACGCGAGCGCGCCGCGCAGGTGTGCAACGTCATCCAGTACCGGCCGAAGAACGCCGTCCGCGACATCTCCCGGGCGCTGGGCTACAGCCCGGGACAGGGAGACGCGTTCGCCAAACAGGTGGAGCGGTGGGGGTCGTCGCTGGCCGCCGACGAGCACGGGATCCCCGCCGAGGTGGCCGACCTGGCCACCCAGCTGCTGAAGGCGCCGCGGCACCTGGGCATCCACTCCGGCGGGATGGTGCTCACCGAGCGACCGGTGGGGGAGGTGGTGCCGATCGAGCACGCCCGGATGACCAACCGCACCGTGATCCAGTGGGACAAGGACGACGCCGCATGGATGGGGCTGGTGAAGTTCGACCTGCTGGGGCTGGGCATGCTCGCCGCGCTGCAGTACTGCTTCGACCTGGTCGCCGGCGCGACAGGGGAGATCTGGGACCTGGCCACCATCCCGAAGGAGGAGCCCGGTGTCTACGACATGCTGTGCCGGGCCGACTCGATCGGGGTGTTCCAGGTCGAGTCCCGCGCCCAGATGGGACTGCTGCCCCGGCTCCAGCCGCGGCGGTTCTACGACCTGGTGATCCAGATCGCGCTGATCCGTCCCGGTCCGATCCAGGGCGGAGCCGTGCACCCGTTCGTGCGCCGGAAGCTGGGCAGGGAGCCGGTCACCTACGCGCATCCGCTGCTGGAGCCGGTGCTGTCCCGGACGCTCGGCGTGCCCGTGTTCCAGGAACAGCTGATGCAGATGGCGATGGCGGTGGGGAACTGCACGGGCGAGGACGCCGACCTGCTGCGCAGGGCGATGGGTTCCAAGCGGGGCCTGGAGCGGATCGAGTCGCTGAAGGAGAAACTGTTCGCCGGCATGGCCGACAACGGGCTGGTCGGCAAGCACGCCGAGCACCTGTACACCCAGATCCTGGCGTTCTCGAACTTCGGCTTCGCCGAGTCGCACTCGCTGAGCTTCGCGCTGCTGGTGTACGCGTCCAGCTGGCTGAAGCTGCACTATCCGGCCGCGTTCCTGGCCGGCCTGCTGCGCGCGCAGCCGATGGGGTTCTACTCCCCGTCCACCCTCGTCAACGACGCGAAGCGGCACGGCGTGGACGTGCAGCGTCCCGACCTCGCCCGCTCGGGGGTGGACGCGGTGCTGGAGGCCGTGGAGGGGCACGAGGGGAGGACGCCGGGCGAGGGGCCGCGCGCGTCCTGTCTCGATCACCTCCAGCCGCGCGTGGAACCGTTCGACCCCGGTTCACCGGACGAGGCGGCCTCCCATCGCAGAGACGCAGGGCTCGCCGTGCGGCTGGGGCTGGCCGGGGTCCGTGGGATCGGGAAGGGAGTGGCCACGCGGATCGTGGCGGAGCGCGACGCGCACGGGGTGTACGCGTCCATGGAGGACCTGGTCCGGCGGACGGGGTTGGCGCAGGACCAGCTGGAAGCGCTGGCCGCGGCAGGGGCGCTGGAGTGCCTGGGGCTCAGCCGCCGGCAGGCGCTGTGGCGCGCCGGCAGCGCGGCGCTCGACCAGCCGGGGACGCTGCCGGGCACGCTGGTGGTGGCGGCCCAACCGCTGCTGTTCGACGACCCGACCCCGACGGAACTGCTCGCCGACGACCTGTGGGCGACCGGGGTGAGCACGGGAGAGCACCCGATCGGCCAGCTCCGTGCCGACCTGACCGCGCGCGGGGTGCTGGCCACCGCCGACCTCGCCACCGCCGAGCCCGGTCGCCGGGTGCGGGTGGCAGGGCTGGTCACCCACCGCCAGCGTCCCGCGACCGCGTCCGGCATCACCTTCCTCAGCCTGGAGGACGAAGGCGGCCTGGTGAACGTGGTCTGCTCGGTGGGGGTGTGGCAGCGCTACCGGAAGGTGGCCCGGTCCTCTCCGGCGCTGGTCGTCCGCGGCGCCCTGGAGCGCTCGGCGGAGAGCGTGGTGAACGTGGTGGCAGACCAGCTCGAGGCACTGCCGATCATGGTCACCCACTCCTCCCGGGACTTCCAGTGAGGAGGCGCCGACCCTGCTGTTCCGGCTGGGGGAGAGGACTGGCCCGCGGTTCCCGCGGCCGGGACACGCATCCTTGCGCGCAGGCCGGAAACCTCGTGTTCACCTGTGGCAGGTACCCTTTCCTGGTCAGGATGGACGCGACGGTGTCCCGTCCCCGGCGAAACAGTGCGGAAGGACCCCATGAGCCCGACCCTCCCGTCCGAGCGGCGCACGTGGCCGCGCGCCCTGGCGGCGGTCGCCGTGGCCGCGATGCTCGTCGCGTCCGGCTGTGCCCGCACTCTTCCCGAGTCGCCCACGCAAGGGGCGTTCGGCCCCGCCGGGGAGCAGGTCACGCCCTCCCCGACAGGGGTCGCGACCGCCACCGCATCCCCGACCGGCTCGCCGACGGCGACAGCCACACCGACCACCACTCCGACAGCGAAGCCCACGCCCACCGATCCGTGGAAGGCGCTCAGCGCCAAGACGCGGAAGGAGTTCAAGAACTGCCGCACGACCACCGTTGGCCCGGGCTCGTCGGGGGCGTGTGCGCTGCTGGTGATCAGGAAGCTCAAGGCGGCCAAGTACTACCCGTGGGCGACGACCAGCCGGATCAACCAGACCTCCGGGGCCAACGCGATCCTGAACTACCAGCGCTCCCGCGGCCTGCCCGCGACCGGGATCGTCGCGAAGAAGACCTGGCTGGCACTGGCATCCAGGGCGCCGGTCGTCCCCACCGTGCTGCCGAAGAAGTGTCTGACCAAGGGCGTCGTGATCTGCGTCGACCAGGCCCACCGCAAGCTGTTCTGGCTCAAGGACGGCGAGGTCAAGAAGACCGTCAAGGTGCGCGTCGGCGGCTACAACTACCTCAAGAAGAAGAAGCAGAAGAAGGGCGTGTGGCGGATCTACGGCACCGCCAACGGCACCTGGAAGGTCTACGACAAGCAGGTCGACCCGCCTTCGGAGAACTACGGCTCCGGCGCGATGCCCTACAGCGTGATGTTCTACCCGGACATGTACGTGCACTACTCGCCCGGCTTCCACGCGGTGGGCTACGCCGGCTCGAGCCACGGCTGCGTGAACGTGGGCAGCCTGACCGATGCGATCTGGATCTTCCGGCACACCCCGATCGGGGCGAAGGTGCATGTCTTCAGCCCGACGGTGACGTAGGCCGCAGCCCGTCCTGACCGGATCCCGGGGTGCTGTGGCCTGCATCCCGTCCGTCGCGGTGCTCACTCCCGCACGTCATGCGGCGTTCATCCTCGGGTCGGTTGTGCGCAGGGAACTGGACAGATCGCCTTCCTAGCGTGTGAGGCGCCATCTGGGTCCGGGGCTGTCCGGGCCCCTGATCGAAAGAAGGCGACCGACTCCATGCCCCTCGAACACGCATCCGCCCGCACCCGGCGGCTCCCGCTGCTGCGCGGGATCGCCGCCGCGGCGGTCATCGCGCTGCTGGCCTCCTCCGGCGCACCCTCAGCACAGGCGGCCGGCTACGACAGCGACGCCACCAAGCCGAACCTCGTCGCCGGCCTGTCCGGTTACAGCGACCTGTGGCAGTCCTCGGGAACCAACGACCTGCACGGGACGGTGAAGAACACCAAGGCGCTGCAGTGGAATGACCGGGTGACCAGCTGGATCAACCAGAACGCCACCTCCGGCCAGCAGTTCCGCGCGCTGCAGAACGCCGCCTACAAGAACTCCGACGGCTCGGGGTACGACCAGTCGATCTCGATCGCGGACGGGCTGGGGAAGAAGCTCGGCGCGATCTACGCCCAGGGGCGGATCGCCGGCGACCTGCCGCTCACCAGCGCCCTGGTGGACAGCTCCACGGGGACCACCGGAGCCTACGTCAGCACCAGTACGGCGAAGGCCACCTTCAGCTACCCGCGTCCCTTCCTGAAGGTGGACCCGAGCGCCACCAAGGTGGCCGGGGACGAGGACGCCTGTGCGCCGAGTGCGGTGAACGGCTCCTCGCTGACGGCGATCCGCAAGGGCAGGAGCTGGACCGACTCGACCGGCAACCTGAAGATCACCCGGGTCGCGGCGACCACCGACACCACGCACGCCTTCGCGTCCACCGACGTGTCGCTGGACGCGGGCTACGGCACGGCCGGCATCTGCACCGGCGGGGCGTTCCCCAGCGGACACACCACGACCGCCTACGAAGCCGGTATCACCCTGGCCACCTTGCTGCCCGAACTCGCCCCGCAGATCCTGGCTCGCTCCTCCGAGGCCGGCAACAACCGGATCGTCCTCGGCGTCCACTACGCGTTGGACATCATCGGCGGCCGGATGAACGGTGAGATGGCTCTCGCGTCGCGCTGGTCGGACGGCGCCTTCCGCACCCAGGTGCTGGAGCCGGCCCGTGCCGAGCTGGTGAGCTACCTGGAGAGCAAGTGCGGCAACACGCTGGCGAGGTGCATCGCCTCCGACACCCCGTACACCGACAACCCCTACGGCGGGAAGAAGATCCCCGGTGGCACCAGCCAGATCGTGACCAACCGCGCCTCGGCGGTCAAGGTGTACACCGAACGGATGGGTTACGGGTTCGCCGCGACCTCCTCGACCAGGCAGAAGGCGTCCGTCCCCGCCGGTGCGGAGAGCCTGCTGCTGACCACCTTCCCGACCCTGACCAGCACCCAGCGGATCTCGGTGCTGGCGCAGACCGAGGTTCGCTCGGGCCACCCGCTGGACACCACCTGGTCCAGCACCCACGGCACCGCTCCCGGGTCCTGGCAGCGGCTGAACCTGGCCAGGGCCATGTCGGCCACGGTCAAGGTCTACAAGAACGGCACGGTGAAGGTGGTCTCCACCGGCGGCCAGCCGAAGCTGATCCTGCTGTCGAAGTAACCCGTCCGGCCCGCGTCGGCGAGAACGGCCTCCTGCTCACGGTCTGCGGAGCGGGAGGCCGTTCTCGTCCGGGCACGGGAACACGCACATCCGGACGGGTGCAGCCCACGGCGGGTTCGGCCTACGCTGGGTCATGGCCATCGCAAGGTATCCCAGCGTCGTGCTCGACTGCCCCGACCCGGCGGTGCTGGCCGAGTTCTACGGGGCGATGCTCGACGGCAAGGTCGAACTCGACGACGGCTGGGCCGACGTCCGCACCGCTGAAGGTCAGTGCCTCTCCTTCCAGAAGGTGGAGGACTACCGCGCGCCGCAGTGGCCGGGCCAGGACGTCCCGCAGCAGATGCACATCGACGTCATGGTCGACGACCTCGACGACGGCGAGGCGGCAGTGCTCGCCCTTGGCGCCACGAGGGCCGAGGTGCAGCCGGGAACGACCTTCCGGGTGTTCCTCGACCCGGCGGGGCACCCCTTCTGCCTCTGCGTGGAGTGAACGCGCGCCCGCCGGGGGTCCCGGGAACCGCCGATCCCTGAGGTGCCGGCAGTCCCGGCTCGGCACAGCACCGCTCAGCAGTCTCCTAGCCCTATGCCCCAAGGTGTGGCCGCTGCAGATCGCCCGATCCGGCGCGCCGCAGCCGGGACATGATTGTTCAGCAGTCTCCTAGCGCGCCAGGTACTCCTTCCCGACCCGCTCCTGGATCTCCAGGGCCTCCAGCAGCAGCGGGGCGGCCTGTCTGGCCAGCCCCGGACCGAGGAAGGGGACGTTCACCGAGAGCTCGCCGTCGTAGTGCAGCACCGATCCCGAACCGCCGGGACGCAGGGTGACCACCCCGGTCAGTTCGGCCGGCAGGCCTTCGACGCTGATCTGCGCGGCCCCCCGACGTCCCCCCTCCGACGTGCCCGGCTCCCACCTGATCTCGTCGACCACGGCCATCCGGGGGCCGGCGAGCCGGGCCACGACGGAGGGGGTCGGCATCACGCGGCGCGTGGAGGTGCGCAGCCCGTCCACGGTGACCTCGTGCTCGAGCGGGTCCGTCGCCAGGCACACCGCCCGCAGGAAGACCGGGTCGGTGAGCATCGCGAACACCGTGGGTACGGGCGCGGCGAAGTCGTTCGTGGCGTGTATCTCCATGCCGCCCATTCTGGCGTGGATAGGGTGGATGAGGTCTCAAGCTGCGAAGGAGCAGGCGTGTCCAGTCTCGTGCCCGGCGTCTCGGCAGGGCTGCGTGAGTCCCTCACCAGCGTCACCGAGGGCGGGCAGTCGGGCGATCCGATGTTCTCCCGCCTCGTCACCGCCTACCTCCAGCCCGTCGCCGAGCCGGACCTGGTCGGGATCGACCCGGCCGCCCTCGCCGCCGCCGTCACCGCCCACCTCGAACTCGGTCGGGTCCGACGGCCCGGCGAACACCTGGTCCGGGTGATCACGCCCGGGCAGGTGCCCGGCGTCGGCGCCGACACGTCCACCCTGGCCCTCCTCGTCACCGACGACCGCCCGTTCCTGGTCGACACCGTCACCATGGAACTCACCGGCCGTGACTGGAGCCTGCGCCGGCTGTACCACCCGCAACTCCGGGTCGCGAGGGACGCCGAGGGCCGCCTGGTCGACCTCGCCGCCGGGGCCGGCGGTGTCGCCGAGTCGTGGATCGCCCTGGAGCTCTACCCGCCGCTCGGGCAGGCGGCCGAGGGTCTCGCCGGGTCTCTGTCGGACGGCCTGCGCACGGCGCTGGAGGTGCTCGACGTCGTCGTCGGCGACTGGCAGCCCATGGTCGCCCGCGCCAGGGCGGCGGCGGAGGAGCTGCGCGGCCGCTCAGGACCGGGGATCGACGAGGCGGTCGCGGTGCTGGACTGGCTGGCCGCGGACAACTTCGTCTTCCTCGGCGCGGCCGACTACGTGCGGGACGGGGGCCGTCTGGTCCCGGTGCCGGGCAGCGGCCTCGGCCTGCTCACCGGGGTCACCGAGCCGGACGCCGTCACCGTCCCGGCGGCGGACGAGCGCGACCCGCTGGTCCTGGTCAGGGATCCGCGCCGCTCGCCCGTGCACCGTCCGGTCCACCTCGAGCACGTGGCGGTCCGCCACTACGCCGACGACGGGAGCCTGGTCCGCGAACACCGCTTCCTCGGGCTGCTGGCCGCCGCGGCCTACACCGAGTCGGTGGCCACGATCCCGCTGCTGGCCGCCAAGTCACGCCAACTGCTCGAGGGGTGCGGCTTCGAGCCGCACTCGCACGGCTGGAATGCCGTCCGCCAGGTGGTCGCCACCTATCCCCGCGACGAACTGTTCGAGGCGAAGGTCTCCGAACTCGCACCGATCGTGGCCGCCGTCGCGGGGTTGCGGGAGCGACGACAGGCAAGGGTGTTCCTGCGCCGCGCCCGCTACGGGGCGTTCGCGACCGCGCTGGTGTACCTGCCCAGGGACCGCTACAACACCACCACCCGGTTGCGGATCCAGCAGATCCTGACCGAGCGGCTCGGCGGTGTGGAGGTGGAGTTCTCCACCCTGGTCAGCGAATCGGTGCTGACCCGGTTGTTCTTCGTGATCAGGCTGGCGGCGGACGCGCCGACCGACCCGGACGGCGAATTGATCGCCCGCGAGATCGCGGCCGCGGCCCGCAGCTGGGAGGACGACTTCGTCGCGCTCGTCGACGCCCTGCCCAGCGAGCAGCGTGGGGTCGAGTTCAGCGAGGCCTACACCGCCGACTACTCCCCGTCCGCGGCCGTCGCCGACCTCGCTCTGGCCAACCAGCTGGTCGACGACGACGACCTGCGGCTGTGCCTGTTCTCCCCGCACGACCCGTCCGACCCCTCCGACGTGCGGCTGAAGGTGATCACCCGCCGCGCGATGTCCCTGACCGAGGTGATGCCGCATCTGGCGGTCCTCGGCGCGGACGTGGTCGACGAGCGCCCCTACAACTGGGACCTGCGCGGCCGGCGCGTCCTGGTCTACGACTTCGGGCTGAAGCTTCCCGCCGACCTGGCCGCGCGCGCCCGCACGGTCGGTATCCGGCAGCGGTTCATGGACGTCTTCGTCGCCTCGGTGACCGGACGCTGCGAGGCTGACGCGCTGAACCGGCTGGTGGTCGCCGCGGGCCTGGACTGGCACCAGGTCAGCTGGCTGCGTGCCATCTCGCGCTACCTGCAGCAGGCCGGCGTCCCGTTCAGCCAGCCCTACCTGGCGACCGCCCTGAACGCCCATCCCGACCTCGCCGCCGGCCTTGCCGCCGCCTTCGCCGACCGGTTCGACCCGGAGGCCCACGCGACGACCGAGGAGCGGGCTGCGGCGTACGCCGAGCGGCGCGCCGCCCTGCTCGCGCAGCTGGACGCCGTCGAGAGCCTCGACCACGACCGCATCCTGAGGGCCTTCCTCGCCGTGATCGACGCCAGCGTCCGCAGCAACGCCTTCACCGGCACCGACACCCTGGCGCTGAAGCTGCTGCCCGCCCGCCTCGCCCTGCTGCCGGAGCCGCGGCCGGCGTTCGAGGTGTTCGTCTACTCCCCGCGCGTGCAAGGCGTCCACCTCCGCTTCGGTGCGGTGGCGCGTGGTGGCCTGCGCTGGTCGGACCGCAGGGAGGACTTCCGCACGGAAGTGCTCGGCCTGGTCAAGGCGCAGCTGGTCAAGAACACGGTGATCGTGCCGAGCGGGGCCAAGGGAGGCTTCGTGCCCCAGCAGCTGCCGGACCCCTCCGACCGCGCGGCATGGCAGGCGGAGGGCAGGGCCTGCTACCGGCTGTTCGTGGACGCGCTGCTCGGCATCACCGACAACATCGTGGCCGGTCGGCTCGTCCCGCCCGCGCGGGTCGTGCGCTACGACGGCGACGACCCCTACCTCGTGGTGGCGGCCGACAAGGGCACGGCGACCTTCTCCGACCTGGCCAACGAGGTGTCGGTGGGCCGCGGCTTCTGGCTGGGCGACGCGTTCGCCTCCGGCGGCTCCAGCGGGTATGACCACAAGGCCATGGGGATCACGGCCCGCGGCGCCTGGGAGTCGGTCAGACGACACTTCGCCGACCTAGGCCTGGACCCGGCCATCGACGGGTTCACCTGCGTCGGGATCGGCGACATGGCCGGCGACGTGTTCGGTAACGGCATGCTGCTCTCGGACCGGATGTCGCTGGTCGCTGCGTTCAACCACGTCCACGTGTTCCTGGACCCCGACCCGGACCCCGCCGTCTCGTTCGCCGAGCGGCAGCGGCTGTTCGCGCTGCCCGGCTCGACCTGGGCCGACTACGACGCGTCCCTGGTCTCGCCGGGCGGCGGCGTGTTTCGCAGGGATGCGAAATCGGTGCCGGTCAGCCCGCAGGTGCGCGGGGTCCTCGGCCTGCCGGAGGAGGTCGTGCAGCTGACCCCGAACGAGCTCGTCAGCGCGATCCTGTGCGCGCCGGTCGACCTGCTGTTCAACGGCGGGGTCGGCACCTTCGTGAAGGCCGCCTCGGAGTCACACGCCGAGGCCGGCGACAAGGCCAACGACGCTGTCCGGGTGGACGGCGGGCGGCTGCGGGCGCGCTGCGTGGCCGAGGGCGGGAACCTCGGATTCACCCAGCGGGGCCGGGTCGAGTACGCGCGGGCGGGCGGCCGCATCGGGACCGACTTCATCGACAACTCCGCGGGCGTCGACACCTCCGACCACGAGGTGAACATCAAGATCCTGCTGGCCCCGGAGGTCGAGTCGGGACGGCTCAGCGAGGACAGCAGACGCGGGCTGCTCGCGTCCATGACCGACGAGGTGGCCCGCCTCGTGCTCGCCCACAATGTCGACCAGAACGTGGCGCTGGCGAACGCGATGTACCGGCGGGTGGTGCTCGCAGGGCAGCACGAGGCGTGGATGCGGACGCTCACCGACGACGGCCTGCTCGACCGGTCGATCGAGGACCTGCCGTCCAGCAAGGAGATGACCGACCGGATCGCCGCGGGTGAGGGCCTGACCCGGCCGGAACTGGCCGTGCTGCTGTCGTACACCAAGATCGCGCTGGACCGCTGGGTGCTGGCCTCCGACCTCCCTGACGACCCCTACCTGGCCGACCGGCTCGTCCAGTACTTCCCGGAGCCGCTGCGCGACCGCTACGCCGACCGGATGCCCGCGCACCGGCTGGCGCGGGAGATCATCGCGACCGTTGCGGTGAACCGGTTCGTGAACAGCCAGGGCATCACCGCCTACCACCGGCTGTCCACCGAGACAGGCGCAGGGATCGCGGACATCATGAGGGCGCAGCTCGCCTCCCGGGCGATCTTCGCCGTCGGTCTGGACGAGGTGCGGGTGCGCCGGAACACCGAGCTGGCCGCCGCCGACGCCACCCGGCTGCGGGTGACCCTGCGACGGATGGTCGAGCGGGCCACGCGCTGGCTGCTGCACCACCAGCGCGGGGCTCTGGACGTGACCGCGGCCGTCGCGGCCTACGGCGGCGAGATCGCGCAACTGCGTCCGGAGCTGCCGCGGCTGCTCACCGGCGGGCAGGCGGCCGCGGCACAGGAGCTGACCGCGCACTGGACGGGGTCCGGCCTGTCGGCCGAGCTCGCGGCGACGATGGCCACCGCGGGGCAGGCCCACACCCTGCTCAGCGTCGTCGAGGTCGCCCACCGGCTGGGTCTGGAGCCGTTGCGGGTGGCGGAGGTGCACTATCGGCTCTCCGTCGCGGCCGGCATCGACCAGCTGGCTGCCGGGGTGGACGGGCTGCCGCGCCAGGTCCGCTGGGACGCGATGGCGCGCGCGGCGCTGCGCGATGAGCTGCTGGCCGCCCATGCCGAGCTCACCGCGGAGGTGCTGGCCGGCGCCGAGCCCGGCGCGACGCCCGAGCGGGTGGTGGAGGAGTGGGCGGCGTCCGACCCGGCCCTGGGCACCAGAGTGGCGACCATTCGCGCGCTCACCGACGGCCCCGCCGACGTGGCCCGCATGAACGTGGGGCTCGCCCAGGTGCGCGCCATGCTCGGCTGACGCGTCCGGCCCGCACGTGGGGAGGCGGCGGGCCTGCGCCCGAGACGACCCGGCCGGGCACGGACCGTCCCGCGCGCGGGAGGTGGCAGGATGGGGCGATGCGCATCGACCTGCACACGCACAGTTCGGTCTCCGACGGGACGGACACCCCGACCGAGCTCGTGGCGAACGCCCGCGCGGCGGGCCTGGACGTGGTGGCGCTGTGCGACCACGACACCTTCGACGGCCTGGCCGAGGCGGTACAGGCCGGAACCGAACTCGGCGTGCAGGTGCTGCGTGGGATCGAGATCTCCGCCGAGCACGACGGGACGTCGGTGCACCTGCTGGGCTACGGGTGCCGCGCCGACGACGGACCGCTGAACGATGAGCTCGCGAAGATCAGGGAGGGCCGCACCGAACGGGTCCCCACCATGTTGCGCCGGCTGGCGGAGGCGGGGATGCCGGTCCCGGAGGAGGTGCTGGCGAAGTACGTCGGCGACAGCCCCTCGGTCGGACGCCCGCACCTGGCCGACTCGATGATCGAGCTCGGCTACGTCGCGGACCGGCGGGAGGCGTTCGACAACTGGCTGGCCGACGACCGACCGATCTTCGTGCAGCGCTACTCGGTGCCGCTGGCGCAGGGACTCGACCTCGTCCGGGCGGCGGGCGGCGTGGCGGTGATCGCCCACCCGTGGGGGCGGGTGAGTCGTGACCAGCTGCCCGTCGAGGTGCTGGCCGGGTTCGCCGCGGCGTCGCGGCTGGACGGGGTGGAGGTCGACCACCAGGACCACGATGCCGCCACTCGCGCCGAGTTGCGCGCTCTCGCCTCTCGGCTGGGCCTGCTGGCCACTGGCGCGTCGGACTATCACGGCACCGGAAAGGTCGACCACGACCTCGGCTGCAACACCACCGACCCGGCCGTCCTGACCGAGATCGCCGCTCGGGTCGCAGAGCGCGGCGGCGTCCTCTGACCCCACCGGCGCGGGCGGCCCCGGCGCGTGAGGAGTGGTAGATTGACGGCCGTGCATCCGAGGAGCTGGTGGCGGCCGTAACGACGGCCCGATCCCGCGACCCGCACATCCACGGCCGTCCGTCGCAGGCGGCCGTTTCGCATGCCTGAGCCGGGTGGCCCGAACGAGGAGAACCATGTCCGACCCCCAGAGCGCGACCGTGACCGACACCGCTGGTGACGACCTCGCCCAGTCCACCTCCGACGCGTCGCTGCGCCGCACCGAGGCTCGCAGTGCGGAGATCGAGGCGCAGATCGCGCGCGACCCGTCCGGCTTCCGGGTGATGACCGGAGACCGGCCGACCGGCAACCTGCACCTGGGGCACTACTTCGGCTCGCTGGCCAACCGGGTGCGGATCCAGGACGCCGGCGTCGAGACCTACATCCTGATCGCCGACTACCAGGTGATCACCGACCGGGACGGGACCGGACCGATCCACGACCGGGTGCTCGGCATGCTGGCCGACTACCTGGCGATCGGTCTCGACCCGTCCCGCACGACCATCTACGCCCACTCCGCCGTGCCGGCGCTGAACCAGCTGTTGCTGCCGTTCCTCTCCCTGGTGACGGACGCCGAACTGCGGCGCAACCCGACGGTGAAGGCGGAGCTGGAGGCAACCGGGGACCGGCCGATGTCCGGCCTGCTGCTCACCTACCCCGTGCACCAGGCGGCCGACATCCTGTTCTGCAAGGCCAACCTGGTCCCGGTCGGCAAGGACCAGCTGCCGCACCTCGAGCAGACCCGCGTGGTCGCCCGCCGCTTCGACGAGCGGTACGGGCGGGTCGACCCGGCCCGTCCGGTGTTCCCGCAGGCGGAGGCGCTGCTCAGCCAGGCGTCCACGGTGCTGGGGCTGGACGGCACGAAGATGAGCAAGACCAAGGGCAACGTCATCGAGATCGGCATGGATGCCGACACCACGGCGAAGCTGATCCGCAAGGCCGTCACCGACTCCGACCGGCACATCAGTTACGACCCGCTGAACCGTCCGGAAGTGTCGAACCTGCTGATGCTGGCCTCGCTGTGCACGGGGCGCGACCCGGTCGAGATCGCCGAGGCGATCGGCGACGGCGGTGGCGGCGGGCTGAAGAAGCTGGTCACCGAGGCCGTGAACGAGTTCTTCGCACCGATCCGGGCCCGCCGGCTTGAGCTGGCTGCCGATCCCGGCCACCTGATCGACGTGCTGCGTCGCGGCAACGCCCGTGCCAACGAGGTGGGCGACGCCACGCTCGCCGAGGTGCGTGCGGCGATGAACATGGTCTACTGACCCTTCACGCACGAACGCCCCGGTCCGGGACCGGGGCGTTCGTGCGTGAACTGGGCCTGTGCGCGCTCAGGAGGCTTCGACCTGCTGGCTCTCGCGGTTGCCGCCGGAGCGGCGGCGGCGACGCCGGGGCCGGGACCCGGCCGTGGTCACCGCACCGTCGGTGGCCGCCTCCACGGTGGCGGCATCGGCGGACTCGGCGGTGGTGATCACCACGTCGGCGGCCTCACCTGCCACCGGCTCGCCGTTGCGGAGCCGGCGCCGCGTCCGTTCGCGCGGGGCGCGGTCGCCGCGCTCCTTGTGGTGGTGACCGTCCTTGTGATGGTCCTTGTGGTGGATGTCGCGCTCACGCGGGGCGGCCTCCTTGAGGCGTCCCTTCGTACCCTCCGGAATGCCCAGGTCGACGTAGAGGTTCGGTGAGGTCGAGTAGGTCTCCATGGGCTCGGGGAAGTCGAGTTCGAGCGCCTTGTTGATGACCTTCCACCGGGTGACATCGGCCCAGTCGACGAGCGTCACCGCGGTGCCCTTCGCGCCTGCGCGGCCGGTGCGGCCGATCCGGTGCACGTAGGTCATCTCGGAGTCCGGGCACTCGTAGTTGATCACGTGGCTGACGTCGGTGATGTCGATGCCGCGCGCGGCCACGTCGGTGGCGACCAGGACCGAGACCTTGCCGTCGCGGAACTTCTTCAGCGCCTTCTCGCGCGCCACCTGGTTGAGGTCGCCGTGGATCGAGGTGGCCTCGAAGCCCCGGTCGACGAGTTCGTCGGCCAGGCGCTGCGCCGCCCGCTTGGTGCGGGTGAAGATCATCGTCCGGGTGCACCCGGGCGCCTGCAGGATGCGCCCGACGATCTCGGGCTTGTCGAGGTCGTGGGTCTGGTACACGAACTGGGTGGTGTCCGGCACGGTCAGCTGTGCATCGTGGGTCTCGGCACGCACGTTCACCGGCTGGTTCAGGTGCATGCGGGCGAGCGCGACGATCGCCGAGGGCATCGTGGCGCTGAACAGCAGCGTCTGGCGCGACTTCGGGGTCTTGCTGATCAGCCGCTCCACGTCCGGCAGGAAGCCGAGGTCGAGCATCTCGTCCGCCTCGTCCAGAACCAGCACGCGGATGTGGGACAGGTCGAGCGAGCGGCGGTTGGCGAGGTCGAGCAGGCGGCCGGGGGTGCCGACGACGACGTCGACGCCGGACGCGAGGGCGTCCAGCTGCGGTTCGTAGCCGACACCGCCGTAGACGGTGAGGACGCGGGCCTTGCGCACGGACGAGGCGTCGGCGAGGTCGCGGGCGACCTGCAGCGCGAGCTCCCGCGTCGGGCACATCACCAGGGCCTGCGGCGCGCCGGGGACCTTCAGCTCGGCGTACTCGGGGTCGGTCGGGACGGCGATGCGCTGGAGCAGGCTGACGCCGAACGCCAGGGTCTTGCCGGTGCCGGTCCGGGCCTGCCCGATCATGTCCGTCCCTGCCACGGCGATCGGGATGGCGAGCGCCTGGATCGGGAAGGGGCGGACGATGCCGAGCGCGGCGAGGGCTTCGGAGATCTCGGGGATGACACCGAGGTCGGCGAATGTGCGTTCGTCGACCTCGGACTGGTTCTCGATGCTGTTTTCGGTCAGGGTCATGCCTTCTGGTGTGTCTGCGGCCGGCTACGGCACAGACGAATCGGACCGCCGGCGGCGCCGTTCGGGCCGCTCGAGGCAGGCGCGCACATGGGGGGTGCGGCGGAGCCAGTCTAGCGCGCCCGCGCCCTGCGATCCCTAGGGGGCTGCTGGGCAATGTTGTGTCGAGCGGGGACGTGCCGGGCGGGATGAGCGGAAGGCCGGGCTCGGGGGCTGATCGCGGTTCCTCCGCGGCCCCGAGGTGGCCGCGGCAGATCGCCGGCCCGCGGCGCCGCAGACCCCACGACGGGGTGAGGCGAGCCTGCTCGCGCGCACAGAGGAGGAGCGCTCACAGAGGAGGAAGGAAGGAGCAGAACGCCAGCGGGGCACCTGCCAGCCGGCACCCGATTGCTCAGCAGTTTCCTGGTCCGCAGGGGCCGGTCAGAGTGAGCCGAAGCCGACCGTGCGGGTCTTCTCCTGCCCGAGGTCGATGTAGGCGACCTTGTCGGCGGGCACGAGCACCTTGCGCCCCTTGTCATCGGTGAGGGCGAGGAGGGTGCCGTCGGTGAGGGCCTTGCGCAGGTCGGCCTCGACCTGCGCCGCGGTCGCGTCCGTCTCGACCGTGAGTTCGCGGGCGACGTGCTGGATGCCGATCTTGATCTCCACCGTTCCTCCTTGTTGGCTGCGTTGCCAAGCTACCAGCGAGGGTCCCGGCAGCGTCCCTGCGTACGCCGAGAGCGCAACCCCGGCCACGGAGCAGGGCTCGCCCGAGTGCCGGGCATCGTGGTGGTTCCTCGGCGCGTCACGACCACGGTGAGCACCTCGCCCACCGACACCGTGCCGGCCGTCTTCGCGTCCATGCATCAAGTCAGACACCCGGGTCTGACAGAATCGAACCCACATCGAACACCTGTGGGCAACTGCTCACGTCCCTTCGGGTGGTGGGATGTGGGTTCTGGACCGAGTCGGGGACGGTTCCTGACTCGGTCCACCTCGCGCTCGCTCCGGGGATGGCGGGCCGGGTAGGGAACCGTCCCCGACTCGGTCGACCTCGTGCTCGCTCCGGGGATGGCGGACCGGGTAGGGAACCGTCCCCGACTCGGTCGACCTCGTGCTCGCTCCGGGGATGGCGGACCGGGTAGGGAACCGTCCCCGACTCGGTCCACCCCGCGCTCGGTCCGGGACGACTCGGCGTTGG